>CAIYEN010000146.1 GCA_903925205.1 uncultured Opitutia bacterium | reverse complement strand
CGCATCACGGCGTACACCAGCGGCCGGAGGCCGCAGCACCACGGTCGCGTCTCGACCGCCCTCCAATCAACGAATCAACCATTCAACAACCCCTCGCCCTCTTGTCCCCATGTCCCCTTGTCCCCATGTCCCCTTGTCACCTTGTCCCCTTGTCACCTTGTCCCCTTGTAACCATGTCCCCTTGTCCCCTCGCGAGCTTCGCTCGCGCCCTACCTCCTCACCCCGCGCAAACCAGGTGTGAAGATCGGGCCGTCGAGAAAGGGCTTCACGCCCGCCGGGGCACCAGCCTTCTCCATGAGCTCACGCAATTCGGCATCGGGCTTGCCGACGAGGAAGAGCGGCAAGTAACCGCCCGCAGGAAGGGCCCCGCCTTTCTTGTGCCAAGGGGCGGTCTTATAGTCGATGGTCACGAAGGCACCATAGGCACCGCCAGACTCCCCGAGAATAATCGTGATGTCTGTGTCGGTGCTGGGATCCATGCGGACCCAATCGCCGTACACGAAATTGAAGTTATTGGTCGGTGCGCGCGCGGGCAGGCCGGACAAGGGCTCGGTCGTCTGCTTCCAATCCGCCGCGTAATAGTTCTTCACCGAATCCCCCGGCATGTGCTTGAGGCTGCCGTCGAGGACGACCTTGCCGTTGGCGATGACAAGCAAGACGTTGTCGCAACCGCCGACAAAGCGGAACTGATCCGCGAAGGGGGCCCGAATCCTGCCGCGATAGACGCCTAGCCACAGCACCGGAGCGACTTCCTTCTCCACCCCGAAGGCCTTGGGCGCTTCGGCGGCGTTCATGGTCGGCTGGAAGATGCCATTGGCCGAGAGCACGGCATCGGCATGGAAATACTTTTCGAGCGCTAGGGTCGCATCGCCCTTGGCCGAGATGACCTTGCGGATGGCGCGGAAGTAATCCGAGATTTCGTCATCGGTGTAACCGTAGGTGCTGACGCCCGGCTTGAGCGTGATGATCGGCTTATGGTCCTTGGCGCGCTTGATGTCCCAGAACTCGCCGATCAGGCCATTACCCGCCCCGCGGCCGCCGAAGAGCGAGACGAAGTTCTTGCCGGCACCGACCCCAACGCCGAGGCCACCCCCCATCCCACCGCCCGCGCCACCGCCAAAACCCTTGGAAGTGCCGCCCCCCATCACGCCTGCATTGAGCGAAGACATCGCCACCGTGGGGACGTCGGGTAAGGCGATCGTGGCCGACGCATTCTTCGTCGTGATGCGCGCCGGGGTTTTGGCGGTCGTCTTCGGGTTCTTCGGCTGCAAGCGCGTCTGAAACTGCTTGGCCTTCTCCCCCGCGGCACCTCCGCCCGAACCCGTGGAGAAACTATCGGGGTCTTTCTTCGCCGACTCCTTTGTCACCGAGATGATTAAGAAGGCCGCGATTAAAACCAACAGCACGTGGATGGTCACCGAGACGATAAAACCTTCCCCACCTAAGCGCTGCCATAGCGTGCGCCGGCGGCTAGGGACGACTTCGTCGGACGGGGTAACGCTCACGGAGGCACTATTAGGATTCGAAGATAAACTGCAAGCCCACGAAAGCGCTGGTGACGATATGACGGAAAGTGAATGGCTTTGGACACCACGCGCCCGTGATCTTCGCTGCCTTGGGTAGGGGCGCGACTGCGTCGCGTCCGCTTGTATCGAGG
>CAIYEN010000145.1 GCA_903925205.1 uncultured Opitutia bacterium | reverse complement strand
GCCAGTGGCCGCGCCCCGCATGGTCATACCGCGCCACCAGACGCTCATGAAGAGCAAGGGGAAGTAACTGGCCGCCGCGATGGCGAAGGCCTGGCCGACGAGGTAATTGATGTTCAGCTTCTCAACCTGCGTGCCGAGGGCGACCGAGACGACGCCGATAATCACGGCGGCGACCTTGAAGGCCGTGAGGCGCTGTTCGGGTGAAGAGTCAGGCTTCAGCATACGGCCGTAGATGTCATGCGCCAAGGCGCTGGACATCGAGACGAGGAGGCCGGAGAAGGTCGACATGAACGCGGCAAAGGCGCCGGCGCAGGTGATGCCCGAGAGGATGGAGCCGAGGAGCGGGTGGTCGCGGCCGGCGAGGAGCGTCGGCAGTTCGAGCACGACCTTGTCCGTGCCCTTCGAGCCCACGGCGTCGTAGAGTTCCGGGGTGAGGGAGCGACCGATGACGCCGTAGATGGGGGGGAAGACGTAGAAGACGCCGATGAGGATCATGACCCACATCGTGGTGCGCTTGGCGGCCACACCGTCGGGGTTCGTGTAGAAGCGAACCAAGATGTGCGGAAGGCCCGCGGTCCCGCAGACGAGTGCGATGATCAGCGAGTAGGTATAGAGCAGGGAATAGGGCTTCTTGTTCGCTTCGAGCGCGGCCTTCTCTTCGGGCGTCTTGGCGGCCTTGATGGCGGTGTCGACGGCCTTGGTGGTCAGGCTGCCGAACGGTGCAATCCACTGCTCATCCTTGGGGGCCTTGGCGGGCAGGGTCTTACGTTCGATGCCGACGGGAGCGGCGGCGACGGTTTCTTGGGCCGTCTTATTGGCTTCGAGGTGCGACTGGTAATGCCCGACGATGGCAGCGATGACGAAGATTGGTACGGTGATGGCGAAGACCTTGAGCCAGTACTGGAAGGCCTGCACGAGGGTGATGCCCTTCATGCCGCCGAGCGAAACGTTCAAGGTGATGACGGCCCCGACGACGATGACGCCGACCGAGTAGTGTAGTCCGGGGAAGATGTAGGCGAGTGTCGTGCCCGCGCCCTTCATCTGCGGCATCGTGTAGAAAAAGCCGATGAAGAGGACGAAGCAGACGGCGATCTTACGGAAGACCGGCGAGTCGTAGCGGCCTTCCGCGAAGTCTGGGATGGTGTAGGCGCCAAAGCGACGCAGCGGGCCCGCGATGAACAGGAGCAGGAAGAGGTAACCGCAGGCGTAGCAGACCGGGTACCACAGGGCATCGTAGCCATTGAGCATCACCATGCCGGCGACGCCCATGAAGGAAGCCGCGGAGAGGTATTCGCCGGAGATGGCGGAGGCATTCCAGCCGACGGAGACGGAGCGTCCCGCCACGAAGAAGTCACCGGCGCTCTTAGACTTCCCGGCGGTCCAGAAGCCCATGCCGACGGTGATCACGACGGTGATCAACGAGAAGAAGGCGATCCAAGGGTCGATGCCCTTGGTGGCGGGTTCGGCCGCGGCGAGAATGGCGAGGAGGGCGTGCATGTTACTTCTTGAGGCCGTCCAGGGCGGCTTGGGCTTCGGCGTCTTCCAGGGCGATGGAGCGCTGAATAAAGACGAAGGAGATAATCCAGACGAACGGGAAGAAGAGCACCCCGAGGATCAGCCATGTGAGGGTGAAACCATAGACGCGTTGGGCCATGAACGCCGGTTGGAAGTAGTTCAGCAAGGGGAGGGCGACGAGTGCGACGACGAAGCAGAACGCACAGGCGATGGAGAGCTTGAGCTGGCCGCGCATTAGGCGGGCCAAGAACGCATCCGAATGGATGGGGTCGGGGGTGGGGGTCGACTCTTTCATGGGGGTGGGCTCATCCAAGCCATCGAATGGGGGAATGCAATCGTTTGAGAGGGGGCGGTCGGCGGGTTTTTGGCGATTAGCCTTAACATCTGTCGAGCCCTAGGTTTCTTGTTTAAGCCTAAATCACACCCCTATGTCCAAAACCACGCTTGTCCTCATTCTCGCCCTCGGCCTCGGGGGTGGCTTCTTGATCGCTAAATACGCTTTGCCAACGCCCGCACCCGTTGTCGTCGAGGCTCCTAAGCCCACCGTCGCTGAAAAGGTTGCTCCGGTTGCCAAGGCTCGCGCCCCGCGCTCGGTCGAAGCCCCGGTCGCAGCTGAGAAGTCGGAAGAAGATATCGCGAAGGAAGAATTCAAGGCCCGGGCCAAGGCCTTCGGCGAAGAAACCAAGAAGATGGTCGAAGAAATTTCCGGGGGAGACCAAGCCAAGCTGCAGCGCGCGATGTTCGCTGGCATGATGAAGCCCGAAGGCCAGGCCATCATGGCGGAAGCCCGTGAACTCGGTGAGGCCATGCGCAACGCCACCCCCGCGGAACGCGAAGCCCTCGGTCAGAAGGCCATCGCCCTCCGCGATCGCGCAATGAACGCCCTCCGGACGGAGATGGCCGCCGTCAATAATCCGGCACCCGCTGCCCCGATTGCTCAGCCTGCTGAAGCCGGTGCCCCCGCCGCCCAGCCTGCGCCGGTGATCATCATGTAAGGCTGGTTTATCCGCCAAAGAAGAAGGGCCAGCTTGCGCTGGCCCTTTTGCTTGGCGGAGTGTCCGACGCTTACTTCGTCGTGTACTCGGCCTGTGCGCCCTTGATGTTGCGCTTCTGCACCCAAGGCATCAGCGAGCGGAGACGCTGGCCGGTCTTTTCGATCGGGTGGTTCTCGCCCTGCTTGAGGAGCTTGTTGTAGTTCTTCAGGCCGGTCTTGTATTCCTTGACCCACTGGGCGGTGAACTTGCCCGACTGGATTTCCTTGAGGATCTCGCGCATCGCCTTGCGGGAAGCGCTGTTGATCACGCGAGGACCGCGGGTGATGTCGCCGTACTTGGCGGTTTCGGAAATAGAGAAGCGCATGCCGGAGATGCCAGATCGG
>CAIYEN010000144.1 GCA_903925205.1 uncultured Opitutia bacterium | reverse complement strand
GGTCGCGCACGTTGACGATGTCCTGCACGGCGTGGTAGCCCAGGTCGTCGGTGGCGCCGTGGGTCACCCCGCCCTTGACGCCGCCGCCGGCGACGAACATCGAGTAGCCCTTGATGTGGTGGTCGCGGCCGTCGCCTTGGGCCATCGGGGTGCGGCCGAATTCGCCGCCCCAGACGACCAAGGTGTCATCGAGCATGCCGCGACGTTTGAGGTCTTGGATGAGCGCCCAGGCGGCCTGGTCGATGTCCTTGCACTGCGACTTGATGTCGTTCGGCAGGTTGCCGTGCTGGTCCCAGCCGCGGTGGAAGATCTGCACGAAGCGCACGCCGCGCTCGACGAGCCGACGGGCCGTGAGGCAGCTGTTGGCGAAAGTCCCGCGGTCCTTGGAGTCCGGGCCATAGAGGTCAAAGGTCTCCTTGGATTCCTTGGAGAGGTCCGCGAGTTCCGGGACCGAGGCCTGCATCCGGAAGGCCATTTCGTATTGCTTGAGGCGGGTGGCGGTCTCGGGGTCGCCGACCTGCTGGTAAGTCAACTCATTGAGCTCGTTCAGTCCATCGAGCATCTTGCGGCGGGTCTCGCGGCTGACGCCATCTGGGTCGCGCAAGTAGAGCACGGGGTCGCCGGCCGAGCGGAAGGTCACCCCCGAGTATTGCGTCGGCAAGAAGCCGGCCGACCAGAGACGGGCGGAGATGGCCTGCACGTTGGCGCCCGGGTTGGAGTGGCGGGCGTGGAGCACCACGAACGTCGGCAAGTCCTCGTTCAGGCTGCCGAGGCCGTAGGAAAGCCAAGAGCCGAGGGACGCCTTCCCAGGCACCATGTTGCCCGTGTACGAGAGCATATTGGCGGGCTCGTGGTTGATGGCCTCCGTGTTCATTGTCTTGATGACGCAAATGTCGTCCGCCATCTTGGCCGTGTAGGGCAGGATGTCAGAGATCCACGTCCCGCCTTGGCCGTATTGCTTGAAGCCAATCACCGATGGGGCGACGGGGAAACGCGCCTGCCCCGAGGTCATGCCGGTGATGCGTTGGCCATTGCGGATGGAGGTGGGCAGGTCTTCGTTGAAGCGCTTCTCGAGCTCGGGCTTGTAGTCGAACATCTCGAACTGCGAGGGCGCCCCAATCATCGACAGGTAGATACAGCGCTTCGCCTTGGCGGGGAAGTGCTGCGCACCCGGCAGGCCAGCGGCTTGGGCTTGGGCCGCGAGGGACTTGCCAAGTAAGGAGCCGAGGGCGATGCCCCCGAGGCCCATGGCGTTCTGGCGGAAGAACTGCCGACGGTTCAGGCGGAAGTTGTGTTCGACGGCGTCAAAGGGATGCATGGGAGGATTATTTGTTAAGGGTTTCGTCGCGGTTGAACATCTGCGAGCAGACTAACGTCCAGGCCGCCACCTCGCTGGTCGGCAACTTGGGGTCGACAGGTTTATCGCCCGACTTCAACAGCTTGGTGGCCTCGGCAGGCTTGGCCGCGTAGTCCGCGCGGAAGGCCACGAGGGACTTGGCGAAAATCTGGTGTTCCTTGGCGGTCGCCGGACGGGAGAGGAGGAGCAGGCTCAGCTGGTCGATGCGGGCCGCGTCCGTGGGCTGTTCCTTGAGTAGCTTCTCTGCGAGGACGCGGGCGGCCTCGATGAACTGAACGTCGTTGAGCAGGTTGAGCGACTGCAGCGGGCTGTTGGAGCGCTCGCGGCGGGTGCAGAACACTTCGCGGGAGGTGGCGTCGAAGTTCAGCATCATGGGGTGCGGCGCTGAGCGCTTGAGGAACGTGTACATGGACCGACGGTAGAGCCCTTCGCCCTTGTCGGCCGTGTAGAAACGCGTGTTGCTCTGCGTCATTGCCACATCGCTCCAGATGTTCTCGGGCTGGTAAGGACGGGCGGACGGGCCACCGACTTTCTTCACCAATAGGCCAGCCGTGGAAAGGGCAAGGTCACGCACAATCTCGGCGTCGACGCGGTAGCGCGGGCCACGGGAGAGCAGGCGGTTCTTCGGGTCCTTTTCGAGCTTCTCCGGCGTCGTCACGCCGGACTGACGATACGTCTCGGAAAGCACGATGGCGCGAACCATCGCCCGCAGGTCCCACTTCTGGGCCACGAATTCGGTGGCGAGCCAGTCGAGTAGCTCGGGGTGCGAAGGCTTGTCGCCCATGATCCCGACGTTCTCGGTCGTCTCGGAGAGGCCCGTGCCCATGAACTGATACCAGAGACGGTTCATGGTGACGCGAGCCGTCATCGGGTTGCGGCCATCGACCAGCCAGCGGGCCAGGTCGAGGCGGTTCGCCGTCTTGCCTTCGATTTTTAAGGGCGGCAGCACGCGGGGCGTACCAGCGTTCAGGACCTCCGACGGTTGGGTGTAATCGCCGCGGATTAGGAGTTTGGCGGTGGCCGGCGTGGCGTTCTCCTTCATGATGAGCGTCATGGCGCCGCGGTTCTTGACCGCGTCGAGTTCGGCGTTGGTGGCCTTGATTTTGGCGAGCACGGATTGGTCGGACTTATCGATGCGTCGGTCGTAGTAGCTGCGCAGGAGGGCGACGGTCGCCGCGGACGCCTTGGTGCCTTCCTTACCCACCGCGGCACGGAGTTCAGGCACCTTGCCTAAAGTGGCGACGTCCCCGGTTTCAACTAGGGCCGGGATGATGTTTGCGGAAGCCAAGACGATACTGGTGGCCCCGGCCTTACTGCGGGTGCCGTAGCGGAAGGGGGTCGTGGTGCGGATGGTTGCGTTGGCGGGCAGGGTGTTGTTGTCGACGATGTTTTGCTGCAGGTCGCCATCGATGTAGAACTTCACGCCGTCGGCCTTGCCGGAACCGTCGTAGGTCACGATGACTTCGACTTCCTTATTCACTGGGATGACGCCGGCCGAGCGCACCTTGAGGGCTTGGTCGGGCCAAGTCTGAATGATGTGCATGGCGGGGTTACCGTTCTCGATCCAGAAGTCCCAGCCGCGGTAGTTATTGGCTTCATCCATGCGGGCGAACACGGCGCCATTGACCGTCTTGACCATCTTGAGGCGCACCTGCACGGCCCAGGCCTGGTTCTTTTCGAAATCTCCAAGCGTCGCGTGCTCATACGCGGACGAACCATCGAGGACGAACCCCCCTTGCTTTTTGTTGTAGGCGGGTTTGCCGATGGCCTTGGCCGTGAGCGCGGGCCCCGCCGGCGTCTTGACCGTCATGGGCGTGGCGGCGTCAAAGGACCAGCCCGCCGGAAGTTCTTTGGCGACGATCGAAGCGGGGTTGGCCTGGGCGCGCCACGCGGCGAATTCCTTATCGGCCTTGGCTTTGCGGGCGGCGTCATCCTTTTTGAGGGCGGCGAGCACGGTTTCCAATTCAGCCTGCTTCACGCGGTCCTCGGGCCGAGCGACCAGCATAGACGGCGGGTGGTTGGCGTTATTACCGTCGAGGGCGGACATCGAGGTATTCCGGAAGAACGCGGCCATCGCATAGAATTCCTTTTGGCTGATTGGGTCGAATTTGTGGTCGTGGCAGGCCGCGCAACCGCTCGTCAGGCCGAGCCAAACGGCGCCCAAGGTCTCCACCTGGTCTTTGGCGTAATTCGTCATGACCTCTTCGGAAATCGCACCGCCTTCACCGGTCGTGGGCAGGCAGCGGCAATAGCCGGTGGCGACAATCTGTTCGATGGTAGGGTTGGGCAGGAGGTCGCCGCCGATCTGCTCAATCGTGAAGCGGTCGAACGGCATGTTCGCCTTGAAGGCGTTGATGACCCAGTCGCGGTAAGGGTAGATGTTACGGATGTTATCGATGTGGATGCCGTGGGTGTCGGCGTACCGGACCGCGTCGAGCCAGTGGCGGGCCATCTGCTCGGCATGGTCATCGGTCTTCAGGAGACGTTCGACGGCCTTGGCGTAGGCATCAGGCGAGGTATCCGCCAAGTAGGCACGCAGTTCTTCCGGGGTGGGTGGCAGGCCAGTGAGGTCAAGGTTGAGGCGACGGAAGAGGCGCTCCTTGGCTTCGGGTCCATTGGGCTTCAAGCCGTTCTGGGCGAGCTTCGCGACGATGAAGGCGTCGACGGGGGTCTTGGCCCAGCCAGTCTTATCGGCGGGTGGAGTCGGCCGCTGCGGCGGTAGGAAGGACCAGTGCTCTTCATACTTGGCGCCCTCATTGACCCAGCGGCGCAGGAGTTCGATTTCGAAGGGCTTGAGTTGCTTATGCGTGTCGGGCGGAGGCATGACCTCATCTGGGTCCTTGTTGAGGATCCGCTTAATCAGCGGCGACTGATCGGCAGAACCCTTGACGATAACCACGTCGCCGCTCTTGGCGGGTTGGAATGCAAAGTCAGCGCGGTCGAGGCGGAGCTTAGACTTGCGCGAGCCGGAGTCAGGCCCGTGGCAGTGGTAGCAATACTCGGAGAGGATCGGCTGGATATCGCGGTTGAACGAGACGCCTTCGGCGGCCACGGCAGCCAGCGGAGTCAGCAGGAGTAAAGAAAGTCGGAACGACATGGGACTAGGGGTGAGACCAACCTAGGACCTCGGGGGTTCCCTGCAACCCTCCGAAACAGAAAACCCCTCATTCGAGGGGTTTTGCAGGCGGCAGTAGGAGAATTACTTTACAGGAGAATAATCCGTCGGCACGAGGAACTCGGACTTCACGCCATCCTTGATGGTCAGGGAGCCGCCCGCCTTCTTTTCCGAGGCTTCCTTGGCGGCGACCCAAGCCGGGTCAGCGCGGAAAGTGTCAAAACTGGCCTTGGCGGCCTCTTCGGACTTATGGGTCAGGAGGTAGATCAGGGTATTGCCGGCGACGAGCGGGGACTTGGCGCCTTTTTGGTCGGCGGCGAGGTTCCAGTAGCTGACGTTCGTCATGCCATGCTTCTCAAAGAGCTTCAGGGTGTGGTCGCGGAAGCGGGCGTTGAGGTCGGGGAGGCGGCCGGCTTCGGTCGTGTAGGTGCGGAGTTCGAAGACGCCTTGGCCGTAGGCCTTGACTTGGGCGAGGGCGGAGTAGTCGGTCGCAGTGAGGAAGGCAGACTCGATCTTGGTGATCAGCTTGCCGTTCACTTCGGAGGCCTTGGCGGCCGCCTTCCAATCGGGGTCGGCCTGGAAGGCCTTCCAGGAGGCGTCGCGGGCTTCGCGGTTTGGGTAGGCGAGGAAGTAGACCAGCTTGTTCTCGGTGTTCTTCGTCGGAACGAAATAACCGAGGCTCGTGATGCCATGCTTGGCAAAGAGCTTCAGGGTGTGGTCGCGGAAACGGGCGTTGAGGCCGTCGAGCTTGCCTTCGGCGGCGTAGTAGACGCGCATCTCGAAGAGACGCGTGTCGGGTTCGGCCGCGACCGCGGCGGTCGCAAATAGCCCGAAGGTGAGGAGGGAGAGCAGGGTTTTCATATTATTTGAGGAAAGAAGAAAGGTTCTCGAGGGTGACGAGCTGAAAGGGGATGAGTTTCTCCTTGGGGCAGGGCTGATGGCGCGCCAAGAGCAAGGCGGCGTCGACGGAGTCACGCCCTTGGCCGACGGCATCCTGGAAGACCGTGGCGTCGAGGCGGCCCTCTTTCACGGCGGTCAGGGCTTGGGCGATGGCGTCGATGCCGATGACGGTGACGTCCTTCTTGATGCCGGCGCGCTCGAGGGCGAGCAAGGCCCCCATGGCCATTTCATCATTATGCGCGAAGACGGCTTGGAATTTTCCTTTGTGGGCTTGGATCCAATTCTCGGTCAAGGCCATGGCCTTCGCCCGATCCCACGAGGCGGTCTGTTGGTCGATAAGTTTGAGGCCGGGGTATTTCGCAAAAACCTCGCGAGCGCCGGCTTCGCGTTGCAGTTGCGCCGACGTGCCCATGATTCCGTGGATCATCAGGACGCCGCCTTGGCCATTAAGTTTCTTGGCGATGGCCTCCATGGCGATCCGGCCGGCTTCGAAGTCATTGGAGCCGATGTAGCTGTCGCCCGCCGACTTCGTGACCTGATTGACGAGGACGAGGGGAATCTTGGCGGCCTTGACGTAGTCGACGGCCGGGGTGCTGGCCTCGAGTTCACACGGGTTGAGGATGATGACGTCTACCTTTTGGGCGACGAAGTTCTCGACCTGGCTGAACTGCTTTTGCACG
>CAIYEN010000143.1 GCA_903925205.1 uncultured Opitutia bacterium | reverse complement strand
GTGCCAACCCTACCCGAGGCAAGCAGCCGCAGGCTGCACACAACCCCTTGTCCCCGTGTCACCTTGCCCACCTGTCCCTTACGGCTCCTCACTTCTGCACCGTTGCACAGGCCGAAGGCCGATTGGCACTTTTACACCTAGGACAGCACGTGGTGCTGTCCCTACCCCCTTGCTTTCCCAGCCTCGTTCCCCTACCTTTGGGACGTTCATGTCGAAGGAAACTGACCTCGAAGAAATCCAGCACCTGCGCCGACTGATCGCGCGGCATGAGGAGCTATATCGGCTTAAAAACGCCCCAGAAATCTCTGACTTCGAATTCGACGAACTAGCGACTCGCCTCCGTAAACTCGAAGGCAAATACCAGGAACACGCCGGGCCGGAACTAGGGATTGGCGACGACCGCTCCGAGGGCTTCCAACAACGCGACCACCGCGAGCCGATGCTTTCGTTGGACAACACCTACGACGAAGGCGATTTCCGGGCCTTCGGTGAGCGGCTCCAAAAGGCGCTCGGCACGAACGACGTCGACTTCGTGGTCGAACCGAAAGTCGACGGGGTCGCCCTCTCCATCACCTATGAAAAGGGGCGTTTCGTGCGGGCAGTCACGCGCGGCAACGGTAACCGCGGCGACGACGTCACCCATAATATCGCCTTAATCCAGTCCCTGCCGCGTGAGCTCTCCGACGCCCCCGACCTGCTCGAAATCCGCGGCGAGGTCTACATGGAGCTCGCGGAGTTCCAACGGCTGAACGCCGAGCGTGAAGCCGAAGGCGAGGCACTCTATGCCAACCCACGCAATCTAGCGGCTGGGACGGTTAAGTTGCTAGACCAAGTCGAGGCCCGGAAACGCCGGCTCAGCGTCCTCTGCTACGGCTTGGGTGCCTGCGAGCCCCAGGCCTTCGCGTCACTGTCCGACTTCAAGCGTCGTCTCAAGGATTGGAGCTTCCCCACCCGCAACGATATCCCCGTCCAGCGCGGCATCGAAGCCGCCTGGAAAGCGGTGCAGCAATTAGACCTCCTGCGTCGGGACCTCCCCTTCCCCACCGACGGAGCCGTCGTTAAGGTCGACCGCCTCGCGGAGCAACAGAAGGCCGGCCGCACCAGCAAGTTCCCGCATTGGGCGGTGGCGTTCAAGTTCCCGCCTGACCAAGCCGAGACGACCCTGCGCGCCATCAGCATGCAGGTCGGACGCACGGGCGCGATCACGCCCGTGGCGGAGCTCGACCCCGTCCTGCTCGCCGGCTCGACCGTCGCGCGCGCAACGCTCCACAATGCCGATGAGATCGCGCGCAAGGACATCCGCGAAGGCGACACCGTCCGCATCCAGAAGGCCGGCGAAATCATCCCGCAGGTCCTCAGCGTGGTCTTGGCAAAGCGCCCGGCCGACTCACAGCCCTTCAACTTCGAAGCCCGCCTCAAGGAACTCGGCCTGGACGCCGTCCGCGTTGGCGACGAAGCCGCCTATAAGCTCCGCGCCCCGTCGCGTGATATGAAGATCCGCCGGCTGGTCCACTTCGCCTGCAAGCAATGCCTCGACATCGATGGCCTCGGCGACGCGGTGGCCGAGCAGCTGATTGACCTCGGCTTGGTCGATGCCCCGGTCGATGCGTTCAAACTAAACCGCGGCGAATGGATGATGCTCGAAGGCTTCAAGGAGAAGTCCGTCGACAATATGCTGGCCGGACTCGAACAAGCCAAGCAGCGCGAGCTCTGGCGCGCCATCCACGCCCTCGGCATTCCGAACGTCGGCATGCAGACCGCGAAGGACCTCGCCCGACACTTCAAATCGATGGACGCCCTGGAGGCGGCCAAACCCAGCGACCTCTTGCATACCAAAGTCGGCAAAAAAGGTGGCGTGTCCTATGAGTCCGTCATCTCCGGCGTGGGCGTCGAGGTCTCGGAATCCATCCTCTCCTTCTTCAGCGACCCCAATCACCGCGACTGGGTTCAAGCCATGCGCACGGCTGGACTCAACCTCGTCGAAGCCGCCAGCACGACGGCCGTCACCGGCATCGCCGGCAAGACCTTCGTCCTCACGGGCACCCTACCCTCGCTCGGCCGTGACGAAGCCCGCGACCTCATTGAGAAGGCCGGCGGGAAAGTCTCCGGTAGCGTCAGCAAGAAGACCGACTACGTCGTCGCCGGCGAGGAAGCCGGCTCGAAGCTAACCAAGGCCCAAGAACTTGGCGTCACCATCCTCGACGAAGCCGGCCTGCGGGCCTTGCTTGGAAACTAATTACCAGCCATGCCCCCCACCACGCTTCCTCATGATCTACCAGGTTTCTGGCAGATCCTCGTATTCTTCGCGGCGTATGACCTGACGCATTACCTGCTCGTCGCTGGGGTGGCGTGGTTCCTCGGCTACGTGTTGTGCCGCAGCTGGTGGGCAAACCGTAAAATCATCCCGGAGATGCCCACGTGGGCGGATATGCGCCGCGAGGCGATGTGGTCTACGCTGACGGTCGTCATCTACGGGCTGGTCGGGGCGGCGACGATAGCGCTCAGCAAGGCCGGCTGGACGCGTATCTATCTAAACATTGATGATTTCGGGTGGGGTTGGTTCTGGGGCAGCGTCGCGGTGGCGATCTTCATGCACGACGCGTATTTCTATTGGACGCATCGGCTCATCCATCACCCCAAGCTCTTTCGCTTCTTCCATAGCGTCCACCACGAGAGCCATAATCCCAGCCCTTGGGCCGCTTATTGCGTCAGCCCGGGCGAGGCCTTCATCCAAGCCGGTATCGTTCCGCTCGTGGCGCTCACCCTGCCCATTCACCCGCTCGCCTTCGGCTTGTTCTGGTTCTTGCAGGTCACCATCGCCGTCGCCGGACACACTGGCTACGAATTCCACGCCAAGTGGCTCATGGATTCCTGGCTCGGCAAGTTCTTCAGCACCCCGACGAACCACATCCAGCACCACGACAGCTTTAAAGGGAACTTCGGCCTCTATTTCAACTTCTGGGACCGCTGGATGGGGACCAACCACCCCGACTACGAGAAGCGTTACCGGGAAGTGGTGGGGCGGGGTTAATAATAAAGGGGTCCTAGTGTCTAGCGGTTGTGCAGCGACCTAAGGCTGCTCGCATATTTATCGAGTAGGGGCAGCACCGCGTGCTGCCCTAACTGTATCGAGTTAACCCTGTAGCGACCTCCGCACGGGCGTTACCCAGTCGCTCCTCTACCCTTTCCGGTACAGGTCATCCAACGCCCCCGCTAACTCGGGATGCTGGTACGTAAAACCGGCGGCGGTCAAACGTGCGGGGATGCCACGGCGGCCGGTGAGGGCAAGGACGGGCTCGGTCCGGAATAGCCAACAGCCCAAGGGCATGAGCCACGCAGGGGTTGGCGGACACCAGGGACGATGCAGGACCCGGCGGAGCTCGCTCATGAGGACGGCGTTAGGTACAGCATGCGGGGTGGCGACGTTAAATACGCCTTCGAGCACCGCGTCGTCCAAGGCACGCTGGAAGACGCGCATCATGTCCTCTTCATGAATCCAACTGATATACTGCCGACCAGACCCGACGGTACCGCCCAAGAAACATTTCGTGATGGTTTCAAGGAAACGCAGGGCGCCAGCCCGACGGCCTAGGACAAAACTGATGCGCAACCAGACACGCCGGGTCCCAGGTGTGGGGCTTTCCGCAAAGGCCTTCTCCCAGCGGAGGCAGGTATCCACGGGGATACCCTCACCAGGCGGCGCGTCTTCAGTGCAGAGGGCCTCCCCGGCGTCGCCATAGATGGCCATCGAGCCAGCCTGAATCCAGGCCAGCGGCGGACGTGCACAGCGACGAATGGCTGCCGCCACGACTTTGACGGAATCGACCCGCGAGGCGTTGATTTCGCCTAATGCCTCCGGGGTGTAGCGGCAGTTGACGTTCTTACCGGCGAAATTGATCACCGCGTGGGCGCCCTCGAACTCCTCGGCCCATGGACCCAAGGTTCGCCCATCCCAGGCGACCTCCCGATAATTGAGACGGGTACGATCTGGATGACGGGTCAACACCACGACTTCATCGCCCGCGCTCACCAAGCGTTCCGCCAAGAGCCTCCCGAGGAAACCCGAACCGCCGGCGAGGATGATGCGACGCTTGGACATGACGAACCTTTCGCTATCCTCTACCGACACCCACCCCTGTCGAGCGACAACAGGACCGGCGCAATCACGCCATGCTAGGGTTCGGGCTTCTCAAGGTCCGTCTAATCCGCAAATATCACGATCCGATGGGTACTCCCGACCAAACACTCCTCCCCGAGGCTGCCGCCGAACTGGCTCGCCAAGGGAGGGCTGCGGAGTTGTCAGAGTTGCTGAAGCAAGGGCTCGACGTAGACCTGCGCGATGCCAAGGGCAACACGCTACTGATGCTGTCTAGCTACCACGGGAAGACCGAGGTCGTGAGGATGCTTTTGAAGTCCGGCGCGACCGTCGATCTCCGCAATGATAAGGGCCAGACGCCGCTGGGCGGAGTCGCCTTTAAGGGCTATGCAGAGATCGCGACGCTGCTGCTCGACGCGGGCGCGGACCCGCTCGCCGACCAAGGCGGCTCCACGCCCGTCGATTACGCCACGCTGTTCGGCCGCCAGGAAATCCTCACGCTCCTCCGCGAACGCCGCGGCGCCGCCGCCCAGCCCACCCGCTGGTTCAGCAAGTTGATCGGGTGGGTGCGGAACAGGTAGGGATAGCGAGGCTGTCCTAACGAAAAGGGGGACCGGGGGATAGACAGTGCAAAAGTGCTAATCGGTGCCCTTGTACCCATCGGTTTACAGGTTTTCACCCCCACTCCCCCACCCACAACCCGACACCCATCTACGACGCTACGACGTCTCCCCTAAACGGCCTCCAAATCCAACGGCTGACGGGCGATGACCTGACGCAGCCCCCAGCTAGCGCCGACGGCACCGAGGATCACGAAAAGTAGCCACCAAGTGAAGAAGCCGTAGTTCCACGCCGCCCAAGAGACACCGCCGACGAGGCCACCAACCAAGAGCGGCACAAACTGCATCAGGCAACCGCGCCCCATTTTCATGCCGCCTTCTAGGCTCTTCGAAAAGATGAGGTAGGACGACATCGTCGCCGGGACAAGTCCCGCCACCCAACCTAAGGCCATCGCTGGGAGCATGCGTAACAACTGCACCGGGTCATGGGTAACCACCAAGACCACCGTGACCCAAAGAAGCAAGAGTGGCAGCATGGTCAGCAGGAGTAAGGCCTTGCGGGCCCCAAAGAACAACGGGCCAGGCGACGCCAGCGGCACGTAACGAAAAAGGTCCGACCCCGTATTCTCTTCCGAATACTGCATGGCTTCGGTGATGACGAACCCGACCATCGCGAAGACCGCGGGCAAGGCGATGAAGACCAGGGTCAATCCTTCCGCCCCGCTAAAGAGAAAGATGAGCGGGTAGGCCGTGAACTGAATCAGCAAAGGAAAGACGCGGAGCTTGACGTTACGAACGCGCGTCACCTGCGTGAGCGTGAGCAAGAAGCCGACGCGTTCGGCCGGATCCCGCAACCACCAGCGGATGGGCTGCCAAGCGGCCAGCCGGTCCGTCCAGCGCCGACCGCCCGGAGCCGTCGGGGCCCGCGCGTGTTCCTGCAAAGCGAAGACCGTATCTTCATAGGAGTCCGCCAAGCGGGCGAACGCCAACCACGCCAGCAACGCCGTCACGCCGCAGGCCAAGGCAGCCCCGATCAGCAAGCAGGGGTCCGGCGACCAAGCCATCGCCAAGGCGTCGATGCACCCGAACCAGAAAGGCGGCAACGCCAGCAACCACGCCGACGGCTGCCAAGGGCCATTCGCCCAATCACTCATCATCCGCGGCGCCAACTGTGAACCGCCAATAAAGATCACCACCGCGATGACCTGGGAGGTCGTGAGGAGGCTATGGAGGCGTTCTTTGCCAAACCAGCGCAGACACAGGTGGAGGCAGACCACCACCAAGCTGAGCATGAACGTCGCGCTGAGGGCCAGCGAGAGTACGTGGGCGGGACCATAACGCCAAGACCCGCGCGCGGAGAACATCCCGACCAACGTCACAATCAAGTTCAGGGCCAGCGCATTGAACCACAGGCTCCGCAGGAGGACGCGGACTTTCGCCAACAGAATGACCCGGGCAGAGACGGGACGGTGCAGGAGGATGTCCGGCTCTTGTTCGTTGAAGAGCATGGCGCCGCTGGCGCTGACCAAGGAAATGCCGCCGAAGAGCAGCGTGTACGCATGCGCCATGGTCGCGAAGAGCGGCGCGGGGAAGCGCGTGCTGTTGACGGCAATCAGGGCAGCACCCACGAGGGCCAGGAGGGCGAAGCCCCAGAAGCGCCCACGCTTCACGTTGGCCGGCTTGAGCTTCGGGTTCACCCGAATCTGCCGACCACGGTAGAAGAGCTCGGTGAAGAGGACACCCAAGGCCCGGGACTGCAGGCGTTCCGGCTTAGGCGGGAGGGTCATGTCGGAACGTTTGTGCGAAGTTCTCGGCCTTCTCACGGAGACGGTCGCCGCCGGTCAGACGCGTGAAGACCTCCTCCAAAGAAGCACCACCGTGCTCGGCGCTGATGGCCGCGGGGGCACCGTCCAAGACGAGGCGGCCTTGGTGGATGATGACCACGCGATCGCAGAGGCGCTCGACGACGTCGAGGATGTGCGAGCTGTAGACGACCGTGCGGCCTTGCTTCGCCAAAGTCTGGATGAGCGTCTTAAAGCCCATCGCGGCGTTGACGTCGAGGCCGTCGAGCGGCTCGTCGAAGAGTAGCACGGGCGGGTTGTGCAGGAGCGCGGAGATGATGGCGACCTTGCGGCGCATGCCCTTGCTGTAGGAGCCGAGGAACTTGTCGGTCAGCGCTTCCCACGTGAGGTCGAAGAATTGGATGAACTCGGTGATCCGTGCGTCGGCCTGGGTTTCCTCGATGCCGTAGAGCGCCGCGACCATGCGGAGGTATTCTAGGCCGGTGAGGGATTCAAAAAGCGCGCCGCTTTCCGGCACGAAGCCCACGCTGCGCTTAACCGCCAAGGCGTCGGTTGCGAGGTCATGCCCCGCGACGGTGACCGTGCCCGAGGTCGGCTGGAGCATGCCCGTGATCATCTTCAGCGTGGTCGACTTCCCAGCCCCATTGGGCCCGAGGAAACCAACGATTTGCCCGGCGGGCACGTCGAGGTTCAACCCGGCCACCGCCGTCTGCGGCCCGAAGACCTTGGTCAGGTCACGCAACTTAATCATGGCGGACGACTAGGCCGAGCGCACGCCCAGGGCAAACCCCAAGAGCAGGCCCGCCCGCGCTCGTTGCCACTTGCCGAGGCCCGGGCCGCTGGCATCGTCGGGCTATCCCCATGTGGTCCGCCCTTCGACCTCTCCTCCTCGCCACGCTCCTCGGCGTCACGGCCTGCACGACGCCGACCGCGGTGACGCCGCTGAGCGGCACCATCAAGGCCAAGCAAGCCCAGTTCATGGCGGCAGCAGAGCAGCGCCCGATTCCGGCGGGTGCGGTCATCGCCATCGGCAGTTCACACCTGGAGAAGTGGAAGACGCTGAAGGCGGACCTCGGTGGCTTGGATATCTATAACCACGGCATCGGCGGCAGCAAGATGTCGCAGGCCAACGAACATTTCATCGCAACCCTCGCCATCCCCTTCCGCCCGCGTGCCGTGCTACTGTATGAAGGCAGTAACGACCTCGCCGCTGGAGCGACCCCAGACGCTATCCTCGCGCACTTCCGCGGACTCCATCAGCAGCTCCATACCGCGCTCCCGGCCACTCGGCTCTACGTGCTCGGGCTCGTCCCCAGCCCCGGCAAGCGCTTCGAGAAGATCGATGACCTCAAGCGGACGAACGAGCTCCTCCGTCAGGAATGCGCCACGCAGCCCTGGATGACCTACATCGACACCACCAGCCCGTTACTGGGACCCGATGGCCAGCCCCGTGCCGAATGCTTTATCCCTGGCGATATCCACATGACCCCCGCTGGCTACGTCCGCTGGACCGCCGCCATCGCGCCAGTACTGGCGAAGGAGAAGAGGTAGGGGCAGTTTAGGGGACAAGGTGACATGGGGACAGGGGGACAAGGGGTTGTGCGGCGGCTTCGCCGCTGCCTTGAGGTAGGGACAGCACGTGGTGCTGTCCTAGCTTTATTGGGTAGGGTTGGCACGGCGTGCCAACCTAGCGGCCGCTTAAGGGAGGGGCGTGGCTGCCCTCCCTTGTCCCCGCGTCACCTTGCCAACGGGTCCCCTCGCGAGCCGAGCTCGCGTAGGGTGGGGCGTGGCTTCGCCGCGCCCTCCGAATCCGGAGTGCAAGGCAAAGCCTTGCCCCTGCCTAGGTTGGCACGCCGTGCCAACCCTACTCCGAGGCAAAAGCTCAACTTGGCATCAAACATCGCAACTCCAAGAAACTGACTAATTAAAATGCGTAAGGCCTGCTCAGATTTAACCTTTTTATAACATTTATGGGACATTATATCCGCCAAACGGTCGTCTCGGGACACAACCATCCGATCAGGACAGGTTGACCGCTGGAGCTCAGGCCAAAGCAGGTTAAACCCCGGCCGCAACTCCCAGCCGAGAACCCAGCGTATCGCCCTCTTTCCAATAATAACTGTTTTCTTCCGGGGCGCATTCCACGCCCACCCAACGTAAAATGCTAAAGGTTTTCGCTTCGGGCCTTAAAGCAACACCGACGACAGCGGGTGAACCTTGTAGGGTATCCAATTCCCCCTGCAGGTTTACCAGGGATAGGCCGTCTGGCAACTGGATGCGTTTGTCGGTGCAATACACTAAGCCTTGGATAACGGCTTCCATATTCACAAAGAGCACGGCCGTCACCCCGCGCGTTAAGCCCACTTGTAACGCCTGGGAGAAATCCGAGAACTGGGCATAGGTCTGTTGCTGAAGCGATACTCCATAGTGCTGCCCGAACTTAGGACTGGGCGCATCGCCCAAGTCGGGCCATTCGCTGCCGCTCCGACGCAGGAGCAACACCCGCTGATGGCCGAGCGCCGCTAAACGCTGCAAGGTGAAATCCAGTCGGTCGTTGAACGGCCGAGCGAGCCGCACCATCCGCGCAGCATTCAATTTGCCTGCTAAGGCTGCAATCGCAACGGGGTGCCGAGCGAGACCGGCGTAGAGTTCGGAGTCGGCCGAAGTCATAAGACAGTGGGTGGCCTGAAAATCGACAACCTCCGCATACGCCGCTTTGCGCAAAGCCGACCCCGAAAGATGCCCCAGATCAACCAAGCGGTAGCGATGGCCCAACGCTTGCAAGCGACTCTCCAATTGCCTGACAGCGAGCACGGTGGAAATGTCCAATAAACCCAGCGAGCGAGCGGAAAGTACCAAAACGGCCTCTCGCGGAGCAGCGGCCACCTCTGGATGCTCAGCCGGCATGACCTCCAAGCGTCGTTTCGGACCACGCTCGCGTAAGAGTTTCCGGAAAACCAAGTGCGCCAAGGCTTCTTGGGCCGTGGGTAGGCTAACTTTATGCATAATCGCAATCTCCCGACTCGAGGGAGCTAAACCCGACCATTCTCCGCGACGAATCTGCTCGGCGATGCTATCAGCAACCTGTTCTGATAAGGTTTTACGACCGAAATTGGGAGACTGCTCGGCTTGCATGACCAATAATTAGCCAAAAATTCCAAAAAAATGTAAGATTCTTTGTGCTTAATTTTATTACTCAGTTACAATGTTTTACCTGTTTTTAATTGATTAGATTAAGTACCAATTCTGAATAACTTTAATGTGACGTCATTGGGGGGGG
>CAIYEN010000142.1 GCA_903925205.1 uncultured Opitutia bacterium | reverse complement strand
CATCCGCCGCATCATGAAGATGGCGGAGAAGGACGGTACCAAGGTCGTCTACCTGCGTGGCAACCACGACGACTTCATCCGCCGCCTGATTCCCCTCGTGCTCGACCGCATCGAGCTCGCTGAAGAGCACATCCACGTCGCCCAGGATGGCCGAAAGTATCTCTGCATCCACGGCGACGCGTTTGACACCGTATCGGTGAATCTACGCTGGCTCGCCGTCATCGGCGACATCAGCTACCAAATTCTCCTCGATCTGAACCGCGTCTATAACAAGTGGCGTGCCTGGCGCGGCAAGGAGTACTTCTCCCTCTCCCAGGCCATTAAGGCCAAGGTCAAGACGGCGGTCAGCTACATCTCGAGCTTCGAAGAGCATCTCCAGACATTGGCCGCCCGACGTGGCTGCGAAGGCGTGATGTGCGGCCATATTCACAAAGCTGAGGACCGCATGATCGGCAATGTCCGCTACATCAATTCGGGAGACTGGGTCGAGTCGCTGACTGCGATTGTGGAAGAGGACGACGGTCGCCTGCGCGTCGTTGAGCGTCAGGAGCTCTTGCAGCGCATCGCTGAACGTCGCGCCGCCTTCGAGGCTGCTAAGGGTGGTTCGCCTGCGCCCGAAGGTGAAGCCAACGCCACGATCTCGTTCGTCGCCTGATGAGCGTCATCCCCGTCCTCACGGCCGGTTTCGGCGAAGGGCATAACGCCGCCGCGCGCTCCATCATCGAGGCGCTCGGCCGCAAGCCAGGCCTGACCGGTGAGCTGCACGACCTCTTTCTCGAGGCTTACGGCGCCGAGAAGGCCAAGAGCCAGCGCGACAGCTATATCGGCGTCGCGAACAAGTATCCGCGCCTCTGGGGTTGCATGTATACCGCGCTCGATCGTCTGCCCCTCGTCCGTGCCTCGCTCCCGTTCGTCCGTCCGGTCGAGAAGACGCTCAACGAGATGCTCGACGCCACCAAGCCGCCGGTGGTCGTCTCCGCCTACCCACTCTACAACTACATGATGGCTCGTCGCTGGCATCGCGACGATCCTGCCCGCCCGCGCCTCATCACCGTCGTCACGGATTCCATCTCCGTCAATCGCGCCTGGCATCGGGCCCATTCCGATTGGTTCGTCACCCCGAACCAGGCCACGGCCGACGTCATGATCCGTCAGGGCGTGCCTGCCGCCAAGGTACTGCCTTACGGTTTCCCGGTGTCTTCGCGTCTCGCCCCGCGTTCATCGGCCAAGGCCGGCGAACGCCCGCGCGTGCTCGTGATGCTCAATCCTGGCAAGCGTGACGCCGTCGAACTCGCGAGCGCGCTGTCGACGCTCGGCCTCGAACTCACGATCACCGTGGGCAAGGATGCGTCCTTCAAGGAAGCCGTCGAGCGCGCCGTCGAAGGCCGCGCCGAAGTGCTCGGCTGGACGGACCGGATCCCGGCGCTGATGCTTTCGAGCCACCTCGTCGTCAGCAAGGCCGGCGGCGCGACCACGCATGAGTGCGTTGCGGCGGGCGTGCCGATGATCATCACGCAGGTCATCCCTGGCCAGGAAGCCGGCAACGGACGTCTCATCGCCGAGCATGGCGCTGGCGCCTACGGACTCACGCCGGAATCTGCCCGTGCGATCATCGCCGAAGCCTTCAGTGGCGACTGGGCCGTTTGGAAGAAGTGGAAAGCCTCCGTCGACGGACTCGGCGACGCTGGCGGTGCCGAT
>CAIYEN010000141.1 GCA_903925205.1 uncultured Opitutia bacterium | reverse complement strand
GGGGCTTTTTTGTGGGCGCGGCCCATTAGGCCGCGAGGGGACAATGGGACTGGATGGCCAGGGGGTGCAAAAGTGCAAATCGGCCTACTGCCTGTGCAAAGGTAAATACCAAAACAGGTAGGGGCGTGGCTGCGCCGCGCCCTCCTAGTGGGGAGTGCACGATAAATCGTGCCCCTACCTCGATGCAGGCCGACGTTACCCAAGGCAGGGTGAAAGGGGAGCGAAAGGGGGCGGAAAGTGGGCGCGGCAGAGCCGCCGCCCAACCCCTTATCAATTTATCCCCTCACCAGCTCCGTAATCTGTACTCCGTATTCTGTAATCTTCTTCGGCCCAACCCCTTGTCACCCTGTCACCATGCCCACGTGCCCCCTATTAAACAGATACAGGTTCTCCCCCTGCCATCCTTCCGGTCCCCGGTCCCCTTTTTCATAGTCTCTCTTCGCGGTAGATAGGACCGCACAAAGAGGTTCGCCCTACCTAACCAGCGCTGGGCGCTTCGGATCAAACTTCCAGCCAGGGACGAGGAATTGCATGGCAACGGCGTCGTCGCGGGAACCAGAGGGGAGCTTAAGGTAGAGTTGGTGGGCGGCTTCGAGTTGCCCGGGGTCGATAGCGACGCCGAGGCCGGGTTGTTGCGGTACCTTAATCTTCCCGCCCTTAATCAGTAACGGCTCCTGGGTGAGTCGCTGGCCTTCTTGCCAGATCCAATGCGTATCCATCGCGGTGACGTCGCCTGGGGCGGCGGCGCCGACATGCGTGAACATCGCCAGTGAGATGTCGAAGTGGTTATTGGAGTGCGAGCCCCAGGTGAGCCCGCGTTCCGAGCAAACCTGGGCAACCTGGACCGAGCCCTGCATGGTCCAGAAGTGCGGGTCCGCGAGAGGGATGTCCACGGCTTCGAGTTTCAGGGCGTGCTCCAGTTGGCGCCAATCGGTGGCCACCATGTTGGTCGCGGTGCGCAGGCCCGTGGCCTTTTTGAATTCCGCCATAATCTCGCGCCCAGAGAAGCCACCTTCGGCACCGCAAGGGTCTTCGGCGTAGGCGAGGACGCCTTGGAGATTCTGGCAGGCAGCGACCGCGTCCTTGAGGAGCCACGCGCCATTCGGGTCGAGGGTGATGCGGGCCTGCGGGAAGCGGGCAGCCAGGGCACGGACGGCTTCGACCTCGCGGGCTGCACTCAGGACGCCGCCCTTAAGTTTGAAGTCTTGGAAGCCGAAACGCTCCTGGGCGGCCTCGGCCTGCTGGACGATGCTCGCGGGCGTTAAGGCCTCTTCATTGCGGAGACGATGCCACGCATGCGGGGACGTGGACTCATCGCGATAACCGAGGGTCGTCTGGCGGCGGTCACCGATGAAGAAGAGGTAGCCGAGCATCTCGACCTCGGAGCGCTGTTGGCCTTTACCCAGCAGGGCGGCCACCGGCTTTTGCTGGAACTGGCCGAGTAAGTCGAGGAGGGCGGATTCAATCGCCGTCACGGCGTGGATGGTCACGCGCAGGTCGAAGGTCTGCAGGCCGCGGCCCCCCGCATCACGATCGGAGAACGCGGCGCTGACCTTGGCTAACAACGACGCGTAGTCGGCGATGGGTTGTCCAAGGAGTAACGCCGTCGCGTCCTCGACCGTCTGCCGAATTTTCTCACCGCCGGGGACTTCGCCGAGGCCGGTGTGGCCGGAGTTGTCGGTGATGAGGACGATGTTGCGCGTGAAGAACGGGCCGTGCGCGCCGCTCAGGTTGAGCAGCATGCTGTCGTGGCCGGCGACCGGGACGACTCGGACGGATTGAATCAGAGGTGAGGACATCGAAGAAAGGGGGATGAGGGTTTAAGCCTTGGGTTTAGTCCGGACGAGGAAGACGACGCCCGCGGCGAGGAGGGAACTCAGGGCGAGGGCATAGAGGCCGCCTTGAATCGAACCCGTATGTTCTTTGAGCCACCCGAAGGTGTAGGGGGCGACGAAGCCCCCAAGGTTGCCGAGTGAGTTGATGAGTGCGATGACGGCGGCGGCGATGCGTGCGTCGAGGTAGCCTTGGGGGATTGGCCAGAAGAGGGATGCGGCCGACTTGAAGCCCAAGGCGGCAAAGCAAATCGCCACAAAGGCAAAGATAGGCCCGCCGGTCGTGGCGAGGAACATGCCCAGCCCAGCGACGAGCAGCGCCCCGGAGACCCAGGCTTGCGGGTGCTTCCAGCGCGCGGCTCCGTGGGCGGCGGCCACCATGCCGACGATGGAGATGAGCCAGGGCAGGGAGTTGAGGCAACCGACCTGCATCTCACTCAATACCCCCATCGAACGGATGATGGTCGGGAGCCAGAAGGTCGCCGCGTAAATCGTCAGTTGAATGGCGAAGTAGATGCCGCAGAAGAGCAGAATCTGCACGTCGCCGAGGAGCGCCCAGAAGCTCGGTCGGTCGGCTTGGCTCGCGGCCGTGGCTTCGGTCTCCAGGGTTGTGGTCAGGGCTTGGCGTTCCGCGTCAGAGAGCCAGCGGGCGTCCTGCGGCAACGAGTCGAGCCAGAGCCAAGTAAAGACCGCGAGCCCCACGGAGAAGGCCCCTTCGGTGACGATCATGAATTGCCAGCCCTTGAGTCCATAAGGCTGGAATTGGAGCAGGTAGCCGGAGAGCGGCCCAGAGAGGACCGAAGCGATGGCGGAGCCGCTCAGGAAGACGGCAATGGCCTTGCCGCGGTGGGCGGCGGGGAGCCAACGGGTCAGATAATAGATGACCCCAGGGAAGAAGCCGGCTTCGGCCGCGCCGAGGAGGAAGCGCATCCAGTAGAACTGCTGGGCGGTCTGGACGAAAGCCATGCACGCGGCCATGGCGCCCCAGAGGAGCGCGATGCTGGCCAGCCAGCGGCGGGCCCCGAGGCGCTGGAGGATCAGGTTGGAGGGAACTTCAAAGACGGCGTAGCCGATGAAGAACAGGCCAGCCCCTAGGCCGAAGGCTTCGTCGTTTAGGCCAAGGTCTTGGTGGAGGTGCTCCTTGATGAAACTGATGTTCACCCGGTCCACGTAGTTCACGATGAACATCACCACGAACAACGGCAGCACGCGCCACATCACCTTGGTGACGGCGGTGCGGAGGTTGTCCGGTGAACTGGGCGCGAACTCCTGCAAGGGACGGCTTACTTGACGCCCGCTTGGGCGATGAGGGCGGCGAGTTGCTCGACTTCCGCCGGCTTGAGGTCGGTCAAGGGCGCGCGCACGGGGCCGGCGCTATGGCCGACAATGGTCGCCCCAGCCTTGATGATGCTGACCGCGTAGCCTGCGCTCTTATTACGAATCTCCAAGTAGGGCAGGAAGAAGGTGTCGAGCAGGCGATTCTGGGTGGCAACATCGTCTGCCGCGATGGCGTGGTAGAAGTCCATCGCCGTTTGCGGGATGAAGTTGAAGACCGCCGATGAGTAAACGGGGACGCCCATGGCCTTGTAGGCGGCGGCATAGACTTCCGCGGTCGGCAGGCCGCCGAGGTAGCTGAAGCGATCGCCCATCCGGCGGCGGATTGAAACCATGAGTTCGATGTCACCGAAGCCGTCTTTATAACCGATGAGATTCGGGTGGTTGGCGGCGAGCTTCTCGAGGTGGTGCGGCTGCAGACGGCAGACGTTGCGATTATAGACGACGACCCCGATTTTGACCGACTTACAGACCTGGGCGACGTGCGCGGCGACCCCATCTTGATTGGTCTCGGTGAGGTAGTGGGGGAGGAGGAGGATGCCCTTGGCGCCGAGGCGTTCGGCCTCTTGGGCGTATTGGATGGCGACGCGGGTCGGGCCACCGGCGCCAGCGAGGATGGGGACGAGCCCGTCGCACGTATCGACGGCGGTCTTGATTACGGAGGAGTATTCCTTGGGTTCGAGGGAGAAGAACTCACCCGTGCCGCCAGCCGCGAAGAGAGCCGTGGCGCCGTAAGGGGCGAGCCATTGGAGGCGCTTGGCATAGCCAGCGGCGTCAAAATCTCCGTTCGCCAAGAAATCGGTGATCGGAAAAGACAGGAGGCCGGAGGACAGGACTTTCTTTAGCTCTTGGGGGGACATGGCGACGGGCGAGAGGAGAAGGGGAGGAGTAGTCGGGCGGGAGAGGGGAGGCAATAGGAAGAGTACGGAGGACGGAGGGCAGGGGTGGAAAAGTGAAAAGGTGCAAATCGGCCTACGGCCTGTGCAAAGGTAAATGCCAAAACAGGTAGGGGCGTGGCTGCGCCGCCCGCCTCGAGGTAGGGTTAGCACTGCGTGCTGACCTAGGGGGCGGACGAGTCGGAAGAGAGGCAGGCCAGGTTGGCACGCAGTGCCAACCCTACCCGATACAGAGTGCCAGTCCCCTCGCGGCCGTAGGCCGCGCCTTGCATCTTCACTTCCCATCGTTTTACTTCTCTCCATGCGCTTCCCCACGCTCCTTGCCCTGTTCGCCACCTGGGCACTGTCGGCCGCCGAACGACCTAATATCATTGTGATTTTAGCCGATGACCAAGGCATCGGCGATGTCTCCGCTTATAACCCGAAGGGGAAGATCCCGACCCCGCACCTCGACCGTTTGGCCGCGGAGGGAATGCGTTTCACCGATGGGCATACCACGTCGGGGGTCTGTACGCCTTCCCGCTATAGCTTGTTAACCGGACGGTACCACTGGCGCACCCGCCTGCAGAGTGGTGTGCTGGGTGGCTATTCCGCTCCGCTGATTGCGAAAGATCGCCTGACCGTCGCAGGGTTCCTTAAGCAGCAAGGCTACGGCACGGCTTGCTTCGGTAAGTGGCACTTGGGGATGTCGTTCGCACTCAAGGCCGGCGGTGTCGCCGACGATAAAGGAGTCTTTGATGGCGCTGGCGCTAAGGTCGGCCAGGAAGTCAACTACGCCGCCGATATCAAGGACGGCCCACTCGACCACGGCTTTGACCAATTCTATGGCATCAGTGCTTCACTCGACATGCCGCCGTTTGTTTGGATTAAAGATCGGCGGACGACGGAGATTCCCTCGGCGACCAAGACGTGGCTTCGGACTGGTCCGGCGGGCCCGAAGTTCGAGGCCATTGACGTCCTACCGGGAGTGATTGACCAAGCCATCGCCTACGTCACGGCACAGAAGCAGGCCGACTCGCCGAAGCCCTTCTTTCTTTATCTACCGCTGAATGCCCCGCACACGCCCATCGTTCCGACCAATGAATTCAAGGGTTCCAGCGGCCTTAATCCCTACGCCGATTTCGTGCGGCAGGTCGACGCGGATGTCGGTCGGCTCTTGGCCAAACTCGAGCAGTTAGGTTTACGTGAGAATACGCTGATCGTCTTCACGGCAGATAATGGTTGTTCCCCCGCGGCTAAAATCGATGAACTGCAAGCGAAGGGCCACGAGCCCAGCTATCTGTACCGCGGACATAAGGCGGATATCTTTGAGGGCGGCCACCGCGTGCCGTTCATTGTCCGTTGGCCTGGCAAGGTGAAGCCGGGGAGCGTGAACCCGCAACTCATTGGCCAGATTGATTTCCTCGCCACGTTCGCCGATGCGCTCGGCGTGCCCGTGCCCGCGGGGGCCGGCGAAGATAGCGTGTCCTTTTTGCCCGCCTTGCTTGGCCGCGAGGGCCCCCTCCGTCAGTCCATCGTGAGCCAATCCATCAACGGCAGTTTTGCGATCCGCGATGGTCAGTGGAAGTTGGCGCTCTGCGCGGGCTCTGGTGGTTGGAGCAATCCCAAGCCCGGTTCCAAGGAAGAGAAGGGCCTGCCGGAGTTCCAGCTCTACGATTTAGCCGCGGATCCCGGCGAAAAAACCAACCTCGCGGCCCAGCACCCCGAACGGGTCACGAGCATGAAGGCCGCCCTCCAAGCCTTGGTCGCCCGTGGCCGGAGTACCCCGGGTCCGGACCTCACCAACGATGTCCCCGTGGTTTTGGTCAAGAAAACCGGCAATAAGAAGCAGCAGGATAAGTAAGTAACGGGAACATTTGCCCCCGGGCGGGGACAGGTTCTAGTAGACCCCGTACCCCATGAAGGCTCCCGTTTCCCTTTGGTTCACCGCTGGCTGCTTGCTCGTCGCCCAGGCCGCTTGGGCCCTCAATAAGGGCAACGCTGGCCCGGAGGAAGTCACCTTGAAGTTCAAGCTGCCCCCGGCGCCCGTGCTTTCGCCCGAAGAGGAATTGAAAACCTTTAAAATCGAAAAGGGCTTCCGTATCGAACTCGTCGCCGCTGAGCCGATGATCCAGTCGCCGATCGCGATTAGTTTCGATGATCAGGGCCGCCTGTTCGTGGTCGAAATGCGTGGCTACATGAACGACGTCGATGGCGCCGGCGAGAAAGACCCCTCGGGCCGGGTCTCGCTCCTGGAGGACACGAAGGGAAGTGGCCGCATGGATAAAGCGACGGCTTTTGTCGACGGGCTCGTCATGCCTCGGTCCGTCCTCGCGGTGAACGGCGGTGCCCTCATCGGCGAATCCCCGAACCTTTTTTTCTGTAAGGATACCAAGGGCACCGGCGTTGCCGATGTGCGCACGGTCGTTGCGACCGACTACGGTACCCGCGGCGGTCAGCCCGAACACATGGCGAACACGCCGACCTGGGCGATGGATAATCGTATTTGGAGCGCGGGCTACGGCACGAGCTTCCGTCTCAACGCAGGCACCTGGCAACGCGGCGCTGGCCTGGGCCGTGGGCAGTATGGCCTCTGTCAGGACGATGCCGGTCGTCTGTATTACAACTATAACTCCGACCTCCTGCGCGCGGACCTCCTCCCCGCGGCGGCGTTCGCGCGCAACCCGCTCCTGCGCAATGTGACCAGCGTCAATAGCCCAGTCGTCCTCGACCAATCGGTCTACCCGATCCACCCGACCCCCGGCGTGAACCGCGGTTACGATGCCAGCACCTTGCGGGCCGACGGGACGCTCGCCAAGGCCACGGCGACGTGTGGTGCGGTCGTTTATCGCGGGCATCTCTTCGGGCCCGAGTTCCACGGCAACGCCTTCATCCCCGAGCCCTCCGCGAACCTCGTGAAGCGGATGGTGCTCACGGAGAAGGACGGCGTGGTCAAGGGCACCGCTGCCCACGCGGGCCAAGAATTCTTGGCTTCGACCGACGAGCGGTTCCGTCCGGTGCAAGTCGTCAACGGACCCGACGGGGCGATTTACATCGTCGATATGTATCGCGGGATCATTCAGCACCAGGGCTTCCTGACGCACTACCTCGTAGCCAACATCAAGGACCGTAAACTCGAGCAGCCCGTGAACCGCGGTCGTATCTGGCGCATCGTCCCGGAGAAGGCGACCCAGGTGGCCGCCGTTAAGGTGCCCGCGGCTACCGCCGCGCGCGTGGAGCTGCTCCGCCATCCTTCCGGTTGGGTGCGCGACACGGCGCAACGTCTGCTCGTCGAGTCGGCGGACGCGGCGGCCGTGCCCGCCTTGCGTCAATTGCTTAAGGCCGAGGGTGCGGGCAATGCCTTCTCGCGTCTCCATGCGCTTTGGACGCTCGAAGGCTTGAACGCCCTCGACGCCGAGGCGTTACGCACCGCCCTCAAGGATGCGGACCCACAGGTGCGCGCTGCCGGGGTGCGGCTCGCGACGCCGGATCTCTTGCCAGACCTTATCGCCCTGACGGGCGAGAAGGAAGTCATCGTGCTCGCGCACCTCGCGATTCGCCTCGGGGCGACGGGTTCACCGGACGCTGATGTGGCGTTGGCCAAGTTGCTCGTAGCCCATGGTCAAAATACGTTGGTCCGTGAAGGTGCCTTGACGGGCATGCGCGGCAAGGAGACCACCATTGCTAAACTCGTGGCCGCCCAAGCCACCGCCGCCAACGTCGAAGGCGCCGGCTTTGTCGTGGAAGCCCTCGCCACGTTGGTCTCGCAATCGGGTAAGGCCGGTCCGATGGAGGACATGCTTAACCTCGCCGTCACCTTGGATAATAAGGCCATGCAAATGGCGCTCGTCCGCGGCCTCGACCGTGGCGGCCGTGACCCGAAGGCTAAGGCCACCAAAGGCACGGCCGCGGCCGGTAAAGTCGCTAAACTCCTCTGGTTGCCTGCCGAGCCCGCCGCGATGGCAAAGCTCACGGCCGCTCTCACGGACAAGGCGGGTGCTGCTGCCTTGGCGGGGGTCAATGAACGCGTGATGTGGGCCGGGAAGGCTGGGGCGCCCAAGCCACCGGTCGTCACGCCGTTGACCGCGGCCCAAGCGGCCTCCTTTGAGCGTGGCAAAACTATCTTTAACGGACTCTGTGCCGCCTGCCACCAGCCGCATGGCTATGGCCTCGATGGCTTGGCGCCGCCGTTGGTCGATAGCGAGTGGGTGCTCGGCAAGCCAGACGTCCTCGCCCGCATTGTCATGAACGGCCTCGGTGGCCCCGTGAAGGTCGGCGGTCGGACGTGGGACCTGAGCATGCCGCCGATGGCGCAGTTGAATGACGAAGACCTCGCGGCCGTCGTGACCTATGTCCGGCGCGAATGGGAGCACACCGCTGCGCCAGTGGACGCCAAATTCGTGAAAGGCCTGCGCGATCAATACGCCACGCACGCTTCTTGGTCCGCCGACGAACTCCGCCCACCCGCGCCCGCGAAGAAGTGAGCGCGGCCGTAGGCCGCGAGGGGACTGGTGGAAAAGAGTATGGTTGGCCAGGGGGAAGGTAGGGTTGGCACTGCGTGCCAACCTAGGCGTGTCGGAAGTGGGTAGGGGCGTGGCTTCGCCGCGCCCTCCATGAAGGGAGTGCACGATGAATCGTGCCCCTACCCAAGGCAGAGTGAAAGGGGAGCGAAAAGGGGGGCCGGAAAGTGGGCGCGGCAGAGCCGCAGAACCCCTTGTCCCCGTGTCACCATGCCCCCTCGTCCCCTCCCTCGCTATCAATCACTCAAAACTAAACTCGCTGTCCAACGACTCCGGCGGCGGGTCATCGCCGGCGAGGATACCGCGCACGAAAAGTTCGCGGTGTTCAGGGCAGGGGCCGAGGCGACGGAGTGCTTCGATATGATCAGGGGTGCCGTAGCCTTTATGTCGTGCAAAGCCGTATGCTGGATAACGCGCGTCGAGCTCGACGAGCATGCGGTCGCGTTCGACCTTTGCGACAATCGAGGCGAGCGCGATCGCCAGGCTCTTGCCGTCGCCGCCCTTGACCGATTCGTGCGCCCAGGCGAAGGGTCGCAACGGCAGCCCGTCGACGAGCACGAGGATGTTACGTTCTTCCGTGCGACCAAAGAGTTCGCCTTCCGTGCCAGCGGCTGGGAAGAGGGCCGCCAGCGGCCCTTGGGCCAATTGCGCGATGCAGCGGGCCATCGCCATCCGCGTCGCCCCGAGAATATTATGGGCTGAGATCTCTAGGACCGAGGCCTCCGCCCAGACGGCGCGGAGTTTTCCCTCGGCGTGCATCTCGGCGATGCGGGCGCGGAGTTCGGAGCGTTTCTCCGGCGAGAGCTTTTTGGAGTCATTGGCCCCCGCGAGCTTCCGGACCCAAGCCGCTTCGCCATAAAACCCCGCGTCGAGCAGCACGGCTCCTGCCACGACGGGCCCGCAGAGCGGCCCGCGGCCGGCTTCATCCACCCCCGCGATGCCCGGACGTCCGGCGCCGCGCTTGCGGTCGAAGGATGCCAGCGACGCCATCGGATTACTCCGCTTTTTTGCGGCGGATGAACGGCTTGGCTTCCGGTGGTTCGAGGCCACGGACCTCATAGGCCGTGCGGAAGTGGAGCTTCGCGAAATTCACAAGGATGGCGGGGCCGAGACGGCCGACGAGTTCGATGCCCGCTTCCTTGGCTTCGCGGCCCGAGCCCTTGGGGAGCGTCACGCCGCAGTCTTGCGACAGGCGGTCGAGCTCGCGGACAAAGCAGGCGCGGGCGACGATGGAGGCCGCGGCCACGACCGGGTCTGATTCCGCCTTGGTGCGCATGCGTAGGTCGAATTCGATACCCTTACGGGCGATCTCCTTCTGGACCAGCGGCTCTTCCGAGAATTGGTCGAGGAGGCCCCACTGGGGGCGACGCTGGTGCTGCAGTTCGAAGTCCTTGAGGGCTTCTTCACACGACGTCGCGTGCATCCAGCCCAGGAGGCGGTTGAGGTTCTTGCCGAAGCGGGAGTGCAGTTCGTTGTACTTCGCCATGCGCGCGAAGGTCGTCTTCACGGACACCCCGGGGGTGGCGCGGATGATGCGGTCGAGCTCGGCAATCTTTGTATCCGTCAGTTTCTTGGAATCCTTGATTCCTAGGCTGATCCATTCGCGCGTCATTTCGCCAGTCGCGATGACGCAGGCCGAGACCACGGGGCCGAAGAGGTCGCCCTTGCCGGATTCATCGAGGCCCGCGTGCTCTTCAAACCAATCGGGATTTAACTCTTCCTCGTAACCCAAGGTCGCCTGCCCGGTGACGTCGGGCTCCACGCTGAATTTCACGAATTCCTCGGTGCCGCGGCCGGAGATGACGCATTTGCCGGACTTGTAATGGACCACATTGACGTCGGGGCCCTTGAAGGCGAAGGCCGAATGGTCGACGGGAAAGGAGACCCAACCCTTGCCGACAATGATTTGGCGCAGTTTCTCCGCCTGCGCCGCATCGAGCTTGAGGGTGTGCATTGCCACCTTCTTGGGCGCGTCGTCGGAGTCCTGCTTTGCCTTTCTTGCCATGGGCACCAAGGTTTAGCCGAGTTGGCCCTCAAATCCAGCCCCATCCCATGACGCCTCACGAACAAAAGCTGATTCCGGCCGCCGCGGCGTTCCGGAAGGCCTTGTTGGCGTGGTTTGCTGCCCACCAGCGCCCTTTGCCGTGGCGGACCGAGGTCTCGGCCTACCGGACGGTCGTTTCGGAGCTCATGTGCCAGCAGACGCAGATTGCGACGGCGCTTCCGTATTTCAATCGCTGGGTGGCGCGTTGGCCGGACTTCCCCGCCTTGGCGCGGGCCCAGGAAGCGGACGTCCTCGCCGCTTGGGCAGGCCTCGGCTATTATACGCGAGCGCGGAACCTCCTGGCTCTCGCCCAGCAAGTCGCGGGCCGCCCAGAGCCGCGAACAGCCGCCGAGTGGCAGGCCTTTAAGGGCGTCGGACCCTACACCGCTACGGCCATCGCCAGCATCGCCTTTCATGAACCCGTGGCGGTCGTCGATGGCAACGTCGTCCGCGTGCTCGCGCGCCTCGGCGGCGTCCGCACCCGTTTCAAAGAGACTACGACGGCGGCGAAATCATTCACGCCACTCGCGAATGCCCTCGTTGATCCGCAGCGACCAGGTGACCATAATCAGGCCATGATGGAGCTCGGCGCGACCGTCTGTCGCAAGGCCGCGCCTGCCTGCGCACAATGTCCGGTCGCGCGCTGGTGCGCGGTGGGTGGCCGCAAGGAAGCCGCGACCTTACCACGCTTCGAGCCGAAGGTGCGGAAGACGGCGGAGGTCACGCGGGCCTTGGTGCATCACCGCGGCCAGCTGCTCTTGCGGCGGAATCCGCGGGCGGCCCGGCGCTTGGCGGGGATGGCGGAGTTACCGGAGTTGGCGACGTTAGCGGGCGCGGTTCCGGGGCGGCCGGCCCTGGTCCGCCGCCGGATAATCGGTAGCGTCACCTACCAAGAAACGCTCATCGAAGTCGTCGCCACGGCCGCCTCCATCCGTGCTTGGTCACGAGCGGCCGAACTGGAATGGGTCGCCGTGGCCGAGTTAGATACCGTGGCTTTGACTGGTCCGCACCTCCGCTGGGTGCGCGAGTGGCTTAGTCCAAGCGATCGGCCAGCGCGCGGCAAACGGCTTTAAGGACCGCGACGCGGGCGTGGCGCTTATCGTCGCCGAGGATGACGTGCCACGGGGCGTGGGGCGTGTCCGTGCGGGCAATCATATCTTCGGCCGCGCGGAGGTTATCGTCCCACTTCTTGCGGTTGCGGTAGTCCTCGGACGTCATCTTATGACGCTTGTGCGGCGAGTCTTCGCGGGCCTGGAAACGCCGCATCTGCTCTTCCTTGGAAATATTAATCCAGACCTTCAGCACGATCATGCCAGTTTCCGCCAAGCGGGCCTCGTAGTCGTTAATTTCGGAATAAGCGCGGGCCCATTCGGCGTCGGTGGCGAAGCCTTCCACGCGTTCGACCATGACACGGCCGTACCACGAGCGGTCGAAAATCGCGAGATGCCCCGGGGCGGGCGTCTTGTTCCAGAAGCGCCAGAGGTAGTGACGGGCTTTTTCTTCGGGCGTCGGGGCGGGTGTCGGGTAGACTTGATAGTGAGCGGCGTCGATCATCCCGCAGAGTCGGCGGATGGCGCCGCCCTTACCCGCGGCGTCGGGGCCCTCAAGGGCGACGACGGTGCTGAGGCCCTTGGCCGCGGCGAGCCGGGTGAGTCGGCCGAGGCGGGCCTGCAACTTAGCGATTTGGGCAGAGTAGTCTTTTCGATCGAGTGTCGGATGCGCGGCGACGCTTTCGAGGAGGCCGCGCGGTCGACCACTCGGCTTCTTGTGCTTCACGGCGGCGCGGCGCCGGGAGGCCAAGGCAAGTTGGCGCACGATCTCGACCCCGGCGTGGAGGTCCCGGGCCTTGGTTTCGCCGCCGAGAATCACTTTCCAAGGGAGGTTCCGACCGGCGGCCGTTGAGCGCAGCTCGCGTGCGAGCGTGTGCCCCCCATTTTTGGTGAGTAGCCAGTCCGCTTCCGTGACCACCCAGTCTTGAGCATCCGTGTCTTCGACTTCGCGTAAGCGCTTCCGCAGCGATTTTTCGGGCGTCTCAATCCAGACCTTCACGACGGAGTTTCCGTCGGCGGCCAGCATCTCTTCGAATTGCTTAAGTGCCCGCACGCGTTGCCGAAGTTTTTCGCCGGAAAGTTCCCCGCGTGCCGCAGCTTGCGCGGTGCGCGTCACCCAATCGCCCACGACGACGGTGATAGTGCCCTTGGCGGGCATCATTTGCCAATACGGCCAGAGGAAGGGGCGGCCGCGGAGTTCGGCGGAAGCCGCGTCTGGAGCGCAGATGCGAACGCGCCGGGAGTCGAACCACTCGGTTAGCTGGTTGGCGAGTTCCGAAGCGCCGAGCCGGTCGTTGCCACCGAGCAGGATGACCGCGCCGCGGCCGCTGGTCTCGAGCCTGCGTTGGGCAGCGAGGAGGCGGAGGTGGAGCGCGGAGCGGGCGCGTTCAAGGGCGGAGCGGGAGACCATCGGGGGAAGGCCTTACCTTACCCCCTTCGGACTGGAAGGGAAGCGAGGACTCCGTGACGGCTCGGTGACGGCTTAACTGAGTAGCTTGGCTATGTCCGCCACATAGACTTGGCGGCCGCCGGCATGGGCCGAATCAAAGCAGAACTGTCGGCCGCTGCGGCTGGCCGAAGGGTGCGTGTCGCAGCGCCATTCCTTGCCGTTAATAGCAGCGACCGTCGGGAAGGCCCCGACCTCGATCCGGCGGTTGGTCGGGATATGGTAGAGATACGGACGCTGCAGCTTCTCGGGCCCCTGCGGGTAGGTGTCGTTGAGCACCCACTCGTTATTGGTGTTTGGTAAATAGGTGTTGTGCCCGTTGACGGGCATCGCGTCTTTTCCGACGACGCTGACCTCCGCGGAGAGGTCCTTGAACAAGTAGAACCGTTCGCCGTGCGAGGGATGCCAAGCGAAGGCGAAGATGTGCTGCGGGTCACGCCAGACGAAATGCGAGGTCCCGCCGTTGGGGTCGAGCACGTGGACGCGGCCACCGTTGACTCCGATCGTCAACGCGCGCGTACGGAAGGCCGCCTTGTCGCCAGGGTTCCGCCAGCGGTGCAGAAAGAAGAGGCGCGTGCCGTCCGTGTTGCAAAGCAGGTGGTTGAACCAGTGGACCGAGCCGGGCATGAAGGCCGCGGCGGCCGGACCCGTGAACGGAATCTTCGCCGCCTCGGCCAGCGAGAAGAGCAGGTGCTGCTTGCCCGTGGCGACGTCCATGCGCCAGATACCGATATCATCGGGTGCCGGCTTGAGTTTCCAGATATCGCGTTCAGCGCCCGTGGCGTAACCGTAGCCAGGGCGGGTGACGTCGAGGCGCGCGAAGTCGGGCGCAAAGGCGGTCTGGCCGTCGGGGCTGAAGGTGTAGAACGGATGGGGCAAGGTACGCGTGCGGCCAGACTTCACGTCGCGTAGGCGGGTCACGAAGCGGCCGTCTTCGCGGTCGTTCCAGGCGATCTCCTGGGTCGATCCTGGAATCCACTGAAGCATGCAGCCTTGCTGCCAGTTCCAGGCGTTCGAGCCTCCTAGATCGATCCAGCGGTCCTTGTCCTGTGTGTCGACCATCCCGACCCGGATGGAGTCGGCTTTCGTCGGGGAGCGGCCCTCGAAGTCGACCTCGTTGGCCAGCACGAAGCGGTCGTCGGGCGAATACAGCAGTTTATCGTAGTAGCCGCGCCAGTGGAACTTGGGTCCACGCGTAATGGCACGGATGGAGGGAGCGGAGGGCTCAGGCGTGCGACAGCCAGCGAGGAGGGATGCGCCGAGTAGACCGACGCCGCTGGTTAAGAAGCCGCGCCGATCCATGGCTTAGCGCTCTTCCGGCAGGTCGGCCTTGGGCAGGACGCCCTTGAGAAGGGAGTCTAAGGTCTTCTGTGTGGCCGCGCGCATCTCGGGGTCGGCGCTCTTGGCAACGGCCTTTTGCTGCAACTGCACCGCTTCCTCGCGCTTACCTTGGAGCCAGCGAACGCGGGCCAGCGTGTCGAGCTTGTCGGCTTCTGCGCCCTTCGTCAGTTCCACGGCCCGTGCCGCACACTGAGCGGCGAGTTGTAGGTTGAGGTGCTTCTCGTATTGCGGGTTGGTCACGAGGTCCCAGGCCAGTTCGTTCAGCGACTCGGCATCGTCGTTCTCGGCTTCGGCGACCTTCGCGAGCATCTTGTAAAGTTTGGAGGGATCGCCGTTGGCCATCGCAATGGTTGCACCGACGGAGTCGATGAGGTCTTGGCGTTCCTCGGGCGGGAGGACGGACGCCGCATCAGCGAGGGCGGCTTCGGCCGCCTTCCAATCCTTACGGGCCATGGCTTCGCCCAGCTTATTCAGTTTGGCTTGGGCCTTTTCAGCTTCGGGGTCGACGGGCGGCCCCGCGGTGACTTTCTGGCCACTCTTTTTGGGGTCGAACGTACCGGTCAAAATATCGCCCAGCATTTCTTCGTTCATTTCCATCGGGTGACCGGCCCAGACGAGTTTGCCCTCGCTGACCACGAACGCATGCGGGATGCCGTTGACGCGGGCGGCTTCGAGCCAGTCTTTGATGAAAGCATCGCCACCGATGGCGACGGCGTAGGACATCTTCTCCCCCTGTTGCTTCACGAAAGCCTTTACCTTGTCGGCGGCCTTAGCGTCTTTCTCGCCGTCCCAGACGTTGACGCCCGTGAAGACCACGCCCTTGGGGCCGAGCTTCTGGTGGAGCTCGTTGAGGTGGGGGATGGCGCTGATGCAGGGGCCGCACCACGTCGCCCAGCACTCGAAGACGTAGACCTTGCCCTTGGCGAAATCTTTCACCGCCTCGCCCTGAATCTGCGTTGCGGGGCGAGTGGCGGGGACATCGTCGCCCACTTTGAGGCCAGCGGCGGAAAGGGTAGCGGTCAGCAGGAGCAGCAGGAAGGCGCGCATGATGCGACTATCCTTGCCGATTCCGCTGGTCGCTCAACCCGGAAAAGCCCTATCCGAATCATTCCAGTAATAAAAAACCCCCTGCTCGCCGGGAGAGGGGGTTTGTCGTCGCTGGTGACGGTCTTACTTCTTGGCCGGAGCCTTCGGGGCGGCCTTGGGGTCGGGGGTACTGGCAGTCGCACCCGCGGCGATGAGTTCTTTGACCTTCGCTTCGGTCAGGTTACCAGGGTGGCCGATAAAAGCGACCTTCCCGCCAACAACGACGAATGAGCAGGGAATGCCGTTCTGCTCAGCGGCGACGAGCCAAGCCTTCTCGACTGCGCCCGTGGTATCCTTCGCCACAGTGTAATCCATCTTCTTGCCCATCTGTTTTACAAAGGCATCCGCCTCGGTGACGCCTTTGGGTACGTGCACGCCAATCACCGTGAGGCCGCTGTCCTTAAGGTTAGCCTGGAGCTCGGTGAGGTGCGGAATCGATTCCTTGCAGGGCCCACACCAGGTGGCCCAGAACTCGACGAGGTAGGCCTTCTTGGGGTCGAAGGCACTGACCTTCGTGCCCTTGATGAAAGCCGTCGGCAACTTGGTCGGGGCAGGGTCGCCGACCTTAAGGGTCGCGGCGGTGGCGGCGGCGACCGTGAGGAGGAGGGCAAGGAGGGAGCGCATGGGATTCATTGGTTAAGGGGTTAGACCGACTTGGCATTGAACTTGTTCCGGATGGCCTCGACCACCGCTGGATCGGCCAGCGTGGCGATATTGCCGAGCTCGCGGCCCTCGGAGACATCGCGCAGGAGGCGGCGCATGATTTTGCCCGAACGCGTCTTGGGGAGGTCAGGGACGAAGACGATGCGTTCGGGGCGGGCGAACTTACCAATCTTGGCGTCGACCATGCCATTGAGTGTCTTGGCCAGTTCGGCCTCGTTGATATTCTTGGCGGCCGCGGTCTTGAGGATGACGAAGGCCATAAGCCCTTGGCCCTTGAGGTCATGCTTCACGCCAATGACGGCGGATTCGGCGACGGCAGGGTGTTCAATGAACACGGCTTCGAGTTCGGCGGTGCCGATGCGGTGGCCCGAGACATTGACCACGTCATCCACGCGGCCGGTGATCCAGAGGTACCCGTCCTTGTCGCGGATCGCGCCGTCGCCCGGGAAGTAGTAGGCGCCATTCCAGCGGCTCCAGTAGGCCTCGATGTAGCGCTTCTCGTCGCCGTAGATGCCTTGCGTGATGCCCGGCCAAGGCTTGCGGATGGCGAGGATGCCGGTGTCGGTTTCGTTGCCGTTTTCGTCGAGCACCGCGGCGTCGACGCCAAAGAAAGGCAATGTGGCTGAGCCTGGCTTCGTCGGCGTGCAGCCTGGAATCGGGGTAATCATGTGGCCACCGGTTTCGGTCTGCCACCACGTGTCGACGATGGGGCAACGCTCGCCGCCAATGTTGCGGTGGTACCAGAGCCAAGCTTCGGGGTTGATTGGTTCGCCGACGGAGCCGAGGAGGCGCAACGTGGAGAGGTCGTACTTCTGGACCCACTCGTCGCCCCACTTCATGAAGGCACGGATGGCGGTCGGGGCGGTGTAGAAGACCGTGACCTTGTGGTCTTGGACAATCTTCCAGAAACGACCGAAGTCGGGCGCGTCGGGCGCGCCTTCGTACATGAGGACCGAGGCACCGTTGAGCAGCGGTCCGTAGACCACGTACGTATGTCCGGTCACCCAGCCCACGTCGGCCGTGCACCAGAAGAGGTCATCGTTCCGGAGATCGAAGACGTACTTATTCGTCGTGTAGGCCTGCAGCATATAGCCGCCAGTGCCGTGGATGATACCCTTGGGCTTGCCGGTGGAGCCGGAAGTGTAGAGCAGGAAAAGCATGTCATTGGACTCCTGCCAGACGGCGGGACAGTCGGTCGTCACTTGCGCGGCGGCTTCATGGTACCACACGTCGCGGCCCGCCTGCATGCTGCAGCCCGCATCGGGCTGGCCGAGGTGGCGTTGGACGACGAGCACCTTCTCGATGGACGGGCAGTCCTGCACGCCTTCGTCGACCGTTTGCTTGAGTGGGAGGAACTTCCCGCGGCGGTAGCCACCGTCCATCGTGATGACGGCTTTGGACTTCGCGTCATTGACGCGGTCACGGATGGATTCGGCGGAGAAGCCACCAAAGACCACGGAGTGGACGATGCCGAGGCGGGCACAGGCGAGCACCGCGATGGCGAGCTCGGGGACCATCGGCATATAGACGGCGACGGTATCACCCTTCACGAGGCCGAGGCCCTTGAGGACATTGGCGAAGCGGCAGACTTCGGCGTGCAGTTCGCGGTAGGTGATCCGGCGGATTTCCGTGGCTTGGCCATCCTTGGTCGGTTCCCCTTCAAAGACGATGGCGACCTTTTCGCCGAGGCCCTTGGCGATCTGCGCGTCGAGACAGTTGTAGGCGATGTTGGTCTTCCCGCCGACAAACCACTTGAAGAAAGGCTTCTTCGATTCATCGAGGACCTTGGTCCAAGGTTCGAACCACGTGAGCTCCTTGGCTTCGTCGGCCCAGAAGCCTTCCGGGTCGTCGATAGAACGGCGGTAGAGTTTATTGTAACCATCCATCCCCTGCACGCGGGCCTTGGAGACAAAGTCGGCGGACGGCGGGAAGACCTGCTCGGAGGCGCTGAAACCCTCCGAGGCGGCCTGCTGGACGTCGGCGATTTCCTCGTTCACCTCGGTCTGGGCTTGGCGGCCTGGGCGCAGGATGAGGTAGATGGCGAAGGCCACGAGGATCGCGAGCAGTAGCACTAACCAAGGGCTATCGTAGAAGTTGGGATCGAAAGCAGCGAGTGAGGCCATGGGCGGGGAAGGGGGTGGGCTATTTGAGTTAGCCGCTCCCAAAAGGACAACCAAAACGCACCCCAGAGGGCTGAAAAAGCCTGCTTTAGCCCGAAATGTTGCAAATCCGCTTACCCGATTTCGGCCAAGAGCTCAGCGAACCCGTCCACGACGCGGACGCCGAGGCCTTGCAGTCGGTCGCGGTGTTGATGGCCGTGGGCAACGAGGACGCAGTCCACTCCCATGGCCTGGGCGGCTTCGGCGTCATGCGCGGTATCGCCGACGTAGACCACGTGCTCCGGGTCGATGCCGAGGTCATGCAGGTGGACGCGCGCGCGTTCTTCTTTGCTGCCCGCATGGATGTCGCTGCCGCCGCACGTCTTGATGAAGTGGTGCGACAGCGCGTAGTCGTGCAAGGTGGTAAGCAGCAAGTTGCGCTCGTAGGCCGAGAGCACGGAGTGCGTCAGGCCCGCACCAGAAAGCCCCGTGAGGAGCTCGCGGGCTTGCGGGTGGAGTTGACACTCGGCCTTGCGCGCTTCGTAGGCGGCCATGAACTGATGGGAGATGGTGTGGAAGGTTGCCGCGTCCGCGTCAAAGCCGACCTTGCGGTAGACATTGATGACAGGGAATTCGAAGATTTGCCGATAGCGCACGGGGTCGACCAATGGGCGGCCGGCATCGCGCAGCATTTCGTTCAGCGATTCACAGCAGAGCCAAGTGTCGTCGAGGAGCGTGCCGTTCCAGTCCCAGACTGCATGGCGATACTGGCCGATCTTCTTACGCATGGGCGGGGACGAGTCCGAAGGCTGCGATGGCGACGCCGGGGCTGGCCTGAGCCAGGTCCGGTGGGCGGTGCGAGGTGGGGAAGCCATCCCAGGCCACCGGGTCTTCGCTCCATGCTAAGACCTCGGCCGTTTGGAGGGGGTAGGGGGCATGGTGGACTTGGCCCCGCAGGAGTTGCCCGTTCTTTACGGTGAAGAAGTTATAGCGCTCAGCGAGGAAGAATGCGAGCGTGCCGGGCACGGCAACGGTCGGAGTGCCGACGGGCTGCCAGGCGTAACGGGCAGTGGCGGTTTCGCCCTGCCGGCGGCAGTCGAGGGTGAAACCTTGGCCGTCGGAGCGGTGGCGCATCCGCGCGTGCTGGTAGTTGAGGGCAAACTGCGCCCGGGCGATTTTCACCGCGGGCCAGCGATCGCAGTCGAGGGAGAGGAAGAAGACCCCGGGCTCGCCGGCCGCATCGCGCACGTAGACGCGCACGTTGAGCTCGTTGAAAAAGGAGAGCCACGGCAGCGGCGGCAAGCCGGCCGGGCGAACCGCATTCATCTTGAAACCGACGATGCCGAGGTAGGTCGTGCCCGCAAAGCAGTCCACCGTCAGCCCGCGCGGCAAACGTCGCTGGACTTCGGCAGGGTCGACGCGCCAGTGGAAGAAAAAGAGATCATCCCAGCGCTGGTGCATGACCGTACGTCGGCCCGGGTGCTGGCGGGCGGCGAGGAGTCGTTGTGTGGCGGGATCCACGCCGCACTTTCGCCCGCTTTCGTGGGGCGGTCAAGCGAGCCCCTTATTTTGCGGCCTTAAAAGCCGGCTGCGATAGGTCGACCTGGTAGAGCACCTGATTGTAATCCCAGCGCGGGGTCGGTTGCTGGTTATTCGTGAAAGTTGTTACATAGGTGCCCTCGAAATGAATCACGGGCGAGTCCGCGCGGAAGGCTTCGGGATGCAGGACGGGATTGTAGAATGTGTAATTATCGTGTGTCGCTACCTTGCGGGCGCCCGTCCAGGGGCCCGTCGGGCTCGGCGCGGTTGCTAACCAGATCTCTCCGAGGAAGGACGTGTCGCCGCCTTTTTGCGTGAAGAGTAGGAGCCAGCGTTTACTCCAAGGATGCCAGGCCAAGTCGCCGCCATGCGCTTCGACTTTCTTGCCTTCGGGGGTGAGGATAGTGCGGTCGGGGGTAAGGTTCTCCCACGTCTGCGGGTTCTGCCAAGCCTCGTAGGTGGCCGGGCAACGCAGTGTCGGAAAAGGATTACAGTAGAGTAGCCAAGCTTGGCCCGCTTCGTCGGTCCATGGGAGCGCATGGCCATCAGGGACCTTGGGGGCCTTAGGTTGCTCGGCGGATTTCGTCCAGAAGGTCAGGAGTGGCTTAAACTGGAGTGCGGCGGTATCCCATTCCACGAGGTCCCAGCGGTAGGCTTCCATGTTGCCGCGGACCTTGACGGCCGAGGCGACGAGGTGCTCGTGGCCTTGGGCGTCTTTGAGTGTCGCGGCGCCCCAAACCCAAGTCGGCCCATCACCGGGCACAGCCGCCACACCCCGGGCCGTGCCGCTCGGCTTGAGGAAGTAGTCGAAGCGCACTTTGAGTGGCGGGTGAGCGGGCGGCACGAAGTCCGTCGTCGTGGCGGCCGATACATTAAAAATCCCCAACGGATAATTGGCGAGGTTCGTGTCACCCCAGAACCAGAACTGCTTCCCATTGAAGCGTGCGTTGACGATGCTGTCGCAGCCTAGCACCGGGCCATCACGCCAGTCGAGGTGTTCGCCCACCTTGTGGCTTTCGGCAAAGAGGCCCGTCCCCGTCAGCCGGCCGAGCCGTTGGGCTAAGCTGCGGCGTTCTACCGTGACGGTGAGTTTCTTCCCTGGCTCCGGCCGCAAGCGCACGCCTTTGTAGCCAAAGCCATCCGCTTTCACGCCGTAGCCGTGTCCGCTCACCGTGAACCAGGTCTCTTGGCCCATGAGTTCGGGTAGGTCGAAAGCGATCAGCCCCGCGTTATCCGAGACGAAGCGAACGCCATGCACCGTGCGGAGCTCGACGCCGGGCACCGGCCAGCCGGAGCCTTGCTCGATGACTTCAAGGCGGCAGGGTTCGAGCGCTAATAGCCCCGGGCTCAGCAGCCAGCAGACTAGCAAGGCGAGGATCGAGCGCATGGGCCGACTCTTTGCGGTTTCTCAGGGGCTTCAAGCGTAGGCTGGTGGCTTTTCGCTTGGAGCGGTCCGTGAACAGGCTTAACCCTCTCCCATGCTCTCCGATGCGCGCCAAGCCGAGTTGCTGAAGTTTGCCGAAGCCCTGGCGGACGTTGCCCGCTCGGTCCTCATCCCGGCGCACGCCGACCCGGAAACGCGGCTCGAGATTAAGCCCGACGGCACCCCCGTGACGTGGGCTGATAAGGAGGCCGAGCGCCTCATGCGCCAGCTCATCAGTAAGGCTTACCCCTCCCACGGGATTTTGGGCGAAGAGTTTGGCCCGCAGAACGTCGACGCCGAGTTCTGTTGGGTGCTTGATCCGATTGACGGTACGAAGTCCTTCCTTTCGCGCGTGCCGCTCTACGTCACGCTCATCGGCCTGCGTTACGAAGGCCAGCCGCTCTTGGGCTTAATTGATCAGCCGATCTTGGACGAGCGTATCGTCGGGGATGGCCGGACCGCCCGCCTGAACGGCCAGCCCGTGCGCGCCGCCGAAGTCTCGTTAAAGGATGCCGTCGTGGTCTCGACCGATTTCGATAATGTCCGTCGCCTGCATAAGCGGGCCCGCTGGAACCGCCTCGCCGACTCGGTGGCGCATACCCGCACGTGGGGCGACGGCTATGGCCATCTCCTCGTCGCCAGTGGGCGCGCGCACGTCGTCGCTGACCCCGTCATGAACCCATGGGATCTCGTACCCGTGATTCCCGTGCTCAAGGGGGCCGGTGCGACCGTCACGGATTGGCAAGGCGGCAACGCCGTCGCCAGCGGCAACATCATCGCCGCGGCGCCCAAGTTGCACGCGCAGGTGCTCGCCGCCTTGAACGACTAACGCTTCTTCGCGAGGCGGACTTGCAGCGAGCGCCCGTGCGCGTCGAGGCTTTCCATGCCCGCGAAAGCGGCAACGACGCTGGCGGCCTTGGCGAGCGAGCGTTGATCATAGCGCACGAAACTGGTGCGGCGGAGGAAGTCGGCGACGCGGAGGCCACTGAAGAAACGTCCGGTCCCGCCGGTCGGCAAGGTGTGGCTCGGGCCAGCGGTGAAGTCACCGAGGACCGTCGGGGTCTCATGGCCGAGGAGTAGGGCGCCCGCGGTCGTGATGGCGGCGGAGAGCTTGGCTTCTTCGCGCTTTGCGACCATGAGTTCGAGGTGTTCGGGCGCAACCAGGTTGGCCACGCGCGCCGCTTCGGAGATTTTGCGAACGAGGATCACGCAGGTCATCTTCTCGAGGGCCTGGGTGATCTTGGCGCCATGCGAAAGCGTCAGCGCTTGGGCGTGGGCGGAAGCGAGGCAACGGTCGGCGAAGGCCGCTGAGTCGCAGACGAGGTAGAGCTTCTCCTTACCGCTGCCGTGTTCGGCCTGCGCGCAGAGGTCAGCGCCAACGTAGACCGGGTTGGCGGTGCGGTCGGCGATGATCATCACTTCGCTGGGGCCGGGCAGTAAGTCGACACCCACGACGCCGAAGAGCTGACGCTTGGCTTCGGTGACGAAGGCATTGCCGGGGCCAAAGACCTTATCGACGGCCGGGATGCATTTCGTTCCGAGCGCGAGGGCGGCGATGGCTTGGACGCCGCCGACGGCGTAGACTTCCTTGATGCCGCAGAGGTAGAGTGCGGCGAGGATATCAGGGTTGATCTTCCCGTCGGGGCCGGGGGGCGTGCAGGCACAGAGTTCGGGCACCCCGGCGACCTTAGCGGGGAGCGCGGTCATGAGGACCGTCGAGACGAGCGGGACTTGGCCGCCGGGAATGTAAAGGCCACAGCGACGGATCGCATGGTGGCGCTCACCGACCGTAGCGCCATGCGGGTTCTTCGCGGACCAGCCCTTGGGCAACGTGCGGCGGTGGAAGTCCGTCACGCAACGGGCGGCTTCGTTGAAGGCTTTGCGCTTGGCGGGGGCCAGTTGCTTGGCCGCTTCCTTAAGACGGGCCTCGGGGATGCGGAGCTGCTGGGCGGTCAGCTGCGCGTGGTCGAACTTCTTGGTGTAAGCCAGCACGGCGGCGTCGCCGCGGTCACGGACGTCGGCGATGATGCCAGCGACCGTTGCGCGGACGTCGGCCGAGGCTTCGCCATTGCCGACGAAGGCGCGGAGGCGAGGAAGGAAGTCTGGGGCGTGGGCCTGGAGGACGGGCATGGTCTTAGCGGGTCGGGAAAATGAAGTGACCCGGCGTGAGCGTGGGGTTGACGGTGACCTTTTCGTAGGTGGCCTCGGCGACCTTCTTACCGTCGATGAGGATGGTCTCCTTTTGCGTGAATAAAATGCCTTCGACGACCACCGTTGCGATTACCAACTGACGCTGCGTCTTCCCGTCGGGCATCGGCTGATCGGTGGCGGTGAGGCGGAAGGTTTCAGCGTCAAAATGGCGAATGATGCGGAACCCGCTCTTGTAGGCGTATTCCAACGCCACCTGCTTGCGCCCATTGATTTCGCTCGCGGGGGCCGCCTTCACGACGCCGTGCCGTTCGGCGGGCGCGGCGAAGAAAGTCAGGTCACTCGTCGCCATGTCGCGGAGCACGCTGACGAACTCGGAGCGCAGCACGCCAATTTGGGTCGTCTGGGTGGACTTGCGCCAGCCTTCGTTGCCGTTGGTCGCGAGGATTTCCTCGACGGAGCGATTGGCGTTGAGGCTGAGCTGGTAGCGTTGGTCGGGGGCATTCACCTCGAGCAAGGTGAAGCCGGCCGGCTTTCCCTCGGCGTCGACGGACGTCAGTTCAAACTGCAGGCTACGGACCTTAGCGAAGGCCGCGGCATCCGCCGTCAGGGCGGCCCGAGCCTTGGCGATGACCTCGGCGGGGGTGAGGTCGGCGGCGCAGGCGCAGGTCGCGCAGGCTAGCCAAGCGAGCATGGTCCGGAAAGATGCCATAAGGCTTCTGGGTATGGCTTTGGCGGCAGGCCTTGGCAAGCCTCCGCCCTGCCGGGCGGGCTCGGCATTGACCCTTTCGGGCGAACCGCCTAGGTTTCGAGCCATGCGAATCCTTGCGCTGCTGCTATTGACCCTGACCTTCACGGCCTGCCAGAACGCCCAGCCCGAGGATGAATGGCGGAACCACACCGCCACCAAGCTGCACCTCATCAAGGTTGGTGACACCCGGGCGCAAGTGATTGAACTCCTCGGCGTGCCGAGCGATGCCTCCGCTGATGGCACGATGGAGTCGCTTTATTACCGGATGCTCCCGACGACGGCGGAGCTTGAGTATGCCGCGGCGAACAAGGCCTTGGGTGGCTGGAAGAACGCCGCCGAAAAACGTGCCGTTCCACCGGTCACCCATGAGGTGCGCCTACTCAATGGGATTGTGAGCGGCTATGGCCCGGCTTTGGTGCCGGCGCGCTGAGGCTTAACCGCGGGCGGCGACCAAGAGGCCCGCGACATCGCAGCGGCCTTCGTAGAGGGCTTTACCAACGATGGCGCCGACCAAGTTAGGGTAGGCCTTGGAAAGTTGCGCTAGGCGCTGCACATCTTCGGCGCCAGCGACGCCGCCGGAGGCAATGACGCCGCAAGGGCAGGCCTTGAGCACCGCTTCGAGCGATTTCCAATTTGGGCCAGTGAGCATGCCGTCCGTCGCAATATCGGTATAGATCACCGTCGAGACGCCGAGCTCGCCCGCTTCCTTGGCGAAGTCCGTGGCCTGGAGGGCCGTCACGGCCGTCCAGCCCTTCACAGCGACGAGGCCGTCTTTGGCGTCGATGCCGACGGCGAGGCGGGGCCCGTGGGCTTTGGCCATCTCGCGCAGGAAAGCGGGATCGGTCGCGGCGCGCGTGCCGATGACGACGCGGCTGGCGCCGGCGGCGTAGGCGGATTCCGCGAGGGCGCGGTCACGCATACCCCCGCCGAACTGGATTTTGGGGCCGAGCTGAGCAATCCGTGCGAGCGTCGCCAGGTTGAGCGGTGCGCCGCCGAAGGCGCCATCGAGGTCGACGACGTGGATCCATTCCGCCCCGGCTTGCGTGAACTGGACGGCTGGTTCGACGGGGTCTTCGTAGTAGTTCGTGCGCGCGTCGTCGCGGCCTTGGCTGAGGCGTACGCAGCGACCGCCGCGGATGTCGATGGCGGGATAGACGATCATGAAATTAGGCGCCCTTGCGGGGCTTCGTGCTGGCGGCCGTCACCGACACGGGCTTCTCGCCGCGGATGGCTTCGGCCGTGACCGTGAACTTCGAGCCCGTCGCGTGTTCCGGCAGGGCGTACATAGTCTCGAGTAACACGCCTTCGAGGACGGAGCGCAGGCCGCGGGCACCAGTGCCGAGGGCCAGGGCGCGTTCGGCGAGGGCGTCCAGGGCTTCGGGGGTGAATTCGAGATTCATCCCCGAAAGACCGAACAGCTTACGGTACTGCTTCGTCGGCGCGTTCTTCGGTTCGGTCAGGATGCGGATGAGCGCATCTTTGCTGAGTGGCTCGAGGACGGAGATGACCGGGAGCCGGCCGACGAACTCGGGAATCATCCCGAACGAGAATAAGTCTTCGGGCTGGAGGCCAGCGAGGACCTGTTCAGCCGTCAGCGTCGGCGGGATGTCGCCGCCTTGGATGAAGCCGAGGGCCTTGGTGCCCGAGCGGCGGGCGATGAGGCGGTCGAGGCCAACGAAGGCACCACCGGCGATGAAAAGGATGTCGCCCGTATCAATCTGAATGCACTGCTGCTCGGGGTGTTTGCGACCGCCCGCGGGCGGGACGTTGCAAACCGTGCCCTCGAGGAGCTTGAGCAAAGCCTGTTGCACGCCTTCGCCGGAAACATCGCGCGTGATGGAAGCGGAGTCGGACTTACGGCCGATTTTGTCGATTTCGTCGATGAAGATGATGCCGCGCTGGGCACGTTCGACGTTCATGTCGGCGGCCTGCAGCAGGCGGAGGACGACGGTTTCGACGTCGTCGCCGACGTAGCCGGCTTCGGTGAGCGTGGTGGCGTCCGCGATGGCGAACGGCACATCGAGCATGCGCGCGAGGGTCTTCGCGAGGAGCGTCTTGCCGGTGCCCGTCGGGCCAATCAGCAGGACGTTGCTCTTGTCTAATTCGACTTCGCCGAGGGCGTTACTCTTATCGCCGCCCGCGGCTTGCGTGAGCCGATCGTTGAGGCGCTTGTAGTGATTATGGACGGCAACGGAGAGGACCTTCTTGGCGTGGTCCTGGCCGATGACGTGAATGTCGAGTTCCGCGCGGAGGGCCGACGGGGCGACGAGCTTGACGGGAGTCGGCACGTACTTGGCCGGGCCCGCCTGCATGGTCGGGCCGGCGGAGGGAGTCGGGCTGCCTTTGCCCTCGCGGGCGCGTTCACGGTCGATGAGCCGACCGCAAGTGGACACGCAGACATCGCAGATGCCGATGCCCTTGGGCCCCGCGATGAGTTTCCCCGCCTGCGCGGCCGGCTTGCCGCAGAAGGAGCAACACTCCGCCTGGTCGCCGGCCATGAGGATTAGGCGCGGCCTGCCTTAGGCAGGACGACGTGGTCGACGAGGCCGTAGGCCTTGGCCTCATCGGCCGTCATGTAATTATCGCGGTCGGAGTCGCGCTGCAGCTCGGCCGCCGTGCGCCCGCTGTGCTTCGCGAGGACATGGTTCAGCGTATCGCGCCAGCGGAGGATTTCCTTGGCGGCGATAGAAATATCGGACGTTTGGCCCGTCGCCCCGCCGCTCGGCTGGTGGATCATGACGCGGCAATTCGGCAGCGCGTGGCGCTTGCCCTTGGTGCCGGCGGCGAGCAGGACAGTCGCCATCGAGGCGGCCATACCGATGCAATAGGTGTTCACCTCGCACGTGAGGAAGTTCATCGTGTCGTAGATCGCCATCCCTGCGGTGATCGAGCCGCCCGGGGAGTTGATGTAGAGCGAGATGTCCTTCTTCGGGTCTTCCATCTGCAGGAACAACATCTGGGCAATGACGGCGTTGGCGACGTCGTCGTAGATGGGCGAGCCCAGGAAGATGATGCGGTCCTTGAGCAGACGGCTGTAGATGTCCCAGGCCCGTTCGCCGCGCGCATCTCTTTCAACAACGTTGGGGATGATATAGGACATAGTTTGGAGGAGTTAGGGGGTACTATACCCGGACCTTAGGCTTTCTCAACCGCTTCTGGGGCTTTCCCGTCGAGGACGAGGTCGAGGGCCTTATTCAGGACCGCGTCGCGGCGGATGACCTGGAGTTGATTACGGTCCTTGGCCAGCTTTTCGGGCTGAACGTTGGTGCGGTAGGCCTCGCGGAGGATGGCCTGGGTGAATTCCTCTTGGGTGAGGTCGATGCCGTTTTCCTCAGCGATTCGGACCAGGACGACCTGGGCGCGGACCTTGGTTTCAGCGGCCTTGCGGGACTCGGTGATGATTTCCTCGCGCTGGGCTTCGAACTGGTCGGGCTTCAGGGTGCCGTTACGGAGGCGGAGCTGCAGGTACTCATTGAAGAGGCCATTGGCGACGGAATCCACGGCGGACTGGGGGAGGGGGAGGTCGAGGCCAGTGATGAGGGCGTCGAGGGCCTTTTCGCGGCGGGCGGTTTCCGCGGCCTGTTCCTTGGTGCCGGTGATGCCCTTGCGGAGCTGGTCACGGAGGTCGGCTTCATCCTTGACGCCGACGGACTTGCAGAAGGCCTCGTCCACGGTGGGGATTTCCTTGCGGCGAACTTCGGCGATGGTGAGGGCGTACTGCACGGTCTTGCCGCGCAGGGCTTCGCGGGTGGCGTCGGCACCGTAGGCCTGCTCGGCCTTGGCGGTGTCGCCAGCCTTCAGGCCGATGATGGCCTGAGCGATCGCGGGGACGGCGACGACTTCGCTTTCCGAGCCCGCTTCTTCCCAAGTGGATTCGGACGAGCCTAGCGGGCCGGCTTCGGCGTCGACTTCCTTGACGGCCTTGCCGTCCACGGTGCCGGTGTAGCTGAGACGGACGTAGTCGCCCTTGGCGGCAGCGGCTTCGGTCTTCTCGTAGCGGGCGCGCTGCTGGAGCAACTTCTGGAGGTGTTCTTCGAGGTCGGCGTCGGTCACCGTGACGGCTTCCTTGGCGATCTTGATGCTCTGCCAGTCGGGGGTCTTAAACTCGGGGAGGACGTCGACTTCGTAGCGGATGACGACATCGGCGCCCTGGGCGGTTTCTTCCTTCTGGACGTCGGCGAGGGTGTAGACGGTGAAGCCCTTCTCTTCTTTGACGCGATCGTAGCCCTGCGCGAGGAGGCGCTGGCTGATTTCGTCGGCGATGTTCTTAGCGTACTTCTGGCGGACGCGCGCTTCGGGCGCCTTGCCCGGACGGTAGCCAGGCAGGGCGGCTTCGCGGGTGAAGCCCTTGATCACTTCCTTTTCGGAAGCGGCGACGGTGGCCGCAGGAATCGTCACGGTGACGGAGCGGCGGGTCGGATTGGTAACTTGGATTTTGATGTCCATGGATGTATAGAAAGGAAGGTTGGGAGCCGCCCTAGCGGGCTCGCAAGGGGGGAAAGGGGGAGCAAACGGAACATTTCCCCACGGTCAACAGCGGAGGAAGGGCCTTTTTAGGCTCAACCAAGGCGTTTTTTGAGGCGCGGCAGCACGCAACGGGGCACAAAAGCGGCTGCTTGGGACAGTTTATGGCGGGCAATGTCCTTCACGAAGGTCGAAGAGGTCACAAACTGGTCCTGGCTAGGCATGAGGACGACGGTCTCGATTTCGGGGGCCATGAGGCGGTTGGCATGGGCTAGGTCGAACTCGAACTCAAAGTCACTGAACTTGCGGAGGCCGCGGATAATGGCCACGGCCTTGTGCTTACGGGCGAACTCCACGGTGAGGCCATCCAGCGACAGGACCCGGATCTTGCCCATGCCCTTACAGGCTTCGCGCGCCATGACCAAGCGTTCGTCTAAGGGGAATAAAGGATTCTTGGAGTCGCTCGGCGCCACGGCGACGATGACGCGGTCGAAGAGACGCGAAGCCCGACGGAGCACGTCGAGGTGGCCGAGCGTGATCGGGTCGAAGGTGCCGGGGTAGACGGCGATGCGCGGTTTGAGGGCCATTGTTTTCCTGTTGCGACCGACTCTCGCCCCAGAACATTGTCCCCGCAAGCCCGCATGCGTTTTCTTCGGCACATCCCTAATCTTCTGACCGCGGCCCGGCTGCCGGCGGTCTTCTTGATCGCGCTCTGGACCTCTTGGGCGGGGGTCTGGGCCAGCGCGGCCTTGGCTTTGTTCATCCTAGCCGCCTTGACCGACATCTTTGATGGCTGGATTGCCCGCAAGCTGGGGGCGGTCTCGGACTTCGGCCGGCTGATGGACGCCTTGGTCGACAAAATCTTCATCCTCGGGCTGCTCGTGGCTTTGCTGGCGGCCGATTGCCTGCCAGGTCGTCATGTGCTCGGCCCCGTGCTGGGAGACTTGCCCGCCGCTGGCTACCTGAACCCTTCAGATGGCGAGCGCCTGTTGGCCGCTTTCGGCGTGGTGCTGATCCTGTGTCGTGAGTTCCTGATTACTGGCCTGCGTCTCGTCGCGGCCGCCTCGGGTCAGGTGCTCGAGGCTGAAGGGCTCGGCAAAATCAAGACCTTCCTGCAAATCTTGGCCATCGGCCATCTCATCGGCCTGCGTGCCTATGAAACGCATTGGAAGCTTTCCGCCCTTTGGCACGAGCGTTGGGAAGTGATCATCATGGGGCTCTTCTGGCTCTCCGTTGCGCTGACGGTGATCTCGGGCGCCAGTTACCTCATCCGCCATCGCCGGCACTTGCCGGGCTTGTCTGAATGATGGTCGGTATTGCCACGCTGGGGCCGCTGGGTCGGTTGCGCGCGCCAGGTACTTGGGGTTCCGCCGCGGGGTTGCTATGGTGGGCCTTGGTAGTGCGCAACTTGGCCCGGGGCCATGCGTGGTACCATGAATTGGTCTTTGACGCGCTCGTCGTGCTGGCGGCGATTTTCTTCTGCGGTGTCGCGGCGTTCTTGCTGAAGAAGAAGGACCCTTCCGAAGTCATCCTGGATGAGTTCGTGGCCATGCCGCTGGTGTTCCTCTTCAACAAGCACCTCGCGCTCGGTTCGGCCAAGGGCTTCCTCTTGGTCATCGTCGGCTTCCTGCTGTTTCGGCTCTTCGACATCACCAAGCCTTTCGGCATCAAGGCGCTCGAGAAACTGCCGGGCGGTTTCGGTATCGTGCTCGATGATGTGATGGCCGCCTTCTACGCCAACTTGGTCCTGCAAGGCATCGCCTTCCTGGCCGCCTGAGCGCCGCCATGCTCCGCTTCACGCCAACTTCGACGACGGTCGTGCGCGTGACGGGCGACGACGCCGCGACGTTCCTGCAGGGGCAGTGCGCCGCCGACCTACGTCGGGGTGATGGGCAGCCCGCCTTGTGGTTGAACCGCAAGGGCCGGGTGCTCGCGCACACGTTGGTGGTGAAGGCGGCCGACGGCGCGTTTTTGCTGCTCAGCCCGCACTGCCCACCCGCAGAACTGATCGCCGTCGTCACGGCCAACGTCATCGCGGACGACGTGGCCGCGGCGGATGTTTCCGATCACTGGCAGCGGGGCGTGCTTTGGGGTACGGGCGTCCCGGCCGAAATCGCGGGCGTGCGCTTGATTCCGGCGGCCCGCGCGGGCGGGCCCTCTTGGGAGGTCTTGGCTCCGCCCGCTCAGTCGCTCCCTTGGGAACTCGCCACGTATGAAGCGCTCGAGGCTGACCGGATTTTGGCGGGGGTGCCTTCCGTCCCCGACGATTGCGGGTCCAACGAGTTTCCGCAGGAATGCGGACTCGAGCCTTGGGTCAGTTATACCAAGGGCTGCTACCTCGGACAGGAAGTGATGGCACGCATCCAGTCCATGGGTTCGTTACGTCGGATTCTCCGCCGTGTCGAGTCGACCGATGGATCGTCCCTGTCCGCCGGCACCGAACTGACGTCGGCGGGTAAGGTCATCGGTAAGGTGCGCTCCGCCGCGGGCCCGCACGGGTTGGCTTTGGTCGGTCTCGACCTGCCGGTCGGGACGGTTTGTGCCGCGGTCACCGGCGGGGTGGTGCTGGGTGCGCCCGCGGCGGTGCCCTTTGCCAATCCTTAAGCGGTTCAGCGCTTCCGTTCGGTTTCCGTTTGCGACCAAGCGATGGGGTGCTTCATTAGAAGCCGATGGCCTCGCAATTCCATTATCAGGAACCTTTCCCGCTGGGACCAGATACGACGAAGTATCGCTTGGTCACCAAGGACCACGTCTCCGTCGTCGAGTTCGAAGGTAAGCCGGTACTCAAGGTCGCCCCCGCAGGGCTCACGCTCTTGGCGAACCAAGCGTTCCACGATATTAACTTTTACCTCCGCTCGGAGCACCTGCAGCAGGTTGCCGCCATTCTTGCCGACGCGGAAGCCAGCGACAATGATCGCGCCGTCGCTTTAGCCATGCTCCGCAATGCGGAAGTCGCCGCGAAGGGCGTGCTGCCATTCTGTCAGGATACTGGTACGGCGGCCATTACGGCTAAGAAGGGCCAGCAGGTCTGGACCGGCGGCGATGATGCCGAGGCCTTGTCGTTCGGTGTCTACCAAGCCTACGCGCAGAACAACCTCCGCTATTCCCAGCTCGCGCCGCTCGACCTGTATACGGAAAAAAACACGGGTACCAACCTGCCGGCGCAGGTCGACATCGCCGCCACGGGCGGGATGAAGTTTGAGTTCCTCTTCGTCGCCAAGGGCGGTGGCTCGGCGAATAAGTGCTACTTGTATCAGGAAACCAAGGCCGTCCTGAATCCGAAGTCACTCGTCGCTTTCCTGACCGAAAAGATGAAGAGCCTCGGGACCGCGGCTTGTCCGCCGTACCACTTGGCGATCGTCGTCGGCGGTACCTCCGCAGAGGCCACGATGAAGGCCGTCAAACTGGCCTCCACGCATTACTACGACGCCTTGCCCACCAAGGGCAACGAGCACGGCCAAGCCTTCCGTGACCTCGCCTTGGAGGCCGAACTCCTCAAGGCTGCGCACAACCTCGGCATCGGCGCGCAGTTTGGCGGCAAATGGTTCGCCCTCGACGTCCGCGTCGTCCGGCTCCCGCGTCACGGGGCTTCATGCCCGATCGGCATGGCGGTCTCTTGCTCGGCGGACCGCAACGCCAAGGCCAAGATTGATAAGGACGGTATCTGGATTGAGCAGCTTGAGACCAACCCAGGCCAGTTCATCCCGGCCGAGGCGCGTAAGCACGCCGACGCCACCAAGGTCGTCAAAATCGACCTGAACCGTCCGATGGCGGAGATTCGCGCCGAGCTATCCAAGCACCCCGTCACCACGCGCCTGGCGTTGACTGGTACCTTGGTCGTCGCCCGCGATATCGCCCACGCTAAACTGCAGGAGCGCCTCCAGCGCGGCGAAGGCCTACCGGAATATTTCAAGCAGCACCCCGTCTATTACGCTGGTCCCGCGAAGACCCCGGTCGGCATGGCCTCGGGCTCGTTTGGCCCAACCACCGCTGGGCGCATGGATAGTTACGTTGAACTCTTTCAGGCCAACGGCGGCTCGCTCGTCATGATTGCCAAGGGCAACCGCGGTCAGGCCGTCACCGATGCCTGTAAGAAGCACGGCGGTTTTTACCTCGGTTCTATCGGCGGCCCGGCGGCAATCTTGGCCCAGGAAAACATCCGTAAGGTCGAAGTCATCGATTATCCCGAGCTCGGCATGGAATCCGTCTGGAAGATTGAAGTCGTTGATTTCCCCGCGTTCATCCTCGTGGACGACAAGGGCAATGACTTCTTCTTGAACCTCCCGGCGGGTTGCGGCGTCTGTGCGACCTAAGTCGCGGGTAGGGCACTAAACTCCTCCCGTCGGTTGGAGGCTAGTTATGCGGGCCGTTGACGAACCGTCGGGCTGGTGTATCGGTTAAGCCATGACCCCGTTTCTCTGCTTTTGGGCGGTCCTTATGGCCGACCCCGTGACGTCGACTACTCCCGCCACGGAAGTCGCTAAGCCCGCGGTCGCAACGAAGAAGGCCAGCGAGCCCCCCTCGGAGGACACGCCCGCCGAACTCAAGAAAGTCCCAGTGTATCCGAAGACTGTCCAAGTGAAGGCCGACGTCGCCTATTTGGGTGCCACCCGCAAAGAGAAGGCGGATCTCTATTTCCCGCTCACTCATGATAAGGCCAAGCCCCTGCCGGGCATCATCGTCATCCATGGTGGCGGCTTTAACGACGGGGACAAGGCGCGTAATCGTGAATTGAACATCGCCGAGAACCTGACCCTGAAGGGGTACGTTTGCATGAGTATCAACTACAAGCTGCGGCGGACGCAGGGGCAGGTCACGTGGCCGCAGAGCGTGTATGATGCGAAGGCCGCCGTCCGTTACCTGCGTAAGGAAGCCGCGGCCTTGGGCGTGGACCCCGAACGCATCGGCGTCATCGGCTGTTCGGCCGGCTGCAACTTGGCGATGATGTTGGCGACCACGGGTTCCGCAGACGGCTTTGATGCCGTCAAGGGTGAGCCTTATCAGGACGTCTCCGCGCGCGTTACTTGTGCCGTGGGTTTCTACGGGGCCGTCGACCTGATTAATTACCACGACATGAAGATGTTCGCAAAGACCCGTGAAGAAGCGCCGGAACTCTATAAGCAGGGCTCGCCCCTGACGTACCTCGATGCGAAGGACGCGCCGATGCTGCTCGTGCACGGCACGGCGGACGTCACGGTGCCGCTCAGCCAAAGTGAGACCTACTTAAAGGTCGCCAAAGAGAAGGGCGCCCCGTGCGCGTTGGAGGTCATTCCCGGCGCGCCACACACCTTCGACCTGCAGCCCAAGCAGCGCGACCTGCGTCCGCTGGTGACGGCCTTCTTTGATCAGCACCTGAAAGCACCGGCCGCCGCCGCCCCGGCCGCCAAGTAAATAAAAAGGGCGCCCAGCGGGCGCCCTTTTGGTAGCGGTCGTAAACTTGGCTTACTTATCCCACTCGAGCGCGCCCCGCTTCACTTCGTAAGCGAGGCCGAGGACGAGGGTGCCGAGGAAGACCGCCGTAGCCGCCGTGATGGCGATGCCCGCGGCGAGGAATTCCCGGTAAACGAGTGCCCAGGGCACGAGGAACACGACTTCGATGTCGAACAGGATGAACAACATCGCGGTGACGTAGAACTTCACGGCGAAGCGCGGGTGCGGTTTACCTTCCATCGGGAGGCCACACTCGTAGGCCTTGTCCTTGATGTAGTTGCCCTTGGCGCGCTGCCCAAAGAGGTGGCTGGCCGCCAAGATGCCAATCGGCAGGGCTAAGCCCATGGCGGCCTGAATCAGGACTGGCAGGTAAGTGGCGAGGGACTGGGCTTCGGCGAGGACCATCGGAAGCAGACACGAAAAAGCCCTTGCCGAGGGAGGCAAGGGCTTTTGCTCAGAGCAGGCTTATTTGCCCGGTGGCGGGGTCAAAACAGGGGCGTTTCCGCCCGGCAGGCTGAGTCCCTGGAAGTTGCCCAGTTGCGGGGCGTTCGGTTGGCCTGGGTTCTCCGCGGGCGGGGAGACGCGCTTTTTGAAGTCGGCGAGGGACGCTGGGAGCTGCTCGGACAACCAAGGCTGCGAGAGGAACTCGGCCTTCGCGCCCATCACGTTGGCGACATGCTTCGGGTCGGAGTGGCTGACGCGCGTGAAGAGCTTCGGTGGCTCGTTGGGGGCGCCCGCGGCACCCTTCGCGAAGACTGCGGTCACCGTCGAACCATCGAAGAGCTCGAGCTTCACCGTCCAGGACTTGGCGAATGCGGTGGCGGCTTCTGGGTCGCCCTTGGCGGCGGCGTCGGAGGCGCGCATGATCGCGAGGGCGTTAACAATGTCTTCGACCGTCGGGCCTTCCTTGCCCCCGAAAGGCTTCCCCTTTTCGGGGCGAGCGAAGGACTGCTGGCCGTCGGCCCACGTGAACGCGATGGCCTTGATGTCTTCGGGCTTCCCGTTGAAGAGCACCGAATCCATCCAGTTGGTGGGGTCGGCTTCGAGGTAGCCATTGAAGTTCGTACGGATGGCTGAGGTTTCGCCCTGCAGGCGCATGGACAGCCCAGCGCCGTCGTCGGTGGGCTTACCGATGTCCGCGGCGAAGACCTTGCCGTCCTCACCCGTCACGCGGATGGAGCTGTCGGCCAGGCCGAGCTTTTCCAGACGCTTGGGGTTACTCGTCAGCACGCCGAGGTTTTCGGCTTTCTGTAAGGCGACCACCAGTGGGCGGAGGCGATTTTCGACATCCACGGGCAAGTTAAACTTATCTTTCACGACCCAGGAGCCGTCGCCCGCTTTCTCGATGGTGGTCGCTTTACCGTTGGCCTTCAGCGTGAAGCTCTTCGGCTGGGCGAGGATTTCCGTGGCGACCAGCGGGCTCTTGGCCGAGCCGTCGGCGGCATCCTGCGGCTTAAGGTTAAGCAAGGCGAGGGCGCCGAGGCCCAGGACCAGGGTGACGATGAGGTAGGAGTATTTACGCATGGCTTAGGCGGCTTTGCGGCGGCGGGAGAGGAAGTAGAGCAGGCCGAAGAGGCCAGCGAGCATCGGCCCCATGAAGAGGTTGAGGATAGCGAGTTTGCGGCCGAGGGCGTTCACGTCTTCGCTGAGGCCCCGGCGAATCTGGCGGCGCTGCTCGGAGAGTTCGGTGGCTTCCTTCTGGAACTTATCGATTTCACGCTGCATCTCGGGCGTGATCACGAGGCCCTTCGAGAGGTCGCCGCCACTGCGCCGGGAGATTTCGTTCACCTTGTTATTGGCCTCTTCGAGGCGCTTCTCGATTTCGTCGAGCTTGGCTTGGTAGAGGGCCTGCGCGTTGCGTTCGAGGGCGACGACGCGCTTGAACGGGCGGATGGACGTGCCCTTGGAGCGCAGCGTCACGAGTTCGTCGGAGCCGCCGAGGGTCTCGAGGGAGCTCAGCACGAACTTCAGGTTGTCGTTCAGCTCTTCCATGACCGACTGGCCATTGAGCTGACGCTGGCGGACCGTGAAGGGGTCGAGCATGAAGTCGGAGTCTGCGACAACGAAGAGGCGGCCGGGCTTCTTGGATTCCTTGAGGTGGTCGGGGCCGGCTTTCGGGGTCTTATCCTTCTCGTCCGCGGCGACGCCGTTGGGGAAGGCGGAGGTGAATGTGCCGGTGAAAGAAGCGGCGAGGATACGGGGACGGCCATCGGCCTTGAAGCCCAACGCGACTTTCTCGAACGGTCCTGCGTTGGCGAGCGTCGTGGCGGCGGCCCCGGTGGTCGCGCCCTTGAGCGCAATCAGGACATCCATTTTTAGGCGCTTTTCGGCACCCGAGATCAGCGTGATTTCGCTGGCCTCCATGAAGGCCATTTCACGCAGGTCAGAGGTCAGTGGCGATTCCTTGGATAAGGACTCGGCGCCCACCGAGAAGGCGGGCGGGTATTGCACGGGCTGGTTGCGCGAGCCGCGGATGGGCACGGAGCGCTGGCTGTCGCCGGAGACGGCATCCATCTCGACGTTCACCCCCCAACCGCGGAGCAGGGCGGGGTCAGACGAAGCGCCGAGCGCCATCGGGGCGACCATGAAGGGCATGCCGCCTTGCTGGAACTTCTGGTAGCGCGAGAGCGGGTCGACGGCGGCGAAGACCGCGCCGCCATTCAACAGGAATTGGTCGATGGCGTAGGCGAGCTTGTCGGACAGGTGATGTGGGTGAATGAGCGCAACCACGGCCGTGCCCTTCGGGAGCTCCGTCGCCTGGTTGTTGACCGTGATGACTTCGAACGTTTGACCCAGTTCAGCCAGGAGCACGTCGGCGGCCCCAGGTTGTTGGTCGCCGCCTTGGGGTGCGGTGTTGGTAATCGCGAGCGTGCTGACGATCGCAAGTTTGGGGCGTTCGAGGCGGGCAACGGACGCGATCAACTTGGACAAGTCGTACTCGAGGAATTTCTCGCGCGTGGGGTCGAGGAAGGCGATGGCCTTGACCGTATCGGCCTGCTGGGCCGTGAGGCCGAGGTAGGCTGCCCCGCTCGGCGTGTTCATCGCCCCCAAATTCTGGCGCTGCGCCCGCTGCTCTTCTTTCGTGTCGGGCTTGGGGTCGGTGATGACGAGTTTCACCTTCCCCTTGGAGGCGGCGGCGTATTCGCGCAGCAACGTTTCGACCCGGCGGGAATAGCTTTCGAGGTAGGGGCGGAGTTTGACGTCGGACCGGCTGACGAAGAACTCCAGCGTGACGGGCTCATCGAGCTTGCCGACGATGTGTCGTGAGCCCGGGGATAACGTGAACGTGTGGTCCTCGGTCAGGTCGACGCGCGTGCCGCCGAAGCGGTCGCCGACGACACCAATGATGAGGCTGACGAAGAAGGCCGCGGCCAGAATGGCGAGCGCGGCGAAGAAGGCTTGGGAGCGAGACATGGCGGGGTTCTCCGATTAGCGGCGTTCGACGATGAGGGTGCTGAGGCCGAGGCCTGCGAAGGCCACGGTCAAGAAGTAGGCGGTGGGGCGCAGGTCGATGAGACCCAGCGTGAACGGCTCAAGGTTGCGCCACAGGCCGAGGCGGCGAATTTCGTCGACCGTGCCGGACGCAAAGGCCCCAGAGAGGAGTTCGTCGAAGACCCCGTAGCCGACGAGTACTAGTACGAAGCAGGCCAGGAAGCCGGTGACGAAGGCGATGACCTGACTGCGGGTGAGCGCGGAAGCGATGGCGGCGATGCCCAGGCAGGCGCCGGCACAGAGGAACGAGCCCACGTAGCCCGAGACGATCACACCGACGTCGGGGTCGCCGAGGTAACAGACCGTGAAAGCCATCGGTAAGGTGATGAGCAGCGCGCAGCCCAAGAAAAGCCAGGCCGCAAAGAACTTGCCGAGGGCAGCCTGCCAGACCGTGACTGGCCAGGTGAGGAGCAATTCTAGCGTCCCTTGTCGGCGTTCTTCGGCCCAGAGGCGCGCGCCGGCGGCGGGGGCGAGGAAGGCCCAGAGCCACGGATGGTAGAGGAAGAAGCGGTCGAGGCTGGCGACGCCGGCTTCGTAGATGTTACCCACGAAGAAAGCCAAGGAGATGGCGAAGGCGTTGAAGACTGCGAGGAAGACGTACGCGAGCGGCGTACGGAAGTAGCCCGCGAATTCGCGGCGCAGCACGGCCCAGAAGGCAGCACCGGCGCGCGGGGTAGGGGAGGCAGGGGTGTCGGACATGGTCGGCAGTGGATTAGGCGGTGAGTTTGCGGAAGACCTGATTGAGGTCGTCGCCGCGTTGGAGGAAGCGTTCTTTGGACTCGTCGCAGCGGACCTCGCCTTGGGCGATGACGATCACGCGCGTGCAGAGCTCATCGATTTCTTCGAGGATGTGCGTCGACACGATGACCGCTTTGCGGGCCGCCATGTCCTTGAGGATACGGCGCACTTCGAACTTCTGGTTCGGGTCGAGGCCGTCGGTGGGTTCGTCGAGGATGAGCACTGCAGGGTCGTGGATTACGGCCTGGGCGAAGCCGACGCGCATGCGGTAACCCTTCGAGAGCGTGTCTACGGCTTGGCCCGCGACTTCTTCCAAGCGGCAGAGCTTGAGTGTGTCGGCCACGCGTTGGGCGGGGTCGGTGAGGCCGCGCAGTTCAGCGGCGAACCGCAGGAACTCGCGAACGGTCATCTCGCCGTAGGCGGGCGCGCCTTCGGGCGAGTACCCGAGGTGGGCTTTCGCGGCCACGGGGTTCTCGACGACATCAAAGCCGGCGACGACGGCGGTACCAGCGTCGGGGCGTAGGTAGCCCGTCAGCAACTTCATGGTCGTGGATTTGCCGGCGCCGTTCGGTCCGAGGAAGCCAACGACTTCGCCGCGGTCGACGGAGAACGAGACGCTTTGGACGGCCCGAATGGCGCCGTAAGACTTTTGCAGTTTAGAGACTTCGATGAGGGCCATGGGGAAATTAGCGGGGCTGCGGGGTGCCTTGGGCCGCAAGGCGGATGCCTGCAGCTTGGAATTTTTCGGTGATGCGGAGGACGAGCTTCTGGTTGAACTCCAGTTGCTTGGCAGCGCTGGCCGGGTAGAACCAGTACATGTAACGGACATTCACGGCCCAGTCGCTGAACTCGGTGACATGCACGAGTGGCGGGTGCCGCGGGTCGAAGCCTTCATGGTTCGCTAGCAGTTCGCGGACAATGGTCACGGCCTGCTGAATCTGCTCCGCGGGCGTGTTAGTCTCGAGGTGCACAAGGTCTTGGGCACGGATGAAGTCGCGGCGGGTGATATTGACGATCGCACGGTTGGCGAGGTCGCCGTTCGGGATGGCGAGGCGCTGGCCGTCGACGAGCACGATGGTCGTGGAGCGCAAGCCCAAGGCCTCGACCTTGCCTTCATGGGTGCCGATGTTGATAAAATCGCCCAGCGTGAAGGGCTGGTCGACGATGAGCATGACCGCACCAAAGACGTTCTTGATGGTGTCCTGTGAGGCGAAGGCCAGACCGACGACCGCGCCCGCAAGCAGGCCGAGAATCGCTTCCGAGGACTTCGGGTCGACGATGGAGATGGCCTTGAAGCCGCCGACGAGGATGACCGAAATCTTGATGACGGTGGAGATCATCGGGACGAGGATATCGTCCAATTTATTATCGGTTTGATCGGCAATCTTCTTGGCCCAGGCGATGGGGATTTCGACGAGGTAGAAGATGGCGGTCGTATGGGCGAGCGAGGCCAGGAAGGTCGTGCTTAGGGCCGCGAAGTGGAGCGAGCCGGAGTGAGCGAGGTAGGGAGCGTTCTCCTTGATGATGAAAAGGAGGGCGTAGGCGGGGAGGAGGGCGGGCAGGGCTTTGCCGACCGCGGCCACCGCGGCTTCGGCGATGGGGCTGTTGCCGAATTTCGTGGCGACCCACCCGAGAGCCTTCTTGGCGAGCCAGCCGATGACGAAGGCGAGGGCAATGTACCCTAGGTTATGCAGGATGACGTCCGTCCAGCTGGGGGGGACGTCGGGTTTCACGGCGTCGAGGTCGCCGATGATGTAGAATTTATTGACCGAGCTGGCGGCGGCCGGAGCGGCCACGGGGGCGACTTGAGCGAGGAACATAGGAGAGGGGGGAGGTGCGTTGTTTTATCTAGGCGGAAGAATCCGCTATTTCAAGCGTCACTGATATCCCTATCCGCTTGATGCCCAGCCTGTGCCTTGCCACGCTGGGCACCAGAGGAATGAGCGAAATAGCCGAAAAAAAGCCCGCCAAGCCGGTGGTCCTGACCTGCGCCCAGCCGACGGGTCGCCTCCATCTGGGGAATTACCTTGGGGCGGTCCTGAACTGGGGCCGGATGCAGGACGACTATGAGTGCTACTTCGGCATCGTCGACCAGCACGCCATCACCGTCCCCCATGTCCCGGCCCAGCTCCGCGATAATACTTACTCCTGCTTGGCTCAGTATGTGGCCTGCGGCCTCGACCCCGCCCGGAGTCACCTTTTCGCCCAGTCCCACGTCATCGGTCATACCGAGTTAGCCTGGATCTTAGGCTGCCTCTGTCCGCTTGGGCAGTTGGAGCGGATGACCCAGTACAAGGATAAGGCCAAGAAACAGCAGTCGGTCGATGCGGGCCTCCTCTTCTACCCCGTCCTGATGGCGGCGGATATCCTGCTTTATAATGCCGAGTTGGTGCCGGTGGGGGATGACCAGAAGCAGCACCTCGAGTTGGCCCGTGACCTCGCTGAGAAGTTCAATCACCGCTATTCCGAGACCTTTAAGGTGCCGTCCCCGTTCATCTCCAAGGTCGGTTCGCGTATCATGTCCCTGCAGGACCCGACCGCGAAGATGTCGAAGTCGGATCCCAACCAGGCTGCCACGGTCTACGTGACCGATCGACCCGAAGAGATTCGCAAGAAACTCATGTCGGCCGTCACCGACTCGGGCGCCGAAGTGCGCCCCGGGGACGATAAGCCCGGCGTCACGAACTTGCTGACCATTCTTTCGGCGTGTACAGGCCGTGACGTTCCGACGCTCACGGCGGAGTTCGCGGGCAAGGGTTATGGCGATTTCAAGAAGGCGGTGGCCGATGCCGTGGTCGCGACCCTCGATCCCGTCCGCCTGCGCTACGACGAGCTCATCAAGGACCGCGAAGCGCTCAATGTCATCTTTAAGTCCGGCGCCGAAAAGGCCCAAGCCACGGCCTTCCGCACGATGTCCAAGGTCAACCGCAAGGTGGGCTTCGTCGAACGCCCGCGCTGAGTTTCCCCTTACCCCAACCCCATGCACCGCGACCTCGAAAAAATCCTCAAAGAAAAATGGTACTTGGTGGCGGCCGACTTCATCGCCGTCATCGCCATCCTTTGCCTCGACCTGAACCCCCACGATGGCCTGGAGGCCTTTTTGGCCGTCCTCGGTATCTTGGGCGCTTCGCTGATCGTGGTCATTCCCGTGTTGATGGATGGCGGCGATAAGAAGGAGCGTCTGGCCGAACAGGCTCGCCTGCGGACGGCGTTGGCCGCCGAGATCGATGGGTTACGCGATGATTTCCGTGCGGGTACCGAAGCCGTTTCCCGCCGCGTGGGCGAAATCGAAGTCACCGCCCGCCAGGCCGGCGAGGCCGCCGCGGCGGCCGTCGCCCAACGTGCTTCCGCCGAATTGAATGCCCTCAAGGCCGCGCTGACGGCGTTGGAAGCGAAGGCCAAGGTGCTGGAGGCGGCCGTCGCCGCCAGCGGTAGTTCCGCTAAGCAGGAAGCCGTTGAGGAATTAACAACGCAGATCGAAGCCTTGGCGGTGTCCGTCCGCGGATCTGTCGCGGATGTCGAAGAAACAGCCGAAGCCGTGAAGGCCTTACGTAGTGACGTCACGGCTCAGCAGACGTCGGTGGCGGATGACCTAAAGAAACTCCGCGAAGATTTAAAGAAGTCCGGCCAGAAGGCGGCGGTGGCGACGGACAAGCTGAGCGAAGCCCTCGAGTCCGTGCAGGCTGAGGTGAAAGCATGGCAGGAAAATGCTCCGGTCGCTTCCGCTCCGCGCCCGTCGGCGGTGGCCGCTGAAGCGCCGGAGGCCACTCAAGCGGAGATTGTTATCGAAGACGTGAAGGCCCCGATTGAGTCGACCATCGCGGCGGCGGCCGAAGAGGAGGAAGCGGCTTCGCTTGAAGCAGCGTTCACCGAGGACGTGGAGTCCGCCGAAGTCGCCCCTGCGCCGGCGGGGGGCGGCACGGTGTTGACGATTAACTTGATGATTGGCATCGGCAACAAGCCGTATGTCCGCGGCACCGGCCCAGGCCTGAGCCCGGATAAAGGTCAGCTCATGACTTTCCTTGGTATCGGTCGCTGGCAGTGGGTTTCGCCGGAGCCCGATGCCCCCGCGACGGTGGAAGTCTGGAAGAACGACCAGACGCCATTAGGTGAACCGCTCCATCTTTCGGGCGGCGAGCCGGTCGAGGTCGACGAGAGCCACTTCACGGGTTCGTGATACGATGCTGAGCCTCTTGGCGACGTGGGTTTTCCTTGCGGCGGGCGAGCCCGTGGCGGCCCCCGGGCCCGAGGCGCCGCGCGTTTTTGCCAATGAGGGCAGCCTGGCGGTTGTGCTTGGCTATGATCTCGCCGAGGTAAGTTTTGTCGCCGTGCATTGCTCGGCGCTGGAGCGCTACACGCAGCAAGTTTTGGCGATTCCGGCCATCCCAGGGGTCGTCAATGGCGTCCCCCAAGCGAAGGGGCGCTTGGAAATTATCGATCTACCTGGGCAGCCCGATGTCAGTGTGCGGGCGCAAGCCGGCCAAGTCATTGTCTCGCTCCGGCTCGCTGCTCCGGAGGCGGCGCCCCAGCGTGCTTCGGAGGCTGCGGCCCGCACTTGGGTGGGCCGGGTGGCGTTTGCGGCGGGCCAGCCCGTGACGGCCAGCGAACCGTGGGTGGCTCAAGCTTTAGCGAGCGAGACCCGTGCGCTCTTACGTCCGGCGTTGGTTGATTTCTGGTATCGCGAAGGCCGCCGCGCCGCCCCCGCGCGGTTAGCGGATATCCTCCAAGGCCAAGCGCCGGAGCGGGAAGCCTTCCTGTTTTGGCGGGCGCTCCGCCATGACGTTGGGACTTCTCCCGAGCAGACCCGCGTGCTCATCGCCGCAGCGCAGGGCCGAGACACGCGGAAGCTTTTGGCCACCTTGGCCAAGTCCGAGGAAGAGTGGTGGTTGGCGGCCCGGGCGAACCTGCTGCTCACCCGGAGCCCCGTCAGCTTGGGCATGCGGGAATCGGCGGAAGCTTTAGAGGATGCCGCTCGGTTTGTCTTCGACCTCGGGGCGGGCGATGTCGTCTTGACCGGACCGCAGGTGGTTCGGCAACGCTCGGCCGTCGGCGTGCAAAAGGCGATGGAGGCACGGCTCTTGACTCTGCGCCGGGAGATCCTCCGGCAGAATCCGGTCTACCATAACGCTTGGCGAACGCTGGGAGCCTGGCTGGAGCGTTTCCCGAAGTCTTCGCCCGAAGAGCTCGATGCCATCTGGGCAGATTTCCAGAAAGAGGTCCGCGAGGCCGAGGCGATGCGGAAGGAAATTCAAGGCGTCTTGGCGGAACCGACCTTAAAATAAAAAGGCCAGCACTGGCTGGCCTTGCGGGGAGAGCGCTAGGGCTTAGCGACCCTGCTTATCCGCGGCGTCCTTCGGAAGCATCTGGTCCGCCAGGGTGACGCGGAACAGGCTGAGGGCCATCCAGACTACGCCCGAGAGGCAGGCGGAGGCGAGGAGGGCACCGGCCCAGACGGCGCTTTCGCCTGCTTCGACCCAAGGCACGTGCTTCTTCAGAATCGTGGCCATCCAGAAGTAGAAAATCACCGTCAGGGTGAGGTCGACGATGACCCCCCACTTGGTGACCAGCTTAGGCTTCATGTTGTTGTCCATGGGGACTCATTCGTGCCTTTCTCGCCCCGCCTGTCAATCTCGCCCCGCCCGCCCCCGATTTTTGGCGTTTCTTGGGCGGATATCTCCGCCCTTGCCACGCTCGTCAGGCCGTTCACCCTGCCCGCCCCGGCAGGGTATTGCCTAACCGGGTCAATCTCCCTCATTTTATCGTCAATATGGCCGAAGAGCTCAAGGATACCCTTAACCTGCCCGTCACCGATTTCCCCATGCGGGCCGGCCTGGCTGAACGCGAGCCACTGCGCATCGCCCACTGGGAGAAGAATGGGCTCTACGCCGCCATCCAAAAGCGTGCCGCTGGGAAGCCGGCCTTCGTGTTGCATGACGGCCCGCCTTTCACCAACGGCGACGTCCACATCGGCACCGCGCTGAACAAGCTCCTGAAGGACGCCATCCTGCGCTTTAAGTCCATGCGCGGCTTCCGGACGCCCTATGTGCCCGGCTGGGACTGCCATGGTTTACCCATCGAGCATAAGGTGATGAAGGAACTCCAGGCGAAGAAGCAGTCGCTCGACGCCTTGGGCGTGCGCAAGGCTTGCGCCGAATTTTCCGCCGCCTACATCGAAAAGCAGCGCGGGCAGTTCCGCCGCCTCGGTATCCTTGCCGATTGGAAATCTGAATACCGCACCATGGATCCAGCCTACGAGGCGGAGATCCTGAAGGGCTTCAGCAGTTTCGTTGAACAAGGTTTGGTCTATCGCTCCAAGAAGCCCGTCTATTGGTCAATCCCCTGCCAGACGGCCTTAGCGGAGGCCGAGATCGAGTACCTCACCAAGCGCTCCCACTCTATCTGGGTCGCCTTCCCCGTCGCCAACCCGGGCGCCAAGGGCCTGACGCCGGCGCATCCGCTCTCTGTGGTGATATGGACGACCACCCCCTGGACGTTGCCTGCGAACCTCGCCATCGCGGTGCATCCAGAACTCGAATACGTGGAGGTCTGCCATGGCGACCGCTCGTTCCTCGTCGCCGCTGCCCGCCGCGCGGCCTTTGTCGCTGAATGTGGGCTGGAAGGGGCAACCGATGGTTTCCGCATTAAGGGCCGCGCCCTTGAAGGCCTGCAGCCACACCATCCCTTCATCGACCGCCCCGCGCCCGTCGTCCTCGCCGACTACGTCACCACCGACGCCGGTTCGGGCTGCGTGCACACCGCTCCGGGCCACGGCCTCGAAGACTTTCAGACTGGGAATAAGTACGGCCTCGAGCCCTACTGCCCCGTGCGCGACGACGGTACCTACGCTGACGATGGCCGCGTGCCGGCCGCGCTCGTGGGCGTGACGGTCCTCGAGACCGACGGCAAGAACCCCGCGAACATCGCCGTCCTTGGCTTGCTCAAGGAAAAGGGCGCGCTCTTGAAGTCGCAGAGTTTCGAGCACCAATACCCGCACTGCTGGCGCTCGAAGTCGCCGGTCGTCTTCCGCGCCCTCGACCAGTGGTTCGTCGGCCTCGACCGCGGTGGCCTACGCGCCAAAGCCCTCGCCGCCGTGGGCCAGGTGAAGTGGATTCCTGCCAGCGGTGAGAACCGCATCCGTGCCGCCCTCGAAGGCCGCCCGGATTGGTGCATCTCGCGTCAGCGCGCCTGGGGGGTGCCGATCCCTTCGTTCTACTCGCCTTCGACCGGTGAGTCCTACCTCGATGCCGGCATTGTCCGCCATGTCGCCGCGCAGGTCGCGACCCACGGGGGAGATTGGTGGTGGGCCTCTTCTGTCGAGGAAGTGCTTGCCGGTGCTCCCGTGCCGGCCGCTTGGCCCCAGGATCTCCGGAAGGGCACCGACACGCTCGATGTGTGGATTGATTCCGGCTCCAGTCACTTGGCCGTGTGTGCCCGTCACCCGGAGCTCCATTGGCCCGCTGACCTTTACCTGGAAGGTTCCGACCAGCACCGCGGTTGGTTCCAGTCTTCGCTCTGGACCGCTATCGCAGTCAAGGGGTCGGCCCCGTACCGCGCCGTCCTCACCCACGGCTTCGTCGTGAACGAGAAGCGCCAGAAGATCTCGAAGTCCGACAACCCGAGCGGCAAGCCACAGACCGCCGATGATTACGTCAAGAAGTACGGCGCCGACATCGTTCGCCTCTGGGTCGCCTCAGAGAATTACCAAAGCGACATCCCGATTTCCGACGCCATCTTCGAGACCATCTCGAATCAGTATCGCGGCATGCGCAACTCGCTGCGCTATCAGCTCGGTAACCTTTATGACTTCGACGCGGCCAAGGATGCCCTCCCGGTCGCGCAGTTGACGCCGATTGACCGCTGGGTTCTCGTCGAGACCGCCAAACTCATCCGCGAAGTCACCGACGCCTGCGAACGCAATGAGTTTCACCGCGCCGCCGCCGCCTTGGCGGGCTTCACGACTGGCACGCTCTCGGCGACCTATCACAATGTCGTTAAGGACCGCCTCTACACGACCGCCCCGAACGACCCGCTCCGTCGTTCGACCCAGACGGCGCTGGACCTCGTCCTGCGCGCTTACCTGAAACTCATCGCCCCCTTCGTGCCGTTCACCGCCGACGAAGCGTGGTCGCACTTACACGCCCGCAGCGAGTACGTCGATGCCACCTGCATCCACCTCCAGGATTGGCCGGTGGTCGATGCGGCTTGGGAGGATGCCGCCGGTTTGGCTGCCCATGGCGCCGTCGCCGCCATCCAGGCCTTGGCCGCCCAAGTCAACGTTCCCATGGAGCGCCTTCGCCAAGAGAAGAAAATCGGCCAGTCCATGGAGGCGGCCGTCGTGGTCACGGGTGACCCGGCCGACCCCGATTTCGCCCTCCTTGCCCAGCATGCGGGCCTTTTAACCGAGCTTTGGATCGTCTCGGCCGTCACCTTGCAGCCGCAACCCGCGGCCCCGCTGGCGTTTGCCGTCGACCATGCCTCTGGGGTGAAATGCCCGAGGTCTTGGCGCTGGGTGCCTACGCTTGTGGACTCCGGGAAATACGGTATGGTATCTCCACGGTGCCGCGACGCCCTTGCCGCCAAGTACCCGCAAACCTAATCACCACTCTTCATGTCTAAGAAACCCGCCCCTAAGAAGCCTGCGGCTAAGCCTACGGCGAAGCCCAAGACCGCCCCCAAGCCAGTCAAGAAGGTCGTCGCTAAAGTCGCTCCGCCTGTCGCCAAGAAGCCAGCGCCGTCGGCCAAGCCGGCGGCTAAGGCGGCGGTTCCCGTCAAGCCCGTGCCCGGGAAGGCTGGCAAAGCCACGGGCAAGCCCGTGCCGGTTGTGATCCCTACCAAGGGGACGAAGACACCGGTCGTGGCCCCTAAGTCCTCCAAGCCTGCTAAGGGCGGTAAGAAGGACACTAAGGCCGAACACGAGAAGCAGAAGCTGCTCCTCGATAAGCACCGGGTCAGCCATGATCAACTCGGCACCCCCGACGCACCGGTACGCCCGAAGCTGCAGTTCTTCACCTTCGCTGATATTTTAGATCATCTCAAGAACCGCAAGCGTGAGGGCTCCAAGTTGAACCTTTGGGTGCCAGAAGAAGAACGGAAGGCCCGCGAGAAAGCCGCCACCGCGGCGCGCGAAAAAGGCCATAAGTCGCATAACATCGCGGCCGCTTCGATTGCGGACCTCTTGGGCGGCGTGAACCCGTTCCGCAAGGGCGGTGGCATGATTGATGAGTCCAAGCAAATTCCCGAAAAACTCCGCCGCTATTACCACCTGCTGACCGCGATGCGCGAAGCCATCCAGAAGGGCTTGGCTTTCCACTCCGAAGAAGCCCTTAAGAAAAACGGTAAAGACGATGCGGGGGACCTCTCGGGTTACTCCCAGCACTTGGCCGACGCGGGCACGGACACCGCGGACCGCGATTTCGCGCTCTCGCTGATTTCGAACGAGCAGGAAGCCCTCAAGGAAATCGCGGACGCCATCGAGCGCCTTAAGTCGGGCAAGTACGGCATCTGCGAAATCACTAATAAGGCGATTCCGCATGCCCGTCTGATGGCTGTACCGTTCACGCGCTACTCGCTGGAGGGTCAAAAAGAACTCGAACGTACCCGGCGCGCCCATCGTCGCCGCGGCAATAATCCCTTGGGTGAAATCGGCGATGAAGTCGGTTTCGGCACCGGTGGTGGGGGCGGCGAAGAAGACCAGCCTGAGTCTTGAGCGCTGGGTCTTTCAGTCCCTCCCGTCTGCGACCGTACCTCACCTTCTGGGGGGTGGCGGTCGTGGCGTTGGTCGCCGACGTCCTGACCAAGCTCATCCTCGTCCGGCAAATCCCGTTTGGGGCTTATTTCTTAGAAGACCCCGAGCGCTCGCCGGTCGTAGTCTTTCCATGGCTCTGGATTGTTCATGTCGGCAATAAAGGCGCCGCCTGGGGCTTGGGGGCGCAGTACGACGTCCGGCCGTTCCTCGTGTTCTTGGCCTTGGCGGTCTTGGCCTTGGTTTGGCGCTGGCGGCACCCGCTGATGCGCGAGTTGGCGGGCGGGCAGTTGGCCTTCGGCCTCTTTGTGGGTGGCACGCTCGGCAATGTGCGTGACCGTCTCTTCGGCGACCACGTCGTCGACTTCCTCGACGTCCATTTCCCAGGCTATCGTTTTCCGGCCTTTAACGTCGCCGACTCCTGCATCTGCGTGGGTGTCGTGATTTATCTCTTCATGTCCTATCGGCAGGATTACCTGCGGCGTGAGGCCATTACTTCGCACGCGGGCGAAGATCAGCCAAGGGCGTAGCATGGAGGCCGTCCGCTTCGATGTGGCGGCGCACCCTGGCGCCCAAGCCTACAAGCTACTGGCGGGCCTCGTGGTCCCGCGGCCGATCGCACTGGTGACCACCGTCGACGCCCACGGCATCGTCAACGCGGCCCCGTTCTCCTTCTTCAACGTCATGGGCACGGAGCCCCCGCTGGCGGTGTTAGCGCCAGGCGATCGCGATGATGGGACGCCGAAAGACACGGCGGCCAACCTGCTGGCTAACGGTGAGTGCGTGATTCACCTCTGTGACGAGCCGATGGCCGACCGCATGGTCGCCTGCGCCCGTCCCCTGCCTGCGGGGGAGAGTGAGGTCGCCCGCGAGCGTTTGGCGACGCGTCCCGCCGAGCGCGTCCGCCCGCCTATTTTAACGGAGTGTCCGGTCGCCCTAGAGTGCCGCGTCCTCGATGTCCGGAAGTATGGCGACAACCGCATCGTCGTCGTCGAGATTCTCTTGGCCCATGTCCGGGCGGGTATTGCCGACCCAGTGACGTGGCGGGTGGACTATAAGCATTATGCCCCGATCGGTCGGATGAACAGTCCTGACGGCTACGTCCGGACGCAGGACATCTTCCGCAAGGAGTTACCGCGCGGCTAAACCGCTTTACCGAGGCGCTTCACCACCGTCGCAAAATCGTCCGGCAGCGGGGCGGTCAAGTCGATCGGCACGCCGGCCACGAGGCCTTGGATTCGGCCAAGGTGCAGGAGGAGGCAACGGTGCAAGGGCTTATCTTCGCCTTTGTTGAGGCGGCCGCGGCGGGTCGTGTCGGTGAGGGTCACGCGGCCAGAGCGGGCGTATTCCAGCTCGCCGGCGATGCGCAGGCCGCACTCGTTGGCATGGGCGCGAATTTGGTCGCGCCGCGGAAAGCGCGTGGTCGCCGTCCAGCGGCGCCAGCGGTTAAAAATCTCACCGCCCTGGAAGGTGGTCTCCGCCTGTTTGCCGAGGCGGTGGGAGACGAAGGCGCGCCCACGGGTGTCGTCCATCCCGAGGGGCAGGTCACAGAGGCCACCTTCCGCCGGCGCCTCTTCGGTGCGGGCGATGAACTCGTAGGTGAAATTCAATTGGAAGGATCCGATGGCATCACGCCAAGCGGCCAGCGCGCTGGTGCGGTCGGCGAGGATGAGCAGGCCCGATACCTGCGGCTCTGGACCAAAAGCTACCGCCGGTTCTTTGAGGCCGAGTTTTACCATCTCGGGTTTCTCGAGCTGCAGTTGGAGGCGGAGCGCGCCGACTAAGTGGGGGGCGTTTTCCTGCCAAGGGTGGTCGTCGCTGGGTAGATTGACCGGCTTATTCAGCGCGACCCAGCCTGGGCCGTGCGTGAGGACGTCGAGCCGCAACGGGGCCTCGCCGAAAACGCCAGAGGGAAAACCGATCGAGGCAGGGAAATGGCTCATCCTAAAACAAAAAACCCCGGCGTCTCAGACGGCGGGGTTGTGGAGAGGCCCGAAAGGCATCTCTTACTTCTTGGACGCAGCCAGCTTCTTGGCGAGGCGAGCCTTGATGCGGTTCGCCTTATTGCGATGGATCACGCCCGACTTGGCAGCCTTGTCGGCGGCCGAAGCCACGGCGGCAGGGTTGGCGGAAGCGGCGCCAGCGACGAAGCCCTTGACGAGGCTCTTGAGGCGGGTGCGGACGATCTTATTGCGAGCGGCGCGCGTAGCGGTCTGACGGATGCTCTTCTTGTTAGCTTTGATGTTGGCCATGTGTGTCAGTAGGGAAGCCGTGGGCAGCCCTCGGAGTCAACGCGGATTTAACGATTTCGCCCCCGGAGTCGGGGGCGTCGTTAAAGTTGTCCTGCTGGTGGAAGGGGTGGGATTCGAACCCACGAACAGCGAAGCTGAACGGATTTACAGTCCGCGACCTTTAGCCACTTGGATACCCTTCCGGCCAGTAGGAAGGGCTTATTTGGCAGTCGGAGGCTCCCGTGACAAGCGCTTTCCCTCGCTTTTAGAGGTTCGGGGCTGGAAACAGCGAAAGGCCTTCACTCCGCTCGGTTTTTGGCTCATTCAGGGTGCATGGAAGCCGTCCCAGTCATCGTCTTGATCGATGGAGACTGTGCTTTATGCAATCGGACGGCCCAGTGGTTCTCGGCCCGTGATTCCCAGGGGGCCATGGTTTTCGCCACGAACACGGGGGAGTCAGCCCGAATCCTCGGTGAGCCGCCCGGCGGGGATAATCGGACGGTCGTGGTATGGGTCGGTTCGCAGCGTTTAGTCCGGTCGGCGGCTGTTTTACGAATGCTGCAGTTGCTGGGGGGCGGCTGGGGCTTCTTGGCCTGGACGGTCGGCTGGGTGCCAGCCTTTTGGGCCGACGGTATCTACGACTTCATTGCGTGCCGTCGGCACTGGTTCGGCCGGCCGCCCGCCTGTACGCTCTTGAGCCCTGAGCACCTCGCGGACTAACTTCGGAGGTATGAAGGCCCTGCTAACCCTGCTCGCCGCGCTGCTGCTTACCGGCTGTACGATCTTCAAGTCCTACGTCCAGAACGATGCGCAGGCGCAGATGGAGCGCGATAGCGCCGAGCGCCAGGCCCGCCTAAAAGCGGAGGGTAAACTGAACGACAAAGAATTAGAAGTCTTGTCCGCCCGCATGCGCTGGGTGCGGACCGATGCGAATGGCCTCCCGAATGCCCTGACGGTTGAGGAAATGGAGCGCCGCGCGAAGGCGGCCGAGGCCAAGAAGCCTTAGTCCCGCAGGCTTGCAACCCGGCTCCTCCGTCCCACGCTCGCTTTGCCCCGATGTTCCTCTACGTCCTCAAGCGGCTGGCCGAAATGATCCCCGTCCTGCTGGTCGTGGTCATCGCCACCTTCTTTTTGGCGCATGCGGTGCCAGGCGGTCCGTTTGATAAGGAACGGCCGATGCCTGCGGAGGTTAAGAAGCAGGTCGAAGCCTACTACGGCCTGGATCAGCCGCTCTACGTTCAGCTCGGCAATTATATCGGTAACCTCGCCCACGGCTCCTTGGGGCCCTCGATGAAGTACCCGGGCTGGACGGTGAACCAAATCATCGGCGAGCGGATTCCCGTCTCCGTCATCCTGGGGTCGGTTTCCTTGCTCATCGCCATCCTCGTTGGCATCCCCATCGGGGTGATCGCGGCCTCGCGCCCGAATACTTGGATGGACCGCGTGCCCATGGGGTTGGCGTTGCTTGGCATCTGCGTGCCGTCCTTTGTGTTCGGCCCGTTGCTCGCTTTAGTCTTCTCCCTGCAGCTCGGTTGGTTCCCGCCGTGTGGTTGGGGCTCGGTGACGCACCTCGTGCTCCCGTCCTTGGCCTTGGGTTTAATCACGGCCGCCCCGCTGGCCCGGTTGACGCGGGGTGAGCTGATGGAAGTGTACACCTTGGATTACGTGCGCACCGCGCGCGCTAAGGGCGTCTCCCCCACGCGGGTGCGTTTTGTGCATGCCCTGCGTAATGGTATCTTGCCGGTCGTCACCTACTTGGGCCCCGCCGCCGCGGCCCTGGTCTCTGGCTCCTTTGTCGTCGAGTCTCTCTTCGACGTCCCCGGCGTCGGCCGCCTCTTCGTCACGGCGATTATCAATCGCGACGTCCCAGTGATTCTCGGCACGACGCTGCTCTACGCCGTCGCCCTCCTTTGTCTTAACCTGGTGGCTGACCTTGCGAAGGCGGCCCTTGACCCGCGCACCGCGCGCGACCGCCGATGAGCACCCCTATGACGAACGCTTCCGCCCCCACCGAAACGGGTTGGCAACGCTTCCAGCGCGACCGCACGCCGGTCATCGCCTTGTGGTTCTTGGTCGGTATCGCCGCCCTTTGCTTTAGTTCACCCTTGTTGACGGCCCTGCATTTTCTGCCCGACTACAAGGCGCAGGACTTGGTCCTCGGCCCCGTGGCCCCGTGTGCGGCCCATTGGTTGGGGACGGATCTCTTGGGTCGCGACCTGCTCGCGCGCCTGCTGCAAGGGGGGATGATCTCCATCTCCGTAGGCTTGATCGCGACGACGGTCGCGCTGTTCGTGGGCGTCATCTACGGCGTGGTCGCCGCCGAGATTGGGGGTCGTTTCGAGGACCTCGCCATGCGCGTGGTCGATATCGTGAGCACACTCCCGCTGACGCTGATTGTCATCCTCTGCACCGTGGTCTTTGGTCAGAACATCTGGATGATCTTCTTGGCGGTGGGCGGCGTCTCCTGGCTGACCATGGCCCGGATCGTTTGCACGAAGACCCGTTCGCTGAAGAACCGGCAATTTGTGGAGGCGGCCGTTTCCCTCGGGCAATCTCGCCCTGGTATCGTCTTGCGCCATTACCTGCCGAACCTCTCCGGCACGATTGCGGTCTATGCGACCCTTACCGTTCCGGGCGTTATGCTGCTCGAGGCCTTTGTCAGCTTCCTCGGCCTCGGCGTGAAGTCGCCGATGACCTCCTGGGGGATGATGATTAAGGAAGGGTCGGACGTCATGGAGCAGTGCCCGTGGCTCTTGATTATCCCCTCGATCGTCTTCGCCGGCACTTTGCTCTCGCTGAGCTACCTCGGCGACGGGTTGCGCGATGCCTTCGATCCCCGCACCGCTAAGAAATAAGATGCCGCTTCGCCGCTACATCGTGCTCAAGGCCGACGGAACGGAAGGCGACGAATTCGAAGTCGACCTACCCGCCGAGGCCCCAGACTTCACCCATCATCCGGCGACCCAGGAGGCCTGCCGGCGGGTGCTCACCACGCCCAGCCTGACGATTCGTTACGGCGAGGGGGACATGAAGCAGGCCGTTTCCGAAAAGCGCCTGGCACAAGCGGGCTTTCAGAAGTTGGAGAAGAACGGCGACGGCGGCTGGACCAAGGTTAACTGAGCCGCTCGCTGCGACCCCACCAAACGAAACACCCTGCCGTTGGGCAGGGTGTGACGTCGTCAGGGTGGGCGTTTCCGCCGTGTAGAGGGGACTTAGGCCTTCGGAGCGGCAGCAGCGGCCGCGCGCGCACGCTTCACGAGCGACTTCGCGGTGTCGGACGGCTGGGCGCCGAGCTTGACCCAATGGTCGACGCGCTCGACGTTGATCACGAGAGGGATGGCCTTGCCGCGGGCGGCAGGGTTGTAGTGGCCGAGGACTTCGACGAAGCGACCGTCACGGCGGATGCTCTGTTCAGCAACGACGAGGCGATAGGTCGGCTCGTTCTTGGTACCGAAACGTTGGAGGCGGATGCGTAGCATAGTGGTAGGAAGTGGGAGGGAGATTCCGGACGTCGGGACGAGCCAAACGAGGGATGTGGAAAGACGCAGGCGGGGAAGGGGGAGTCAAGCCTGCAGGCGTCGTTTTAGGAAAAAACTTAAGACCCTACAGAAGTCCTAGAATGACGGTATGCAGGCTAAGTAACTTATTGGCAGGGGTTTGATTTGCCCGATTGCAGTCGTTTGTGGCGTGGGCGCTTCGTCCTAGGGTATAAAAAAGCCCCGCAAGCGGGGCTTTTTGTTGGCGCCCAAGAGCGCTTACTTGGCCTCGGCGGCAGCCGAAGGGTCGTAGCGCTTTTCCTTAACCTTGGTGGCGGACTTGCCGTGGCGGTCGCGGAGGTAGAAGAGACGAGCCTTCATGACCTGGGACACGCGCTCGACTTCGATCTTCTCGATGTTCGGGGAGTGGACCGGGAAAGTACGTTCGACACCTTCGCCAAAGGAGATGCGGCGAACGGTGAAGGTTTCCTGGACGTTACCACCCTTGCGGGAGATCACGATGCCGGAGAACAGCTGGGTGCGCTCTTTGTCGCCTTCGCGGACCTTGGTGGAGACGCGGACGCCATCACCGACCTTGAAAGTGTCGTGGCCGCGGCCGGTCTTCAGCTGCGATTGGGTAGCGTATTGGAGGAGGGGATGGTTGCTCATGGCTAGTGTTCTTGGTCTTCCAGTAGGTCGGGCCGGCGCTGCTTTGTCTTCTCGATTTGCTTTACCCGGCGCCACTTTTCGATTTCGGCGTGGTGTCCTCCTAGGAGGACCGGGGGCACCTCGAGACCATCATAAACAGCGGGTCTGGTGTACTGCGGAAAGGCGAGCAACTTGCCGTTGTAGCTATCCCCAGTCAAGGAGTTTTCCTCGCCGAGGACCCCAGGGATCTGCCGACCGATGCAATCCACGAGGACACAGGCGGGCAGGGTGCCATTGGTCAAAACATAGTCCCCGATGGAGATTTCGCGGGTTACCTTGCGATCCCGGAAGCGTTGGTCAATGCCCTCATAGTGCCCAGAAACGAGGATTAAGTGGCTTTTTTGGGCTAATTCCCGGGCTAAGGGGTTGGTGAGCTGCTCGCCGTCCGGGCAGAGGTAGATGACCTCGCAATCGGGGGTGGCGAGGTCATCCACGGCGTCAAAAAGTGGCTGGCAGGTCATGAGCATGCCTGGGCCGCCTCCGTAGGGGATGTCGTCGACCTTGCGGTGCTTATCCTTGGAGTACTGGCGGAGGTCGTGGGCCTTGAAGCCGATAGTGCCCTTTTCGATGGCACGGCCGATGACGGACTCCTGGAGGAAGCCGTCGGCCATGGCCGGGAAGAGGGTGAGTAGGTCGATGCGGATGGCCACG
>CAIYEN010000140.1 GCA_903925205.1 uncultured Opitutia bacterium | reverse complement strand
GGCAAGGAGCTGGCGGTCATGATGGACATCAAAGGCCCCGAAATCCGGACCGGTGCACGGACGGAAGCCGCCCAACTGACCACCGGCCAGCTGGTCGACGTCACTGGCTCCACCGAGCCTAAGGCCGAGGGCGAAATCCTCATCATCCCGACCAACTACCCGAAGATGATCAGCGCGGTGCCGGTCGGCGGCGTCGTCCTCGTTGACAACGGGCTCATCCAGCTGCGCGTGCTCGAACAGAAGGCCGACCGCCTGCGTTGCAAGGTCGAGCAGCCCGGCCCGCTCGGTAGCCGCCGCCACATCAACCTCCCCGGCGTCAAGGTCGACCTCCCTGCCCTCACCGACAAGGACCGGGCCGACGTGGCCGTCGGTTGCGAGGTCGGGGTCGACTTCTACGCGTTGTCCTTCGTGCGCGAGGCGGCCGACGTCGACGCGCTTCGCGCCCTGCTGCTCGAACATCATTCCAAGGCCCACATCATCGCGAAGATCGAGGACCAGTCGGCCATCGAACACCTCGGCGACATTCTCCGCGCCACCGACGCCCTCATGGTGGCCCGCGGCGACCTTGGCATCGAAATCCCCTACGAGACCCTGCCGCTCATCCAGCGCAAGGCCGTCGCCATGGCCATCGCCGCCCGCAAGCCGGTCATCGTCGCGACCCACATGTTGGAGTCGATGATCCATAACCCGGTGCCAACGCGCGCCGAGGTGACCGACGTCTCCAATGCCGTCCTGGAACTGGCCGACTCGGTCATGCTTTCGGGCGAAACCACCACGGGCAAGCACCCCATCCGTTGCGTCGAGGTGATGTCCCGCATCGCCTCCACGACCGAACGCGAACTCCCGGTCGTGCTCTCCGCGGAACAACCGAACGAGACCCCGAAGATCAAACTTCTCCGCGCCGCGGCCAGTTTGGCGCAGGACCTCGGCAACGCCGGGATCATCGCTTTCACGCGCAATGGCGACGTCCCGCGCACGCTCTCGTCCCTCCGTGCCGTGGGTTCGCCCATCTACGCTTTCATGGAAGAGGAAGCCGTCCATCGGAAGATGTCCCTCCTCTGGGGCGTCTCGTCCTTTCAGATGCCCTTCAGCCCCAAGGCCGATGAGAACATCACGGCCGCGCTGGTCCGCCTCCGCAATGAAGGCCTCTGCCAGCCCGGCCAGGTCCTCGTGATCGTGACCAACGTGATCCTCGGCCCGCAGGTCATTGACTCCGTCCAACTCCGCGCGGTTCCTCCGCCCGAAGGCACGGAATTGAGTTAAGAAAAGGTCGGGAGGGTTGGTTGAATGGTTGATTTGTTGATTCGTTGATTTGAAGAGAGGTCACACGCTGGCTTTCGCATCCCTTTCTAATCAACCATCCAACGATTCAACGATTGGCCTCAAAATAACGCTTCGCCAACGCCTGCGTGCCGCAGTCGCCATCGCCCGCCGCGACGACGTCGGCATAGAGTTTCGCCGCGAGCTCGAGGCCGGGTAGGGAAAGTTTCTGCTCGCGGCAGACTTCCAGCGACAAGCCGATGTCCTTCACGAAATGCTTCACATAGAAGCCGGGCGCAAAGTCCCCCTTGAGCACGCGGGGCGCAAGGTTGAGTAACGCCCAGCTCGAAGCACCGCCACCGGAGAGTGCCTTCAGCACCGCTTCCAAATCGAGCCCGTTCGCACGCGCGAACGCCAAGGCTTCGGCCATCGCCACCATGCCCGAGGCAATGGCAATCTGGTTAGCGAGCTTGCAGAGCTGGCCCGTACCAGGGCCGCCCTGCAAGGAGATGGTCTTGCCCATGGCCTCGAAGAGCGGGCGTGCTTTTTCGTAATCCGCCGCCGCCCCACCCACCATGATGGTGAGCGTCGCCTCACGAGCCCCACGATCGCCCCCCGAGACGGGCGCATCCAAGGGCAAGCAACCCCGGGCCGTGGCCGCGGCCGCGAGTTTGCGGGCCAATGAAGGGCTTGAGGTTGTCATGTCGATCAGCAGGCAGCCCGGACGTGCCGCACTCAGGAAACCCTGCCAGACCTCTTCGACGTCATTCGGGTAACCGACCATGGAGATGGCGGCATCAGCCCCCTGCACGGCCGCTGCCGGCGACTCCGCCCAAAGAGCGCCCGCCGCAAGGAGGTCAGCCGCCTTCGACGGGGTGCGCGTGTAGATTACGACCTCATGGCCAGCCTTCAGGAGATGGCCTGCCATGCTCTTGCCCATGACCCCAGTGCCGACGAATGCGATACGCATGGGTTAGAGGGAAGCGGGGCGGGAGCCCGCCGCAAGCCAATGCCTTAGAAACGTGCCTCGTAGCTAACCGAGAAGCGGTGCTCGGCCTTTAACTGGGCACCCGAGTGTAAGCCAAAGTCTAAGGCCACGGTATTGTAGCGATCAAAGGCGAACCCGACCCCGACCTGGGCGTTCACGAAATGCGTGTTAGCCGCTGGTCCCGAGATTGCGATAGGCGTAGCGGAAGCGTTACCGCCCACGAAGCTGGCTTGAACCTGCTGAATGGGACTGGAGAAGACGTGTTCATACCCAACCGAACCATGCGCGCGGAAACCACCGGCGGCGGCATAGGAAAACGCGAGACCAGCATCACCCGTGGTGGTGCTACCTTCACTGGCACTGATAGCCAAATTGGCCCCCGTACCCGTTTCGGTGACCGCTCCGGTCTTCGCGGAACCATGGAAGACCGAGACATAAGGACCGCAGCGCCAGGTCGGCCCGTCGCATAGGTCATACCGCAGGGCGAGCTCGGTCGCCACCCCCGACAAAGGCTGATCGACGGACCCAGAGTTGCCCGAGGACAAGACCGCAATCTGTCCGCCCGAAAGGCCCATCGAGTTGGCGGACCGGTTCGTGTTGGCTTGCAAGTGAGCGCTCACGGCCGAGAGGCGCAGGCTCAGCGGCTGGCCAGCGAGCGGACGCCCAGCAAACTCCACCCCGAAGAATGAGCCACGAATATCGGAAGTCGCTGCCCCAGAAGTAATTTGGCCAGAATTGGCCCCATAAAAAACTGCCGCGGATAATGACTCGCTGAAATCATACGCCACCCGGACGACCGTCGTCGCCGAGGTCGTCTCATGGTCAAACAAGGCGGAGCCCAGACCCGCTTCGGTCACGCCCGCATGCTGGTAGGCCAGCGCGGCGGTCCACTGACGCTTTTGGTAGAAAGCCGTGCCCGCAGGCAGGCCCTCGGCAACGCTGCGCAGCGCAAAGAGTCCGTAGTTACCGACCGCCACGTAGGGTTCGGGCGAGAGGCTGTCCAAGGCCACGTCTAGATTCGTCGCGGCCAGTAGCCCAATCGAAGCCTGGCCAACCAAGGTGGAGTTATCAATGAAGCCGGCATAACCCGCGCCGCCGCCATTCGCTGAGACCTGCACCGCCGCCGCCCACAGGCCGCGGCCAATCTCGCGACGGGTCGCATTCGTGCCGTAATCCGCAAAGGTCTGCGTGCCTAATAAGCCCGTGCCATAAAGATTGCCGTAACGGTGAGTAGTGCTCGGGGTATTATCGAAAAGGACCCAATGGGTGTAGTCGGGGCTTTGAATCGACAGGAAGGTGCCCGTGATCCCATTGGTAGCGCGCAGGAGTGAGACCACATCCTTGCGCTGTAGCTCGAACGGCGTCGTGCCATCGGCCGCAACCCAGCGATTGATCGTCAAGGTCGTGGTGGCGGGTAGCGTTAACGTACCGGCAACCACATAGTATTCGGTGTGGAAGCCATTCCCGTTACCAGGGGTAAGGCCACCCAGCGAAGCCTGGAAAGCCCCAGCGGGCAGGGTCGCATTGCCGGTCTGAACTGTAGTATAAGTCGGGGGCGTGACCGCCGAAGCAGTGACGGCAGTCAACGCCGCGGCGAGGACGAGGAGTGGGCGGGAGGAAAGCATTTCGGGAGGATTGCGATGGGGCAGTAACCTTCAAACCTATTATCCCCCGCTGGTTGGTTGCCAAAGCGGGATTATCGTCCCAAATAAGGCCATGCCCACTTCGGCGCCCCTTTCTGTTAGCGAACTCTCCGACGTCCTTAAGGGCCACGTGAACGGGCTGGGCACCATTGAGGTGCAGGGCGAAATCTCGGGTTACAAGACCTACCCTTCGGGCCACCATTACTTCTCGCTCAAAGACGCCGAGGCTAAGGTCGACTGCGTGCTCTACAGTTTCCAGGCGCGCTGGATTAAAGTGCCACTGCGCGACGGCCTGAGTGTGGTGATGAAGGCGAAGGTGGATTTCTACGGTAAGAGTGGGAAGCTCTCACTCATCGTCGACTCCCTCAAGCCCGCCGGCGAAGGTGACCTCTTCAAGAAGTTCACCGAGCTCCTCGCGAAGCTGAAGGCCGAAGGGCTCTTCGAGGACGCGCTCAAACGCCCTCTCCCCGAGTTCCCGAAGACGGTCGCCTTCGTGACCTCCGAGATCGGTTCGGTCTGGCATGACTTCACCGAAATCCTGAAGACCCGCGGGTGGCGCGGCACGGTCTGGCTCGTGCCGGCCCGCGTCCAAGGCGACACCTGCCCAGGCTCCGTGATTCAAGGCCTCAAGCAGGCCAACGCCATCCCCGGCATCGACCTCATCGTCGTCGGCCGCGGCGGCGGTTCGATGGAAGACCTCTGGGGCTTCAACGATGAAGCTCTCGTCCGGGCCGTCCGCGCGAGCGCGACCCCGGTGATCTCCGCGGTCGGTCACCAGACGGACTTCACACTGTGCGACTACGCCTCGGACCGTCGGGCCGAAACACCGACCGCCGCCGCCGAACTCATCGCTTCGGGTCAGACCAAACTGCGGGAGCGACTTCGTCTCTTGGAATCAGAACTCCAGCGCCATTCGCCCAAGGCCAAACTCCAGTCGTGGTATCGCGACCTCGACCTACTCTACGCCAAGCTCGAAAGCACCGCCGAGGAATACCTTGCCGACCGCCGGCACCGGCTATCCGAACTCGGTAGCGACCTGCATCGACTTTCGCCCAAGGCCCGGCTCGGTGTCTCCCGCGAAAAGCTAAATCAACTCGGCAAACGACTGCAGTCCGCTGGCTTCGAATCCGTCCTCGCCCGCGGTTACAGTATCGTCCGCGCTGCCGACGGCACCGTGATCAGCGCCAGCAAGGGCGTGACCACGGGACGTAAGCTCCGGCTGAAGTTCGCCGACGGCGAAGCCGACGCGACGGGTGGTTAG
>CAIYEN010000139.1 GCA_903925205.1 uncultured Opitutia bacterium | reverse complement strand
GATCTATCCCCTATCCCCTATCCCCCATCCCCTATGCCCACCCCTCGACTCGATCGTCGCACATTCCTGCGCAACTCCGCCCTGGCTGGCTTCGCCCTCGGCTTCCCCTCCATCATCCCGGCATCTGCGCTCGGCAAGGACGGCACCGTGGCCCCTTCCAATCGCCTGCAGCTCGTCGGCATTGGCCTGAAGAGCCAAGGCGGCAGCGACATGCGCAGCCTGATGTCAAAGAAGGGTGTCCAAGTCATCGCCGTCTGCGACGTCGATAAGCGCGTGCTCAAGTCTTCGTCCGACGCCGTCATCAAGGCCGGCCAAGCCGCCCCCAAGCAGTACCAAGATTTCCGCGAGCTCCTCGCGAAGGAAAAGCCCGACGCCGCGGTCATGGGCCTCCCCGACCACTGGCACGGCGTGCTCAGCTGCGCAGTCCTGCGCGCCGGCATCGACGTCTACGGCGAGAAGCCGCTCGCGAAGACCTGGGCGGAAGGCAAAGCCATCGTCGACACCGTTAAGGCCAACGGCCGCGTCTGGCAGACGGGCATGTGGCAGCGCTCCACCGGCAACTTCCGTCGTGCCGTCGAAATCATCCGGAACGGTGAACTCGGCAAGATCCTGCGCGTCGAAGCCGGCACCACGACCAATAACCATAAAATTCCCGACGCCCCGAAGCCCGGCGAAAAGCCGCCCGGCGAAGTCGACTACGACCTCTGGGTCGGCCCGTCCGCGTGGATGGAATACGACCCGCGCGTCTTCCACTTCCACTGGCGCTGGCACACCAACTTCGGCGGCGGCATGGTGCTCGATTGGGTCTGCCACCACGGCGATATCGCCGCATGGGCCATCGGCAAGGACGCCGAATTCGCTGTGGCCGTCGAAGGCACTGGCGAACTCCGCGAGGCCCCGTGGAACACGCATCGCACCTACGACTACACGCTGACCTACGCGGATGGCGTGCAGCTCAACGTGAACAGCAAGTTTGAAGGCGTGAAGTTCACCGGCGAAAAGGGCTCCCTCTTTGTCCGCCGCGGGGGCCAGGAATGCAGCATCAAGGGCCTCTGGGAAAAGGACCTCGGGCCTGACGCTTGGCGCTGCCCGGGCACGACCGACCATTACCAGGAATTCGTCGATTGCTGCCAATCCCGCCGCAAGCCGATCTCGCACGCTCTCGCGGCGCACCACGCGACGGCGATTGGCCACTTCGGCAACGCCGCCATCTTCACTGGCCGGAAGCTCAAGTTCGATGCTGCCGCCGGCAAGTTCAACGACGACACCGCCACCGGCATGCTCTCGCGTGAGCTGCGCAAGCCCTGGTCGCTGGAGAAGCTTTGAGCCGGCGCTCCTTTATCATCATCGCAGCCCTCGCTTTAGCCGTGGGGGCGTGGGTCCTTTCGTTCCGTCACCTGGATAAGAAGTGGCAGACGAAACCGCTTGCCCCAACGAAGCAGGCTAAGGCCCGGTCGACCAAGGGGCTCAACCTACAGGCCCCGCTAGCCAGCGGGAAGACCGCGACGGAAGTCTGGGCCGAGTTTCTGAAGAATGGCGCGCCCAAACTGAGCCCGGCACAAATCGCCGACTACCTCGACTCCTGCGGACGCGACGCCCCAAGCCTCATCGTGGCCGCGCGTCTCTCCGGTGATGTCGAATACCTGCAGGAGGCCGCCCTCGCCTTCCCCGAGAATCCGCTCGTGCAGTTGGAAGTCGCCCTCAGCCCCAGCGCCTCGCCCGAAGACCGCCGCGCCGCGCTCGAAGCCTTCAAGGCCGTGAGCCCCGATAATGCCTTGGGCGATTACCTCAGCGCCCACCTGTCGTTCACGGAAGGCAAGTATGGCGAAGCCGCCAATGGCCTCCTCGCTTCGCTCGACCACGGCACCCTGGCGGATTTCTCCGAGCAAATTATGGCCGGCACCGAGCAGGCTTACCTCAGCGCGGGCCAAGACCCGCTGACGGCCCAGCTCTCCGCGATGTATGGGCTCACCCGACCCACGCTCGCGCCCCTCCGCGAAGTCTCGCGTCAGCTCGACAGTTTAAAGGATGAGTTCATCAAGGCTGAAGACTTCGACGCCGCGCACCCCACCGTGCTGGTCGGCCTTGACCTCGGCCAGAAGATCCAAAGCCAAGCGCCCTACCTCATCGACCAACTCGTGGGCATGTCGATTGAACGCAGTTTCCTCGAGCAACTCGACCCGCTCACGACCACCGGCGCCAACGGTCAGACGGCCGCGACGCGCCTGGCCGAACTCGAAGCCAAAAAGACGGACATCCAAACCACCACGGCCGCCTTCGCCGAAGCCTCCCTAAAGATGGACGCCGCGACCGGCCAGGAATACATCGTGCGGATGCGCCGTGACGGCGAACTCAGCGCGATGAAGTGGGTGCTGGGGAAGTAGGTTTTTCTGGGGGATGGGTGATGGTGGTGGTGGCGGGCGACTTGGGGAAGGTGAGGGGTGAGCCGGGCGGGGAGGACGAGTGATGGTGCGGGCTCCTGGCCCCCAGGGACGGCCGCAGCACCTGGCCCGCCGTCTTGGGCAGCGCTTGCACCTTTTTGACCCCATGGAAGGGGAGGATGGCCGGCATGGAGTGGGTGCCAACGTGCTTGTTGCCATTGATCAGATGACTCACAGAGTCCACAGAGGATGATGAGGTAGCACAATAGGAACTGCTAACTGGCGGGGAGCCCGGCTT
>CAIYEN010000138.1 GCA_903925205.1 uncultured Opitutia bacterium | reverse complement strand
TGCCCGGGTGTTCTTGCTCGGCACGTTGAAGGCCGATTGCTTGGCTCCCGAAATCTGTACGCCCAAGGCTTGCCAGCCCGGCAGCGGCTGCTGCTGATTACTCAGCCCATATTCTTTACGACCATGCCTCGCCCGCTCATCTTGATTCTCTGTACAGGTAATTCCTGCCGCAGTCATTTGGCCGAAGCCATTCTACGGCGCGCCCTTGGGGGCTTGGCGGACGTCGCCAGCGCGGGTTCAAAGCCTGCGGGGTATGTGCACCCGGTGGCCTTGGAGGTCCTGCAGGAGATTGGGTTGGACGCCTCGGCGCACCATTCGAAGCACTTGAACGAGTTCCTGGATAAGCCCGTGACCACGGTGATCACCGTCTGCGGCAACGCGGACCAGGTTTGTCCGGTCTTCCCGGGACAGTTGAATCGTTATCACTGGGGCTTCAGCGATCCGGCCCATGCGACGGGCACCCCCGAGGAGATTCGGACCGAGTTTCGGCGGGTCCGCGACCAGATTCGCTTGGTTTTCGAGGCCTATGCGGCCGGTTTGCAGGAAGTGGTGCTGTCAGGTTAGCCCGCGGCGGTTTTTCGCCAAGTCGTGTCGGGTTGTGGGCAAAATCCCCTTCTGACCAAAATGTTTTATTATTAATACTGCAATCTGGAGGAGGGCGGTCACGCCCCCTCCTCCATGAAACCGTTCCTGCTCGCCGCCGCCGCGCTCTTATCCCTTCCCGTCGTTCACGCCGTCAACGGCATTGAGCGTCTGACGCTGCCGGGGAATCAATACTACTATGGTGGTTACGGTAATAACTGGCTCGCGGCCGATGGTCACTCCGCGATTCTCGGTGGAGATATGGAGATGGGTGGCAGTTACTATTATGCTGCGAGCGCTGGCGTGGTCGCTATCGAGCAGATCATTACGGGAGCACCATCTAATAACTATTATTACGGCCAGCTTTTTGGCTATTCCAGTGATGGCACCAAACTGCTGTACCGTTCTTACTCGGGCAATTTAAACGGAGATTACCTGGTCAACGCGGCGGCGGGAACGTCCCAGTTGGTGAGCGTCGCTGGACCTGGGTACACCAACTGCCGTGGCTTGTCCGCCAATGGGCTCTATGTGGTCGGTTCCAGCTACACCAATAACGTCACTACTGGTTTCTTGTGGAGCGCCGCTGGCACTCCCGTGACGGGTATTGGGGCAGGGTTCGCTAATGACTCCTACCTACAGTATGTTAACAACGACGGCACGTTGGCCTTGGGTGGTTTTTGGAATGGTAGCAACGCTCAGGCCTTCGTCTGGAAGCAGGCCGGAAATACCGAAACCTCCTTTGCGCAGATTGCCAATCTATCGGCTGGCCAGAATTCTTACCTGACGTATGTCACGGCTGACCTCAGTGTCGCTTTGCTGCAAGTCAACGGTAACAACACCAGTACCATCTACCGCTGGTCGCCGGCCACTGCTCAATTCACGCATCTGGACCTTTCCGCCGTGAACGCTTACTGTGACGCCACCGGCCTATCGGCCGATGGATCCACGGTCATTGCGGTTGCGGGAAGCAAGGTTCATCGCTGGACCGCTACCGGCTGGGACCTCGATTTGACTGCTAGCTTCACCGGGGTGCAGGGTGCCTATTCATACTCGAATAATAATAATGGTTACGGGAACGGGTTATCGACCAATATTTCGGCGGACGGAAAGGCCCTAGTCGGGATTTATTATTACGCGAACAACACGAAGCCTTTCTATTGGTCCACGACGACGGGTGCCATCGACCTTCTGGCTAGCATGCCGAATGCCCAGCAATCTGGCCCGGGTCCTATCATCTCGGCCGACGGGAAGGTCGTCTTTGGATCCATTTACGAGAACTCGACCAGTAACATCTTCCGCTGGTCGGCGGCCCGCGGGACGCAGACTTTGTCCGCTTGGCTGCAGTCTTATGGCGTGGATCTGACGCCCTTCGCGAACTGGACCTTCCAGTATGCCTCCGCGACGTCGCCTGATGGTGCTGTCCTCTTAGGGACGGCGCGCGAATCTCAGGGAATCTCGTTCCCCTTCATCGCCACCGCGAAGGGAGTGACGGACGTCGATGCTTGGATGGGTACGGTCGTGGGGGCTAACTCCTTCTACGCCATGGGCCATGAACTCAGCCACTTGCCAATGGAAGGGGCACACCACCGAACGCTGGCTAGCTATGGCGACCTCGGCGGGCTCAGCTCCTTCTGGGCCACCGGTGACTTCGGCGGGAGTTCCGAAGGCGCCAAGTCGGAGGTTTCCAGTGGGGAAGTCGGCGTGAGCACGGCTTTGGCTCCGCAACTCATCGTCGGCTTGGCGGCTGGCCGGGGCCGCCAGTCACAGGAACTCGCCTTGGGCGGTTCGTCACTCGTCGAAGGCAATTACGTCTTCTTCGAAACCGATTACAAGTTCGCGCAAGCGGGCGTCCTCTCCGTGACGCTCTCCGCCGGTAGCTGGAAGGGTGAACTCGACCGTGGTTACGTGGTCGGTGCGAATGTCGATCATTCCATCGGCCATGGGGATGCTAACTCGCGCGCGGCCCGTCTGCGCTACGACTCGCCATTCTACAAGGTGGCGGACAAGTTCTCCGTCGGTGCCTTTGGCTCCTACACCTGGACGGCCCTCAAGGTGGATGCCTATGCCGAAGAGGGTGGCGCTTTCCCCGCCACCTACGATCGCCAGGAACACACCGCCCGCGAAGGCCGTCTGGGCTTGGTCGGCGTCTACGTCGTCAACGAATCCCTGGAAGTTCGCCTCAGTGCTGAATTGGTCCACCGCTACGACGGCGCCCAGCCTGCCTTGACAGGTACGGACGTCACCGGGAACTTGCCGTTCTCGATGGCTGGCACCCAGAACGTCGCCAACCAGGGCCGTTATGGCGTCGAACTCGACCACCGCTTAGACAAGCGGACCATCATCAACTATTCGCTACATGCTTCGGGCGTGGGTAGCCTGCCCGAAGTGTCGGGGGCCATCAGCTTCCGCCGCGGGTTCTAAGGTCTTTTTAGCCCTGGAGCGGAGCAAGGCCCCCATTTGGGGGCCTTTTCTTTGGGCGACGCGGGATGATGGTAAAGGGTTTGCATCGGGCTAGTCTCAACCTACACCGATGTTTCCCCTAGACCCCTCTGGGGAGATCATCCCACCCCTATGCTGCCCCTCCTCACAGCTTTGGCCGTGCTTTTGCTCACGGCTCTCGCGGAGTGGCTCCATGCCCGGCGCATTCGGTCGGTCGGTCGGCTGGCGTTTGGCCCAGCGAGCCAAGCTCGGGCGTGGACGCGGCTGGTGCCTTGGCTCCGGCCCTTGGCTTTCGCGGCTTTTGCGTGGGGCTTGGCCGTGATGGTCGAGCTACACTTTGCGGAACAGGACAGTCAGAAGCCCTCCGCCAAGGCGCCCGCCCGCCTCATCTTCGTGGCCGACCTTTCGCCGAGCATGAAACTCAAGGATGCTGGCTCCGACGGGAAGCTCTCTCGCCAGGAGCGGGTGCGCGAATCCGTCGAAGGTGTCCTCATGCGAGTGGGCGGCGATCTTCGTTATGGCGTGGTGGGTTTCTACACCGACGCGCATGCGGTCGTCATGGAGGCGCGCGATCCCGAACTCGTCCGTAATGTTTTCAACGGCTTACCCGTGCAGTTGCTCATGCGCGGCGGTAAGACTGACCTCGGCACGGCGATTAACCACGCCTTAAAGGAAGTCGCTGACTTGCCGGACGGCTCGGCGCGTCTCTTAATCTACAGCGACGGCGACACGATTCCGCTCCAGCCTGTCGCGGCCTTGCCAAAGTCCGTCAAGCAAGTGCTCGTGTTGGGGGTCGGGAATCCGCACAAGGGCCTCTTCATCGATGGCCACCAATCGCGGCAAGATCCGGAAACCTTGAACACCATCGCCCGTTCCTTGGGCGGTGCCTATTACGATATTAACGAGAAGCACCTTTCGACGGAGGCCCTTGGCGACCTCGTGGTGAAGTCGCCCTTGCCGAAGTCCGGCCTCGACCTCGAACAATGGGCCCTGCTGGCGATGTTGCTCGGCTCGTTGTTCCTGGCTTTCGTCCCCGTGGCCTTGCAGTATTTCGGCACCGACTGGCGGGCACAGGATGCCTTGGAGGGGGCTGGCCGATGAGAAAGTATTTCGTCCTGCTGTGGCTGCTCTGTCCGGTGGCCGTGCTTACCTACCATTTTAATTATGGGCAGGCGGAGTTGGCGCGCGAGCAGGCCCGCGAGCGTCTCGTTCATATTCACGAACTCGAGCAGGCCAAAGACCCCGATTGGGATTTAATCTTGGGCGAGTATGATAAGGTCGCGGCGCAACTGCCACCTCATGACCATCCGCGGGCCCGCCATCAGGTCCGCTTGGCGAAGGCCAAGGCTCGGCTGGAGATGCTCGATGTCGCCGGCACGTTGACGGACCTGACCCAGTTGCTTGCGGAATCGGCCGCCGCGAGTGGCGAGGATGCGCCGACGACCCGGGCCATCCGCGAGACGCAAGGCAAGGCGTTCTATTACGCGACCTCACTGCTCCGCTCCAGCGGAGCCACCGAGGATGAATGGCGCCCCTACGCTGAGCGCACTCGGCAGATTTTTCGTTACCTGGCCGAACACCAAGACGAGCATGCGTTGGCTGAGTATGAGCAACGCGTCGAAAAAGAATTTCAAAAATCCGTCCGCACCCATCTCTCCCAATGAACCGCCTGCTCCTTGCCACCAGTTTTCTTTGCGCCGCCGCTTCGGCGCAGGAGGCCGCCCCCGCGAATGTCGAAGGCATCAAAGGCGTCGAGCAGCGGGGCGCTCCGCGCGTGAAACCCGTTGACTCCACACAGGCAAAGTCCGCTCAGTCGGTGCCACAGCAGGCGCAACCGATCGCTCAGCCCGTCAAAGCGGCCCCGCAGAATGGTCAAGCCGTTGAGCAGCCTGCCAAGGCGATGGGGCAAGAGGGCAAGCCCGTGGAACAAGCCGCCACGGCTGCCGGCCAGGGTGGTAAGCCTGTCGAGCAAGCCGCCCAAGCCGCTGGCCAAGGCGGTAAGCCCGTCGAGCAGGCCGCCCAAGCCGCCGGCCAAGGCGGTAAACCCGTCGAGCAGGCCGCTCAGGCTGCTGGCCAAGGCGGTAAACCCGTTGAACAAGCCGCTCAGGCCGCCGGGCAGGGTGGCAAGCCCGTGGAACAAGCCGCTGCTGCTGCCGGGCAGGGAGGTAAGCCCGTGGAGCAGGCCGCCCAAGCCGCTGGCCAGGGTGGCAAACCCGTGGAACAGGCTGCTGCGGCCGAAGGCCAAGGTGGTAAACCCGTTGAGCAAGCCGCCACGGCCGCTGGCCAAGGGGGGAAGGGTGCCCAGCCCGTGGCCACGCCGCCGCCTCCAGGTGTAGGCCAAGTCGAAGGCGTGAAAGCTGGCGCCGCGGGCGGTGTGCGGGCGGTGACAGGTGTCGCTGGCATTGATGCCGAGAAGCTGCGTAACCTCGAAGCCGCCTTGCAGGCTAAGCCGCAAGAAGGCCCGCTTGACCCTAAGAAACTCCGTGCCGCGGCCCAGTTGCTGGGCGATTCCAAGCCCGGCCCCGAGCCCAAGCCGATCGAGAAGACCGACGCCCGGGCGACGCTTAATGAATTTAAACTGCCCGAAGGTTCCTAATCCCCCTCCTTTCTAAAACACCCCCTAACTTCCATGCGAACCACGCTCCCTTGCGGCCTCCTTCTCGCCTTGCTCACGCTGGCACCGCTGGCCTCCGCGCAGACCGCCGCCGCGCTCGACCCCAAGACGCAGGCGCAGTACGAGAACCTGCTCAACCACAAGTTCTCCCGCGACCTCTCGGAGGTTTTTACCGCCCTCGAACGCGCCAGTAAGATTGAGGCCTCCACGGCCGCAGATACCCGTTTCTTGCATAGTTTCCGTCTCGGCGACTGGACGCAAATCCGCGCCGAACTGAGCCAACTGCCGCCGGACCTTTCGCGCCGCATCTTCGATAAGATGCTCGCTGACCTGACGGAGCGCCAGAAGAGTGGCATGAAACTGGATGACATCCTGGCTTTGGTGGATGCGTTGCCAGGGGAACTGAACGACGCCGAACTCCGCAAGGTCGGTGAGTTACTGTCGAATAGCGTCCCGCCGACAGAATCCTTCTGGTTGGCCGAACGCCTGCGCCGCGGGACCGCGAAACTAGGCGGGAAGGACCCCGCCCGTCGTCTCGCCGCTGGTCGCGTGCTGCTCGCCGGTGGCTTCAAGGAATTGGCGCTGGCTTACCTGCCCGAACGCGAGCGTCTCGATGACATTAAAGATGAGGCTTTGCGCCAAGAGGTCGCCGCCTTCCTCTCCGCTGAACAGGCGAGCGAGTTCGCCCAGCGCGAGCAGATTCAAAAGGTCTGGGACGAAAATGTCGCCATCCTGAACCGCGATAAGGTCAATGACTGGGATAAGACGAAGGCGGCTGGTAACCTTGCCCGCGTGATGACGCAGGTGCAGCCCGCCAACCTCGACAGTTTCTTCCGCGACTTGATTCGGACGAAGCCTGATGTCGCCGTTCGCCTCATCGCCGGCCTCCAGCGCAAGATGCAGACCGACGCTCGCTCCGAGCCAGCGATTCGCGTCGAAAACCTCCGTGCCCAGTCGGTCCTTGCGACCCTCGTCGCCAACCATGCCGATGCTACCGCCAGCCCCTGGAATCCATTGCTCGTAGCGATGGCTGATGAGTGGATGAATGAAGTAGAGGCGACCTTTGCCCAGCGCGCGGCCCTCGCCAATCGGCGCACCCGGGGCGGCAATAATGGCTCCACCGCCATTGAGGCCGAGGAACTGCTGGGCCTCGCCCCGATGGGCAAATGGTTAGCGGTACTCGGTGCTGATACCCGTGACCGCCTCGACGCCAGCCTGTCGCGGGCGGTGATTGCGAGCGCTAACTTTGAAGCGGCCGCCGATCGCATCACGGAACTCGCCAAACGCCATCCTTCGGCCGGCGTGGCCTTGGCGGAAGATTTCCTCTCGGCCTGGTCGCAGGCGCACAATCCTTTGGTCCCGGAAGAACTGCGCCGTAAGTACGGCCTCCCCGAAGACGCCCGTATCCCGGTGACGCCGGTCATGATGGAGCGTAATATTGATAGCTTGGCAAAGATGATGGCGCTCTTCCGTGCGGCGAAGGTCACCCCGCGCGATCAAGGCAAGATTGTCGCCGCCTTTGACCAAGCTTACAGCAACGCTGAAGCCTACCGCGAGTCGCACATCGAGAAGGTCTTTGGGCCAGCCGCGCAGATGGATGAGCAGGTATTCTTCCTCCTGACCGCTCGGATGCACACGAACCTTTCGGAGCGCTGGCGCCGGCCGGACTTGCAGCGGAGTATGCTCACTCGCCGCACAGACCAGCAGACTTATGAAATGGTCCAAGGCACCTACGCTTCCTTGGTTACGATGGTGGACGCGTGGACTAAAAATCACCCGACGTCCTCCCGGGCGTTGATCTTCGGCGGCCAGGTGCTGAACGATTGGTCCGATTTTGAGTACCTCCAGGAGCTCGCCCCGGTGGAGCCTGCGAAGCGCGTGGCGAACATGAAGGAACGCAGCCTGCAGGCCCTCGAGTACTTCCAGAAAGGCGCAGACGCCTATGGCCGTGAGATTATCCGCAACGGCGGCACGAGCCAATCCATCGAGCCTTACCTCGTGTGGTTCAACGCCCTGGTCGGCATTGGTCACAATAATACGGTTAACTTGGCCAAGACCGTGAACCGTGCCGGCCTCCAAAAGATTCGTACCAGCATCCAAGGCTTGCCTGGTAAGGCCGCCCAGACGCACATGAACCTCTTAGCGAAGACGCTTAACGCCCGCCTCACCGATGAGCGCGACCCTTTGCATGAGGACGTCAAGTACCGTTACCTCGCGGCGGCTTTGGTGGTCACCAAGGACGACCCGTTCACGATGGCACTCCAGAAGCGGGCCACCTACCTCGACGAACTCTTGAGCGAAGTCCGCGTCCAGACCCGGCTGGATGGTCCGAATACCGTTGGGGCCAACCAGGAGTTCGGTATCTTCGTCAGTGTGATTCACACCGAGGCCATGGGCCGCGTGGCGAAGCTCGGCCAGTACCTCACAAACGATGCCGCTTCCATTGCGGCGAAGAATAAGCGCCGGGGTCCAGCCACCAAGAAGGGCCGCGATACCCAAGGTCCCCGCGATGAGTTTGAGATGGATCTGATGGACGCGCTCTCCCCGTTTTTCGTGGTCCGCTCGATCACCTTTGCGACCCCTGATGTGAAACCGCGGGCGACTGCTCGTCCCGGCTGGGAAGAGACGGTCATGGCGTATGTGCTCGTGCGCGCCAAGGATGCGAGTGTCGATAAAGTCCCGCCGGTGAAGCTCGATTTGAAGTTCATCGACCTCTCGGGGCCAGTCACCGTGCCCGCTGTCTCCGCGGAGACCCTGCTCAAGGTTTCCCCCACGTCGGTAGGTCCACGTCCGGCGGGCCGCGTCGAAGTCACGCAGACCCTCGACACCCGTCAGTTTGGCATCAATGGCCAACTCAACTTAGATATCCTCGCAACGGGGACGGGCTTGGTGCCGGACCTCGATGACTTGGTCGACCTTGATATCGTGAAGCGGGTGGCCGCGGTCCGTCAGGTTGGTGCCAATGAAGGCCTGCAGATTAAAGAACTCAACACGTGGGGCGAGCAGGTGACCGCCCGCTCGGAGCGTCATTGGATTATCTCCCTGGATGGAGATGCGATCCGCGCGGCCGATAAGGCGACGGAAGTGCCCTTTGCTCCGTTGAAGAATACGGCCAACGGCGCCATCTGGCGGACCTATGAGGACATGGACCTCAAGGTCCTACCGAAGGCCTCCGTTCGTCTGGACCGTCAGCGCACCTTGCCGGGCAGTGGAATCATTCCGCCGGCTCCGACTAGCCCATGGTTCTGGCCAACGCTGGGCAGCCTCGTCGCTTTGCTTGGCCTCGGCTTGTTCTTCGGTTTGCGCGGTGGCCCGAAAGGACCGGTTGGTCCGCTGGCGCGCGAGGTCTTCCAGATGCCCGCGGAGGTCGACGGTTTTGCCGCCGCGGCCTTCCTGCGTCGCTATAGTGCCAGCCCGCTCATCCCCTTAAATGCCAGCCAGAAGGGCGAGCTCGCTCAGGACCTGGCCCACATTCAGCAAGGCTGCTTTAACGGCGCCAGCACGTTGGGTGAACCCGAGCTCCGTGCCATCCTCCAAAAGTGGCTGAAACAACTCCGCTAAGCCTTGAACGATTCCCCATCCCCTTAACCCCATCCCCTAACCCCCTTTAGTCCCATGTCCTCTACCCAATCCTCCCAAAAGTTCGTCGGCGCCGTGCGTGAACGCGTCGGCTTGGTCGTCGTCGGCCAAGATGTCGTCGTTGAACGCGTGATGATCGCGCTCCTCACGGGCGGGCACTTGCTCCTCCAAGGTATGCCCGGCCTCGCGAAGACGCTGCTGGTCAATACCGTCGCTAAGGCCATCCACCTCGACTTTAAGCGCATCCAGTTCACGGTCGATATGTTGCCGTCGGATATCCTGGGCTCCGAGGTCGTGGACCAGAAGACCGGCGAATTCCGGATTCACCGTGGGCCGGTCTTCACGAACCTACTGCTGGCGGATGAAATCAATCGGGCCGCCCCGAAGGTGCAGGGCGCCATGCTCGAAGCCATGCAAGAGCGCAAGGTCACCCTCGGTGGCCAGAGTATGAAGCTCCCGACGCCTTTCCTGGTCATCGCCACGCAGAACCCCGTCGAGCAGTCGGGTACGTTCGAACTGCCGGAAGCGCAGTTGGACCGGTTTATGCTCCTGCACCGCCTCGGTTACCCGGGCCGCGACGAAGAACAGGATATCCTGCGCCGTCAGCTCGGCATGGGGCTCCGCAAGGAAGAGGGTGGGGCGGTGCCCAAGACCGCGTTTGACATGATCGATGGCTCTCCGGTCGGCACGGCCGCCGACTTGGTGGCGGCCATGGAGTCCGTTCAGCAGGTCCATGTCAGCGAAGTCTTCCTCAAGCATTCGGTGGAACTCGTCCGTCGGACCCGTGAATCCAAGCTCCTCGACTTCGGGTGTTCGCCGCGTGCCGGCTTGGCGCTCGTCAATGCCGCCCGTGCTCGCGCGGTCATTCATGGTCGCGACTACGTCACCCCCGAGGACCTCTTTGACCTCGCGGAGGACGTGGTGCTTCACCGTATCCGCGTGAGCTACGAAGCCTCGGCGGCCGGTCACACCGGTCCGAAGGTGCTGCAAAGCATCTTGGCCGGCCTGGGCTGAGCCAGCCTGGCTGGATTTACCTCACTCTCTGAACATGCGTCGCCAAGCCATCCTTGCCCACGATCCCGTCGATGCGCGGGACTTCGAGGTGGCTGTCCGACAGTTGGCCAACAGCCTGCGCTTCGGCCAGGAGCAGTCGGTCTTCCATGGCGCAGGCTTGGAGTTCGCCCAGTCCCGTCCGTACGTCGCCGGCGATCCGGTGAAGTTCATCGACTGGAAGCTCTCCGCCCGGATGCGTAAGTTGTTCGTCAAGGAATACGAAGAGCCGAAGCAAGTCCCGTTGTATCTCCTCGTCGATACCTCGGCGTCCATGTGTGTGTCTTCGCAGACGCTCAGTAAGTATGCATGGGCCGTACGCATCGCCGCGGGCATTGGTCTCGCTGCGCAGGGCAACGTTACCCCTGTGGGTTTATTGGGTTGTGGCGCTCGCGAATTGCACATTCGCCCCACGCTTTCGCGCACCACCGTCTTGGAATGGTCGCACCAGTTGCGCCAGCATGACTTCCGGGAAGCCACGTCGTTAGCGAAGCGTGCCCGTGAACTCTCACCCTCGCTGACGCGGCGCACGACCGTGATTGTGCTGAGCGACCTGCACGACCCGGGGTCGCTGGAGGCCTTGCAGGTCTTGGCCCAGCGCAACGACTGTGTCGCGCTGCATCTCGAAGACCCCGCCGAACGTGGCGTGCAGGGTTCAGGCTTCTTCCGTGGCGTCGAAGCGGAATCGGGGGAGGCCTTTATCGGCCGTGGTGGCCGCCCGTTCGTTGACACCTCGGCGTGGAAAGCCGAGCTCAGCCGCTTTGCCGTCGATTACCTTCACCTGCGCACGGACCGTCCGATCCTTGCGCCCCTCGCGCACTTCTTGCAGCACCGTGGCCAGTCGGCCCGGAGCGTCCGTTGATCATGTCAGCAGCACTTGCATTCTTTAATCGTCGCTGGGTCCCGTGGGCCTCCTTGGCCATCGTCGTCGGTCTGCCTTTGGCTTGGTGGCTGACCCGTAAGGATGACCTCTTGAATGTCCCCCTGGGCGTCGAGCAGGCGGCCATCATCACTTATGGCGGCCCCGAGTTGGCCGTGAAGCCCTTCAAGTGGGGCGTGGCCGTCAATGTGCGGATTGCCCAGGTCACCGGTGCCCCCGGGGGCCGCGTCTACGACGTCCGCTACCTCGTGAACCGTGAAGGCGACTACGACCTGCGCGATTATTTAGCCAGCGAGAGCGGCGTCGTGCCCGCAGGACTCCCAATTTTCAAGTTCCATGGTGACCCGAAGATGTCGAAGGAGCTGGAGGCACGCATTAAGGAGACCGAACAAGTCGGCGTGCAGGTCGGCGGTCGGTACTACACGAAGTTGATGTTCTTGGGCTGCGTGTGGCTGGCTTGTCTCTACCCATTAATCTTCTTGGGTCGCCCCAAGCGCTTGGAGCTGGCTCCGGTCGTCCCTCCCTTGACGGAAGCCGAAGAACTGCACGGCCTCTTGGCCAAGCTCCGCGAGGGATCCCTCGATGCCGCGGGGCAAGCCCGCATGGAGATGATCTTGCTCCGCTGCTGGCGAGCCGGGCTCTTACGGACCGATGCCCCCATGGCGGAAGTGTTGGCGGCCGTGGCTAAAGATGGCCGCACGGCGGAAGACCTCCGTCGCCTGCAGGCTTGGCTCTATCGCCGTGATTCCGTGGTGACCGTTGAAGAAATCGCCACCCTCGTCGCCCCGCATGCCCAAGCGCCGGTGCGCGCTATCGTCCCATGACCTTTCTTTATCCCAAACTTTTGGCGCTCCTCGCCATTCCGGTCATTCTTGCCTTCTGGGAATGGGTTCGTCCGGGGCAGCCGTTGGCGATGCCCTTTGACCACGCGAAGGTCCGCCGCGGCCGTTTCTGGCAGTTCCTTATCAATAGCGCGAACTGCTTGCCCGCTGGCCTACTTGCCGTGGCAATCCTGTTCTTGGCGCACCCCGTCATCTTCAATCCCCCGGAAGTCGAGCGCCAGCTGACGAATGTTCAGATTGTTTTGGATAACTCGGGCAGCATGCGTTCCCCGCACGGCCCTCAGAATGGCAAGCTCAACTCCCGTTTCGATTCGGCGATGGCGTCCATTGAGCAATTTCTGCACTACCGCAAGGGGGACGCTTTTGGGCTGACGGTCTTTTCCCGCAGTTTTGTGCACTGGGTACCCCTCACGCTGGATACCGAATCAATCATTCTCTCGAAGCCGTTCGTTTCACCCAACGTCTTCCCCGACGAGTTTTGGGGTAACACCTTCGTCGGTAAGGCGCTCTATGGGGCTGCTGACCTGCTGGACCAAGCGAAGACTGGTGACCGTATGATTATCCTGCTAACGGATGGCTTGAGCAGCGACATCATGCCGCCGAAGGACAGCGCGATTATCGCCGACCTGCAGGCGAAGCGCATCAAGGTGTTTGTGATTTTCCTGATCGACCAGCCAGTGACACCTTCACTCGTTGGGATCGCGCAGGCTTCGGGTGGTGACGCCTGGGGGGCCGTGACGCCGGAAGCCTTGAATGCCGTCTTCAAGCGCATTGACGAGATGAAGAAAGTCGTGGTGCTCGAGAAGAAGCCCCGCGCATCCGACTACTACGACCCCTTCTTTATTCCTGCGATGGCGGCCTTAGGCTTAGCCATCTTGGCGCTCTTCGGCATCCGCTATAATCCGTGGTAGTCCACGGCTACTTCAGTTCGAAGAGGTAGCGGAGCAGGTCGGCCAGCTCGGCGGAGTTCAGGCGGTCGGTGAGGCCGTCTGGCATGATGCTGCCGGCGTCGTTGCGGGCGGAGAGTTCGCGCTTGGAGACGGAGACCAAGGCGTTCGCCGTAAAGTCACGAAGTGTCAGCGTTTCGGAAGATTCGCTAGTGCGGTATCCTTGTAAGGTCCGGCCGTCCTTCGTCGCAATGACGGTCAGCATGAACCCTTCTTTGACCTGGCGCTTGGGCCAGAGGACCGACTCCACGATGGCCTCTTTGGTTTGTGCCCGTCCGAGTGCACTGAGGTCGGGGCCGATAGCGCCGCCGAGATCACCAACCTTGTGACAGCTCAGGCAGGCCGATTGTGCCGCCTTAAAAAGCAATTCACCCCGCTGGGCATTGCCGTTGGAATCGGCCTGACCAATCAGCTGTTTGACGAGGGCTTCACTAAAGACGGCCCCGGCGGTCTGGAAGCCAGCCGCCTGTTGTAAGGCCAGCCGGAGTTCGGCGTCGTCGCGGCCGATTTGTGCCAGCCACGCCAAGGCTTGGCGGGCTTGGTCAGGGCCCGGAGGGTTTGCGGCCAGCGCGGTGGCCAGTGCTTGGGAGCCGGTCTTGAGCCCAAGGTGGCCTTGGAGGAGTGGGGCGACGGGCTCGCCTACCGGTAGCGTCCGAAGACGACTGGAAGCCTCGACGGCGCCCGCAGTCATGTCCAGTTCGGTGAGGGCGGCGAGGGCCTCGTCGCGGATGGCCTGGTCGCGGAGGTAGGCGGAGAGTTCCGTGATAAAGGCCTTGCCGCGTGAGCGGGCGAGGGCACGTAACAGCGGACCACGAATCTCCGCGGGGAGGGTGTTCGTTTTCCAGAGGGCATTCAAGGTGGCCGTTTGGCCATGCTCTTTGCGGGTCGTGGCGACGATGCGGAGGGCCGCTTGTTGGGCTTGGCTGGTGCCCGCCAGCAACGTCCGGACAATGGCTGTGTAGTCTTCGGTCGGCTTGAGCTGGGCGCGTTCAGTCAAGGCCAGCAAAACGACGGGTGCGGACCGGGAACGTTCCAAGGCGACGTGGGCATCGTCGGCGGTGCCTGATTTGACCAACACCGCAAATAAAGTCTCACGGGTGGCGGGGAAGGAAGCCGCTTCCGCCAACACCCGCGTCTGGATGAGCAGTTGGGGGTCGTTCGCCGTAACGATGAGGTGGGCGAGGCTGTCGAGGCGTACCTGCGAGCCGAGTTTACCCGCAAGGAGGTCGGGCTTCCACGTCGGTGCCAGCGCGTGGATGGTCAGCGTGAGGGCGTGGTGCAACGCAGGATCCATTGGCTGGTCCAGCGCGCGGCAGGCGAGTTGCACCGCGGCCGTGCCTTGGCGGGCTTGCCATCCGCAAGCGACGACGGCCTCGAGGCGGACGCGTGGGTGTTCGTCGCGCACAGCCTTTTCGAGCCAGGTTAAAGTCGCGGGGAGCTCTGGTCCCCACGTGCAGAGGAGGTGGGCGCCCCACGCTCGCCAATGGAAGTCGGCGGACGACAGCATGCGCTGAACGATGACCGGTTGCGGGGATTCGTGTGCAGCGAAGACGCCGCTCAGTTCGTAGAGTAATCGTAGGTCAGCCTGTGCGAGGTCGACCTTGCTGAGGGCCGTTAAGACTTCCTTGGCGGGTAGACGGTAAAGCAGGCTCTTCGCCGTGGCACGTTCCCAGGGCTCCTGGGAGGAAAGGTGACCGACCAAGTCGTCTACGCGGGCATGGGTGAAGTCGGTCTTGGTCACGAGCGGTCGGCCTAGCGCGGACAGGCGCCAGATGCGGCCGTGTGAAAGATCGCGGCGTGGGTCGCGGTAGCTCGCTTGGTAATGGCCGATGACGGGGTTGAGCCAGTCGGCGACGAAGAGGCTACCATCGGGTCCGACTCGTGATTCCACGGGGCGGAATTCTTTGCCGCCGGACATTAAGTCGCCGAGGTCAGTGGTCGCGAACGAAGACCCTTGATCGCGAAGGCGGTAGAGTTGGACCTGACTTGTGAAGTAAGTGCTCTTTAGCAGCACGCCGGACAGGTCAGGCGGCAAGTGACTCCCTCCGAGGAATTCTGGCTCCATGCTTTTGCCGCGCGAAACCGCGAGGGCCGTCGGTAAAGGCAAGGCGTGTAAGGTGGGAATTAGCCCGGGGGTCGTGTGCCAGAGTGGCGTGTCGGCCCCGCTGCCATGGAATGTCTGACCATATTCGTCCCACGCTGTACCCCAGCAGTTCAGCCCCGCTGCGCTCTCGTTGAGAAACGAATTCAGTTGGAGTGTCCGAGGGTTGAAGCGCCAGACGCCGCTCCGGTTGAGTTCCGCGAGGCCGTGCGGGGTTTCGACGTAGGACCAGATATGGTAGCCTTGGGTGAACCACAAGGAGCCATCGGGACCCCAGCGCAGCGAATTAGCGTCTTGATGCGTGTCGCCTGTGCCGAAGCCGCTCAACAAGACGGTGCGACCATCGGCGTGGTCATCGTGATTACGGTCGGGTAGGTGCACGAGCTGGGTACTCTCGAGTACATAGATACCGCCCCCCACTTCGGCGGGGGCAAATTCAAAGCCCATCGGCATCGTCAGGCCCTCGGCGAAGCGTATTGCCTTATCGGCCTTGCCGTCGCCATCGGTGTCTTCGAGGATAAG
>CAIYEN010000137.1 GCA_903925205.1 uncultured Opitutia bacterium | reverse complement strand
CTCTGCCTGCAGGAAACAAAGTGCGAGACGGCCACGGCGTCGACGCTGGGCTTGGCGTTCCCGCATCAGTTCTGGCATGAAGCCGAAAAGAAGGGCTACTCCGGAACGGCTATTTTGTCCAAGACCGCCCCGTTGTCCGTCGTGACCGACTTCCCCGGCGACCACCCGCGCGAAGGCCGCGTGGTCACCGCCGAGTTCGTCGGCTGCTATGTCCTTAGCGCCTACGTCCCTAATTCGCAGCGCGAACTGGAACGCCTCGACTATCGCCTGCAGTGGGATGCGGATTTCCGTAAGTACCTCGCAAAGCTAGCGAAGAAGAAGCCCGTCGTCGTCTGTGGTGACCTCAACGTCGCCCACGCCGAGATCGATTTGGCGAACCCCGCCACCAATCGCCGCAACGCTGGCTTCACGGACGAGGAGCGCGAATCCTTCGGGACGTTGCTCAATGATCATGGCTTCACCGATACCTTCCGCGCGCAGTTCCCGAAACTTGCGCAGCGTTATAGCTGGTGGAGCTATCGGCCAGGTATCCGCGCCCGCAATATCGGGTGGCGCTTAGATTACTGCCTGACTTCGGATGGCCTAAAATTCACACAGCCCGAGATTCATGATCAGGTCACGGGGTCGGATCACTGCCCAGTCTCGGTGCAGGTGGACGCGACGCTCTGAGTGCCTCGCTTAGTCGCTGCGCAAACAAGAGGATGGTCGTCACCGCGGCCGAGAGGAAGAACACCAGTGGCCCAATCCAGATGAGGTCTGGATCGGCCGGCCACACTTCAGCTGCCTCACCATTCGGCTTCAGCGCATACCGTACGTTTAGCTCGGCTCCGGGTGCAAACGACCGCCAGACAGTCTGGAGATTGCCCTTCTGCGCTCGACCGCGGTCATCAGTCCAGGCGACGAGGTAGTAGGTTTCCGTCCGCTGGCCGTCTCGGTCATGAAGGATACGCACGTCCCGGCCTTGAATCGTCGCCTTCGCTGGTTCATGGACGAAGAAGCCTTCGCCGATCATCGGCCAGCAGTAGGCCGCGACCGCGATGAGCACCGCGACCCCCACGGCGAGGAGGGCCACCGCGAACCAAAGCCGGAGTAGCGTGGGCGTCTCTTCCGGCGGGGGACCTTCGATGAACGGTTCCGGCTGCACGGTTTAGTGATGCTCCTTGCCCATCAAGTGGCGCACCCACGGCACCAAGGCGAGCAGCACGAGGGCCACGGCACCGACGACGTAGGCTTGGTTGCTAAAGAAGTGCGAAAGGGCGACGGGATCCTTCGACGGGAAATCGGCGGACAACGTGCCCGAGAGTTTATTCCCGAGCGCCGTCGCGAGGAACCAGACGCCGAGGACTAGGCCAGTGAGACGTGCGGGCGCCAGTTTGCTCATGGTGCTCAGGCCGACCGGGCTCAGGCACATTTCGCCAAGCGTCTGCAGGAAGTAGACGCCGATGAGCCACCACGGGCTCACCTTGCCGGCGACGATGCCTTGCGCGGCCGGCACCATGAGGGCGAAGGAGAGCCCGAGGAAGATGAGTCCAAAGACAAACTTCAGGGCGACCGAAGGCTGGCGGGTGCCGAGGGTGACCCAGAGCCACGCGAAGACCGGGGCGAGGGCGATGACGAAGAGCGCGTTGACGGATTGGAACCACGAGGAAGGGAAAGGCTGACCGAGAATCTCGGTGCGCGTGAGTTCATCCGCGAATAACGTCAGGGTCGTCCCCGCTTGTTCGAAGACCGCCCAGAATAGGACGGCCGCGATGAAGAACACGCCAATGGCGGCGATGCGCTTACTATCCTCGTCCTTGCGGAAGACGCCGAAGTAGAGGACGACGAGCACGGGGAGGGAGTAGATCGTGTAAGCGAGCCAGATGTATTCGTCTGACTTCATCATTAAGTAGAGCAGGGCAATCGTGCCGAGGGCCACGAGTGCGAGGCGTTCCCACGGACGTTTGTGGTGGGCTTCGGGGGCGTCACCGACGTGGCGGATCCAGTTGAGGCGCCGAACGTAGACCCACATGCCGAGCGTCATGCCAACGCCAGCGGCACCGAAGCCCCAATGCCAAGAGTGCAACGGGTCGAGCCCCCAGCCGACTAAGACCTGTTTGAAGCCTTCATCTTGTGCGAGGTAACCGGTCACTAAGGGCGCGGCGAAGGCCCCGATGTTGATGCCCATGTAGAAAAGCGAGAAGCCGGCGTCGCGCCGTGCGTCCGTGCGGGCATAAAGTCCGCCGACGAGCGTACTGATGCTCGGCTTGAGGAGGCCGGTGCCCACCGCGATGAGGACGAGGCCCACGTAGAAGGTGGCCACCGAGTTCAGCGCGAGGGTGTAGTGTCCGGCGGTGATGATGAAGCCCCCGATAAGCACCGCCCGGCGAGCGCCGATGAAATTGTCCGCGATGAAGCCGCCGAGGATGCAGAGCATGTAACTCGACATGACATAGTTGCCGTAGACCGAGGACGCCTGCGGCTGCGTGAAGCCCAGGCCGCCGGCCGCCATCGGGGCGATCATGAAGAGCATTAACAAGGCCCGCATCCCGTAGTACGAGAAGCGCTCCCAGAGCTCCGCAAAGAAGAGGTTGCTCAAGCCCTTGGGGTGGCCGCCGATGCCCCCCGTGTGTAGCTCCTCCGGGACGTGTGGGGTTGGGTCCGGGATGGGGAGGGGTGTTTTCATGGGGTAGGGGGCTATAAGAGAGAGCCAAAGCCCCCCGAAGCAGGCAACGCATTTGCCCAAAACCCCTAGGCAGGCGTTGACAACGCCCCCCTCGCCCATAACTTCTTGAGAACCATTCTCAATAAGCGTGACCCCGCTGTCCCAATTGCTGCCCGGCCAATACGGCAAATTGACGTCCCTCAACCCTGAGCGGTCGGTGGATCAGCGTCTCATGGCCCTGGGGTTACTTCCCGGGATGGTGCTTAAGTTGGTTCGTAAAGCCCCCTTGGGCGACCCGTTGGCGATCGAGTTCGCGGGGCAGGTCGTGAGCCTGCGCCTGACCGAAGCCCAGAATATCCTCATCGACGTGGCGGCGGATTGTCCCGTCCAGCGGCCTCGCCCCCAAGCATGAGCGCCACCGAGCCCAGCCTCACGGTTGCTTTGGTCGGTAACCCGAACACCGGGAAGTCGACCTTGTTCAACGCGTTGACGGGCTTGCGGCAGCGTGTCGGCAACTATCCAGGGGTGACGGTGGCCCGTAAATCGGGTCAGTGCGATTGTGGCAACGGGACCAAGGTCGAGCTGATTGACCTACCGGGATTGTATTCGCTTTCCGCGGCCTCGCCTGACGAGCAGGTCGTCATCGATGCGCTTTCGGGACACCTCGCCGCTGACCATCGACCCGATGCGGTGGTCGTGGTGGTCGATGCAACCAACCTGCTACGTAATCTATTCTTAGCGTCGCAGCTGTCGGAGTTGGCGCTGCCAGTCGTGCTCGTCCTCAACCAGGCTGACGTCGCCGCCGAGCAAGGCCTCAAGATCGACACGGAGTTACTCTCGCGCCGCTTAGGCGGCGTCCCAGTGGTGCTTACTTCTGCTTGGAAGGGCGAAGGCATCGCCGGCGTCCGCCGCGCCATCGGTGAAGCCCTCGTCCAGCGTGTCCGTATGCCCGCCGTCGAGTGGCCAGCCTTAGTCGAAGAAGCGATGGCTGACGTCGCCGCGGGGGTGGCCGCCGATATCGGTCGCGCCCCAGGTCGGGCCGATGTGGAGCGGCTCTTATTTGATTCCACGACCTCCGTGGGGCAGCGCTTAGGGTGGGCGGCCCCGCGCCGCGATGCCGTCATCCGCGCCGCCCGCGACAAGGTCCGCCGGGCCGGCTATAATCCTTTAGCGGCGGAGCCGCTCATCCATTACGAGCGCCTGCGTAAACTCTTAGAAGGCGTCGTCCAAGGCGGCGGTAACCGTACCGGTGGCAGTGCTGCGGTGGATCAAGTCCTCCTCCACCGCGTGCTCGGGCCGATGGTCTTCGCCGGCATTATGCTCGGCATGTTCGCCTCCGTCTTCTGGTTGGCGAAGTTCCCGATGCAATGGATCTCCGGGGGCGTCGATTGGCTCAAGGCCGTGGTGGCACCGAGCCTGGATAGCATGCCGATGCTCCAAAGCTTGGTCACGGACGGCATGATTGGCGGGGTGGGGGCGTTCCTCGCGTTCCTACCGCAGATTCTCATCCTCTTCTTGTTTGTCAGTATCCTCGAGGACAGTGGCTACATGGCGCGGGCCGCGTTCATCATGGATCGCCTCTTCAGTTGGTGCGGCCTCAACGGGAAGAGTTTCGTGCCGATGCTGTCGGGCTTCGCTTGCGCGATCCCCGGCATCCTCTCCACCCGGACCATCGAGGACCCGAAGGCCCGCTTGGCGACCGCTTTCGCCGTGCCGTTCATGAGCTGCTCGGCCCGCTTTCCCATCTATGCGTTGATGTGCGCTGCCTTCATCCTTCCGAAATACGGGGCGGGTTGGGAATCGGTGGTCATGGTCGGCATGCATTGCGTCGGGTTGCTCTTCGCCGTCCCCACCGCGTTCGTGCTGACCCGCTTCGTGCTCAAGGTGAAGCCGCAACCGTTCGTGCTGGAGTTGCCGCGCTATCAGATGCCCAAGCCGCGGGACGTCCTGTGGCGCATGTGGCAGAATGCGGCCGAGTTCGTCTCCAAGGCCGGCACGGTCATCTTCGCCATCACCATCATCGTCTGGGCGTTGTCCTATTTCCCGCGCGATCCAGCCGTCGAGCAACGCATCCGGGCCAATGGGGATTCCGTCGGCGCCGAGGTCGTCGCGGCCCGCGTCCAGGCGGCCTATGTCGAGCAGTCCTACATGGGGCGCTTCGGTAAGGCCGTGCAGCCCATCTTCGACCCCTGCGGTTTTGACTGGAAGATCACCGTCGGCGTCCTCGCCAGCTTCCCCGCCCGCGAGGTCATCGTCTCGACCCTGGGGGTGACTTATTCCGTCGGTGAAGGCGCCAAGGCCGACAGCAAGCACCTGCAGCAGGTGATGTTCGACGCGAAGTGGACCGAGGGTCCACGCGTGGGTACGCCGATTTTCTCGCTCGCGGCGGTGCTCGCCTTGATGGTGTTCTTTGCGCTCTGCTCGCAGTGCGGCCCGACCATCGCCACGCTGGCCCAAGAGACGGGTGGCTGGAAGTGGGCGGCCATCTCTTTTGTCTACATGACGGCCCTGGCCTGGCTCATGGCCGTCGCCGTCTACCAAGTCGTCATCCGTCTTACATGACCCTCGAAACAATCATCGTGGGCATCGTGGTCGGCTTCGCCGGAGGCTGGCTCGTGCGTCGCTGGTTGGCGGCGGCGCGTCGCCGCAAAGAAGGCGGCTGCGCTGGGGATTGCGGCTGCGCCGCGAAGATTCAGCCGAAGAAGTAAGCGACATCAATGGCTGGGTCGATGACGGATGGCTGCATCAATCAAGACCGATCATCATTCACCTTTGCACTTTTGCACTGCCCTCTCATGTCCCCGTGTCACCATGCCAGCTTGCCGGCTCCGCCGCGCTCATGCCGGCTGCTGCTGGCTGAGGCAATGCAGGGCGCCGCCTTCGATCAGCAGCAAGCGGCAGTCGAGGCCCACAATCTTTCGTCCGGGGAAGCAGTCGGCGATGATGCCGAGTGCGAGCTTATCGGAGTCTTGGCCGTAGAGCGGCACAAGGACGCCATCGTTGACGATGAGGAAGTTGGCGTGGCTCGGCGGGAGGTCGCGGCCGGCCAAACGGATCGGCTCCGGCATCGGGAGCTCGATGACGTCGAGGCGCTGCTGGCGCGGGCGCATCTCGCGCAAGCGTTTGAGGTTTTGCTGGAGCGGGGCGTAGTTCGGCGAGGCCTTGTTGGCTTCAGTCACCGCGAGAATCGTGCGCGGGGCGATGAAGCGCGCGAGGTTGTCGATGTGGCCATCCGTGTCATCGTTGGCGAGGCCTTCCCCGATCCACAAGAGTTCATCGACGGCGAGGCCGTCGCGGATGGCGGCATGGAACGCAGCATCGTCGCGGCCTTCGGCCCGGTTCGGGTTGTTCTGCACGGCTTCGGTCGTGAGCAGCAGGCCGTCGCCCGAGACTTCGATGCCGCCGCCTTCGAGTTCAAACGGGTAGCTGAACTTCTTGAGGCCGAGCCGCGCGGCAACCTTACCGGGGACTTGGTTGTCGAGCGAAGCCTCAAACTTCCCGCCCCAGCCGTGGAATTCCCAGTCGGTGAGGGCGAGTTCCTGGGTCGCATCGTTCTTCACGAAGATCGGACCGTGGTCGCGGCACCACACGTCGTCCGTGGCGATATCCGTTAATTCAATGACCGAGAGGTCCGCCTTGGCCGCCTTGAGGGCGTATTCGGCTTCGGCGCGGAGTTTGCCCGCGGCGTTGATCTTGACGGGCTGGAATTCGGCGATGGCGGCGGCGAACTCCGCAAACTTCGCGGGGATCAGGTCGTAGTGGCCGGGCCACAGCGCCGGGTTCGAGGGCCATGACAGCCAAGTGGCGGACTGAGGTTCCCATTCCGCAGGCATGCGGAAACCGAGGGAGCGAGGCGTGGACATGCGTAAGGTCAGTCGCGCAAGCGGCGCGTCAGGTCGCCGTAGGCGTCTATGCGGCGGTCGCGGAAGAAGGGCCAGATGCGGCGGAATTCGCGCTGCTTGGCGAGGTCGCAGTCCGCCAGCAGGACTTCTTCCTGGTCGGTTGAGGCGCGCGCGACGATTTCGCCGTAGGGGTCGGAAACGAAGCTTTGGCCCCAGAACTGGGTGCGGCCCTCGGTGCCGACGCGGTTAGTCGCGGCGATGTAGCAGCCGTTAGCAACGCCATGGCCGCGCTGGACGGTTTCCCAGGCATTATGCTGGGCCCGACCGAAGGCGGCCTTTTCTTCCGGGAGCCAGCCGATGGCGGTCGGGTAGAAGAGGATGTCGGCGCCCGCGAGGGCGGTGAGGCGTGCGGCCTCGGGGTACCATTGGTCCCAGCAGATGAGGACGCCGATCTTCCCGTGCGCGGTCTGCCAACTCCGGAAGCCGAGGTCGCCGGGCGTGAAATAGAATTTTTCTTCGAAGCCCGGGTCCTGCGGGATGTGCATCTTCCGGTACTTGCCGAGGACGCTGCCGTCGGCATCGATGACGGCGGCGGTGTTATGGTAGACCTCGCTACCGCGCGCTTCGAAGAGGGGGGCGACGATGACGACCCCGAGGCGCTTCGCGACTTTCGCGAGTTCGGTCACGGACGGTCCAGTTTCGATGGGCTCGGCGAGGTCGAAGTTCCGCGGGTCCTGCGTGATGCAGAAGTACTTCGTCGTGAACATCTCCTGTAGGCCGATAATTTTCGCGCCCTTCGCCGCGGCTTCTTCGATGCGCGGGATGGTCTTCCGGACATTCGCGGCCGGCGTGTCTTCGGCGGTGAGTTGGATCAGACCGACGCGGACGGAGTCAGCCATGGCACTTCAGTAGACGAGCTTGTTGATCGGATACTCCACGATGCCTTCCGCGCCAGCGGCCTTGAGCGTCGGGATGAACTCGCGCGCCTGGCGGGCGTCGATGATCGTTTCGACCGCAATCCACTCGGGGTTGCTGAGCGGCGAAACCGTCGGGTTACGTAAGGCGGGCAGGGCGGCGGCGACTTGGTCGAGCTTGGCCTTCGGGAGGTTGAACTTGAGGCCGACCATGTGTTGGGCCGCCAGGGCGCCTTGCAGCATCAGCACAATCTGTTCGATCTTCGCGCGTTTGGCGGGATTCGCCCACGCGGCTTTGTTCGCGACGAGCACGGTCGTCGTTTCCATGAGTTGGGCGACGATGCGCAACTTGTTCGCCTTGATCGAGGAACCCGTCTCCGTGATGTCGACAATCGCATCGGCGAGCTCGGGCACCTTCACTTCGGTGGCGCCCCAGGAGAATTCGACTTCGCACTCGACGCCTTGGGCCTTGAACCAGCGCCGCGTCGTCTCGACGAGTTCGGTCGCGACGCGCTTGCCGGCGAGGTCCTTCGCGGTCTGGACCGGGGAGGCTTCGGGCACGCAGAGGACCCAGCGGGATTTCTGGGCGGAAGCGCGGCTATAGATGAGCTCGCAAACCTGCACGACATCCGCGGCGTTTTCTTGGACCCAATCCTGACCCGTCAGGCCGCAGTCGAAGAAACCATGCTCGACGTAGCGAGCGACCTCCTGGGCCCGGATGAAGCGACCATCGAGGGTGGGGTCGTCAAAAGAGGGGCGGTAGGACCGGCTGCTCTTGGCCACGGGGAACCCGGCACGGGCAAAAAGCTGGAGGGTGGCCTCTTCAAGGCTCCCTTTGGGCATCCCAATCATCAATTTTAGGGCTTCCTGACTCATTAGGCCTTTGAGGAAGCCCACGGACTGCCCCTCCGCAAGCATTAAGGGGTTGACTCATTTAGTCCCCGAAATGAGCCTCCCAGACCTACCCTACTGCCATGCAGCGCTCTCTGCTTATCCTCTCCGCTTCTGTTCTCCTTGTTGCCTGCGAAGGCTCCAAGAGCCCGTGGTCCACTTCCTCGCAAGCCAGCTCCGGCGTCAGCGACGTCAATGGCAAGCCCGTTGAGGCCGCTGCTGCTGGTGCCAAGTTCTCTTGGGATAAGGACGCTCCCGCGGAAGCCCCTAAGGCTGCCGTGGCCGCCGCCATTGAAGCTCCTAAGGATGCCAACAAGGCCCGCGTGCTCGAAGTCCGCGAAGGTTCTGGCCTCATTTCCCTCCTCCGCTCCGACAAGCCCGACGTCAAGGCCCGCCTCCAGCTGGTCAAGGACGGTAAGGCCCTCCTCGTCGAAGTCGTGAAGGTCAGCGATAAGAACGAGATCATCGCCAATATCATCCCTAATCAGGAAAAGGCGCCGAAGCTCGCCGCTGGTGATGAAGTGGCTTGTGGCGTCTTGGCAGCCGCTGCCCAGTAATTAGCCGGGGCGAGACAGCCCCGTGACAGAAGGACCCGCCCGCCCACGTTGGCGGGTTCTTTGTTTTTACAATACCCCCCAAAAACAGGGAAAAATAGGGTTTATCGGCTCTGCCGTTGACCCCTCAGGATGGCACACCTATTGCTGATTTTTCGTACGCCGCCCATGCCTAGTGCCCGCTCCATCACCCGCCCCGGGAATGTCTCCCGTCGGGTCCTTAGTCTTTTGGGCGGGGTCATCCTTTTTATCCTCTTGGCCGCGGCCTTGTCGATCTGGTCGGTGGGCCGCTTTGCCCCCGGGCTCCTCGATTCGACGTTAGCGTCCAAGTCGGGCGCTCACCTGGCGGTCGAAACCAACGACTCCAACTTATTTGCCGGCCGGGTCAGCTTCGCCGACTTCACCGTCACCAATCCCAGCCGCTGGACCGACCCGCGCTTCCTCAAGGGTAAGCGGCTCCTCGTCGACCTCGATCCGGCCACGTTCACCGGGAATGGCCGGCGGGTCGTCCACTCACTCGAGCTCGATATCGATGCGCTCACCTTGGTCGGTAAAGAGGACTACCTGAAGGACAATAACGCGCAGGATATTTTCCGCGGCCTGAAGGCGCCCGAGACGCTGCCGCCCCCTCCGAGCGGCCAGCCGGCGGTGGAGGCCCCCCGCACGCCTTTCCTGATCGAGAAGTTCCGCCTCCGCGTGGGCCACATCACGGTCATCGCCGGGGACGGCACCCCCCAGCGCCGCGTCGTCATCGACCGGCAATTCGATTTGGTCTTTGAGGCGCGGAATATTACCGACGCGAACCTCGAGCAAACGCTCACGGGCCCACTCGGCCAGCAGGTCGTGGCCCAGACGCCCGCCGCCAGTGCGGGGCTTTTATTCGACCTCACCAAGGATAAGGTGCGCACGTCCATCACCGAAAAACTTCTTAACCAAAAATAATTCCATGACCGATACTCCTGCACCTGAACCTACGCCGCCGGACGCCGCCACCCGCATCGCTGAACTGGAAGGCGACGTGGCCCGCCTGCGTGATACCGTCCTGCGTAGCCAAGCCGACCAGCAGAATCAGCAGCGGCGCCACCAGCGCGACCGCGAGGATCTCCGTAAGTTCGCCTCGGCGAATTTGCTCGAAGAGCTCTTGCCGAGCCTCGACGCCCTCGCCCTCGGCCTCGCCTCGGCGCAAGGCCAGACCGAAGGCCGCGCGGTCGCTGAAGGCTTCCGCATGGCGGTGAACCAACTGCGGGCGACCTTGGCCCAGCAGGGCCTTGCTGAACTCAACCCGCTGGGCCAGCCGTTCAACCCTTCCCACCACGAGGCGGTTTCCCAAGAAGCGAGCGACACCGTGCCCGAGGGCTCCGTCACGCGGGTGGCCCGCCCAGGTTGGTCGCTGCATGACCGCGTGCTCCGCCCCGCGGCCGTCTTCGTCTCCACTGGCCCCGCGAACAAGTAAGGCTTCCGGCGATGAAAGAAGATTATTACGCCCTCCTCGGCGTCGCCAAAGGCGCGACCGCCGATGAAATCAAGAAAGCCTATCGCAAGAAGGCGATGGAGTTTCACCCGGACCGCAATCCAGGCGATAAGGTCGCCGAGGAAAAATTTAAGCAGATCTCGCGCGTGTACGAGGTGCTCTCCGATGAGCAGAAGCGGAGCCTTTACGATAAGCACGGCGCCGCGGCCTTCGAACAGGGCGGCCCAGGCGGCGGCGGTGGGGGCCAGCGCACGCACCGCGGGGCGGACCCGATGGATATCTTTAATCAGATGTTCGGGGGCGGCGGTGGCGGCGGTGGGGGCTTCGGCGACATGTTCGGCGGCGGGAGTCAGTCCCAAGAAACCTCCGGGGAAGACTTGCGCTACGAAATCACTTTGACGCTCGAAGAGGCCGCCACGGGAATCAGTCGTAAGGTGACTTACCGCAAGCATAAGGCCTGCGAGAAGTGCACGGGGAGTGGCGCCGAGCCTGGGTCCAAAAAGAGCCGCTGCCCGACGTGCGGTGGCCAGGGGCACGTGGTGCGCTCCAATGGTTTCTTCCAAATGCGCCAAGTCTGCCCCTCTTGCGGTGGCCAAGGCGAACGCATCGAGAAGCCTTGCCGCGGTTGCGCGGGCGAAGGCCGCGTGGTCGGCGACCATTCCGTTGACCTCCGGATTCCGCCCGGCGTCGACACCGGCACCCGCCTCCGCTCCAGTAACAACGGTTCCGCCGGCCGTCGGAACGGCGCCGCGGGCGACCTTTACGTCGAGATCACCATCCAAGACCACGAGCTCTTCGAGCGCGATGGCGATGACCTCGCTTGTGCCGTGCCCGTCAAGTTTTCCATCGCCGCGCTCGGTGGCCCCATCGAAGTGCCGAAACTAAAGGGGAAGACGATCTTGAAGATTCCCGCGGGCACGCAAGGGGGCACGACTTTCCGCCTCAAGGGTGAGGGGATGCCTAAGCTCCGTGGCGGCACGTGTGGCGACTTGTTGGTGCGCGTCGATATCGATGTCCCCAAGAAGCTGACGGATGCCCAGCGCTCGGCCTTACAGGCCTACGCCGACGCTTCGAACGATGGCGCCACGCCCGTGTCCGATTCCTGGAAGCATAAGTTCCGGAAGTTCTTCTCCTGACCTTGCGGTCAGACGGCCCCGCCCCTACGTTGCCGGCGATGCCACGCGACCCTGGCCAGACCGATCGACTCATTCGCCGTTTACGGTGGGATGAGCTCGACCCGGCTTGGGTGCAGCGCTTGGCAGAAATGGCGCGCGCGGAAGACGTCGCCGGTGGCGGCCTGCGGACCCCGCCCGCCCGCCCAGGTGACCCGTCCGCCGATTTACTCGTGGGCTCGTCCCGTCGCGCCCACGCCCGGCTGGTGTCTCGCGGGGATTACGTCCTCGCCGGTCTCGGCCTGCTCGCACCTATCCTGGCCGTTTATGGTGGCGCTGGCCAGGTCCGCTTGCTGGTCGCCGACGGCACCGCGGTCACGCGGGGGACTGTAGTGGCCGAACTGACCGGGCCCGCGGCCGAATTACTGACGGCGGAACGAACGCTCCTGAATTTTCTGCAACGTCTCACGGGCGTAGCGACGCACACCCGGACTCATGCCCGCGCCTTGGGGGCCGCAACCACGCGCTTGCTGGATACGCGCAAGACGACCCCAGGGTTTCGGATGCTCGAAAAATATGCCGTGGGCCAAGGGGGCGGGTATAATCACCGGCTCGGGCTCTTCGATCGGATCATGGTGAAGGATAACCATCTCGCGGCCGGCGAGGCGGCGGGGTCACAACGCTTAACCGACCTCGTCTTGGCCGCGCGGGCCTCCCGCCCGGATTTACTGGTCGAAGTGGAAGTGGATGCGGTCGCCCAAATCGAACCCGTCTTGGCCGCGGGCGCCGATGTTGTCTTGCTAGATAATTTCTCGCTCCTCGAATTGCGGACGGCGCTCCCCTTGCTCCGCGGCCACGCTTGGTCCGAGGTCAGCGGTGGCGTTAACCTCGAGACCTTGCCCCGCATCGGCGAACTTAACCCCGACTTTGTTTCCTGCGGCGCCCTGACGCATGCCGCCGCCTGGGCCGATATCGGCCTCGACTGGGCCTAAGTTATGCCGGCCCTTGATAGCAGCATCCTCTTGGCGTTCTTGGAAGCGGGCGACCAGCCCGTCAGTGGCGACCGCTTGGCGAAAGAATTGGGCATTTCGCGTGTGGCTGTTTGGAGTCGGCTCGAGCGTTTGCGCGCGGCCGGCTTCACGTTCAAGGCGTCGACGCGCAAGGGCTATACGTTGACCGCCGTGCCCCGCGAGCTCAACGCGGCGTGGCTCGATGCGCAGTTGCGCTTGCGCAAGGTTAGCCCCGAGGTCGAATTACTGGCGGAGGTCGATAGCACGAACTCCGAAGCGGAGCGCCGGTTGGCCGCTGGCCATGAAGCCCCGTTCGCGGTTTTGGCCCGGACCCAAAGCGCCGGCCGCGGTCGGCTCGGCCGCCGCTGGCATAGCTCGCCGGCTGGCAATCTCTACCTGTCGCTGGCCTTCCGGCCTTTCATCCCGCCCGAGAACTTAAAGCCGTTCACGATTTGGATGGGCCTTGCCGTCTGTGCGCATGTCGAAGCCGCCTACGACGTGAAGCTCGGCTTGAAATGGCCCAATGACCTCTTGTCCGCGGATGGCCGTAAGGTCGCCGGGATGTTGACGGAAGCCCGCCTCGATGCCGACGCGGTCCGCGAGTTAGTTTTCGGGCTTGGGCTCAACGTGTCGACGAAGGCGAAAGATTTTCCGTCCGAGCTGCGGGCGCTGGCCGCTTCCTTGGAACTGGCGGGCGCTAGCCCGCTCGATATCAACCGGGTGGCGGCGGAAGTGCTTGCGGCTTTGTTCACGGCCTGGGAGCAATTCATCGACGGCACGTGGATGCCCACCTTCCGCGCCCGTTGGCAACGCTACGATGTCCTGACGGGTCGCTCCGTTCGCGTCGGTTTACGTGGTGAACCCGTGGCGGGCATCGTCGATGGGATTGATGATGAGGGGTCCTTGATTTTACGCACCGGCGGCGGCCGGAAAACCATCGTGTCCTCTGGCGAAGTCACCTTGCGGAACGAATGAGCCTGCATCCTTGCCCTCGTCGCCCGCTCCGCTAAATTGTTCCCGTGGCTATCCTTTGTCTCGATGTCGGTAACACCCACGCGCACTGGGGGTTGGTGGCGGGCCGGGAAATCCTCGCCCATGGCGAGTTGCCCACCACGGCCTTATCGACCGATGCGCTGCGCGCCCTGCTAGCGACACACGCCCCGACGGGCCTGGCGCTCGCCAGTGTCGTGCCTACGGCCACTGCGACGGTTGAACCCGTCTTGCTCGGGAGCGGCTTGCCCTACCATCACTTGCGGCATGACACCGTCCAAGGCCTCGGGTTCGACTACCCGCGTCCGGCCGAAGTCGGCCAAGATCGTCTGGCCGACTGTGTGGGTGCCCAACTCGTCGTGGGCGCGCCCGCCGTCATCGTCGGTATGGGCACGGCGACGACGGTGGATATCTTGACCGCGAAGGGCTACGCGGGTGGCATCATCGCTCCGGGCTTAGGCGTGATGACGCGGTATCTCCACGAGCGTACGGCCTTGCTGCCCGCGTTGGATCCGGCCGACCTCCTCGGTGGCCCGGCCATTGGTAAGTCGACGGTGGATGCGATGCGTGCGGGGTGCGCGCTGGGGTTTGCGGGCATGATTGGCGCTTTGCTCGACGCCGTGACCGCGGAACTGACTAAGCAGGGTGGCCCCGCCCCCGCCGTGATTGTCACGGGCGGAGCTTCCGTCTATTTACCCGCCAGCTGGCGCGACCGCGTTCGGCACGAACCCCACCTCACTTTGCTCGGCCTCGCCGAGTCCCACCGTCGTTCCCGCGCATGACTCCCGAAGAATCCAACGCTAAGCTCCGTCGTCTCGTGCCTTGGCTGGGCGGAGCGGTCCTCGCGGTGGTCTTGGGGGGCGTGGCCCTCGCCTTGGCGACGCAGCGCGAAGGCCCTTGGGTCCTCGTCGCCGCTGACGTGGCTTTCACGCTCGTCCTGCTCGTCGCCCTGTGGCGCGCGCTCGGACGGAAGCGTTAAGCCTTCGTCATCTTCAGGAGTTCCTTCCGGCGGTTTTTAATCTCGGTACAGCCGGATTTGGCCAGGCGGTCCGTCGAGAAGGCTTCCACCGTGAGGGAGGCCACGGCGGTGCCGTAGACCATCGCCTGGCGGAGGGTGGCAAAATCGGTCGCCCCGGCCGCCGCCAAGTAACCCAAGAGCGCCCCCGCGAAGCTGTCGCCGGCCCCCGTGGGGTCGCGGAGCTCCGTGACCGGGAAGGCGGGCAGGGTGAAGAGGCCTTCCGCATGGAAGAGCACCGCCCCATGTTCGCCCTTCTTGATGATGACCGTCCGGCACCCATGCTTGCGGAGGTGGTGGCCCGCGACGATGACGTTGGTTTCGCCGGTGAGCTTGGCCGCTTCGGAATCATTCACGACCAAGAGGTCGGAGCGGCGCATGACTTCACTGAGCTTTTCGCGCTGGGTCTCGATCCAGATGTCGATGGTGTCGACGAGGACGAATTTCGGGGCGGTGAGTTGGTCGAGGACCGCGAGTTGTAAATCAGGACGGATGTTGCCGAGCATGACATACGGCATCGTCTGTTGCGCTTCCGTCAGACGGGGTTGGAAACGCTCGAACACGTTGAGCTGGAGGTCCTCGGTGTCGCGGCGGTTGTAGTTCTCGTGGTAGCGGCCGCGCCAAGCAAACGTCCGCCCCGTCTCATCGAGTTGGAGGCCGGACAGGTCGATGCCGCGCTTGGCGAGTTTCTTGCGGTCGCGGTCGCGGAAGTCATGGCCAACGACGCCGACGATGTGCGGGGTCGCGAAATAGCTGGCGGCCAGGCAGGCATAGGAGGCACTGCCCCCCAAGATGCGTTCGCCCGTGGCATGCGGGGTGATGATGCTATCGTAGGCGACGGAGCCGATGACGAGGACGTTGTCGGGCGCGGCGCGGCCTTTGACTTTGATGCGGCGAGGTTGGGTCATGTAAAGAGTTCGGGCTTGGCTTCGCGCAGACGGAACAGCGCGAGCAGGGCGAGGCTGTGAGTGTGCGGGGAAGCGAGGGCGTTCTGCAAGGCTACGCGCGGCGCGACGCTGAGGACTTGGAGTTCCTCGTGTTCATCCGGCGCCTTTGTGCCGCTGGCACGGACTCCGTCCAGGAGCACGAAATGGCAGCGATTACGCTGAATGGCGGGGTTGGGCGCACAACTGCCGAGGAGCGTGGCGCGCCCGCCCGTGAAGCCCGTTTCTTCTTCCGTCTCGCGCACCGCAGCGAGCACGGGGCCCTCCCCCGCATCGATCACGCCGCCGGGCGTTTCGGTGGAGAGGTCCTGCAAGCCAAAGCGAAATTGGCGGACCATCACCAAGCGACCATCGTCGGTCAGCGGCAAGGCGAGCACCCAGTCGTTGGAATGAATCACAAAAAAATCACCCTCTCGTTTATCGAGAGGGTGATGAGAGTGTTCCTTGTAAACCCGAAAGACCTTGCAGTCGGCATGCAGCGCTTCGTGCTGGACGGACCAGCGGGCGGGCGCGGACATCGGCCGAAGCTTACTTGGTCTTCAGAACTTGACCGATCTGCATCTTGTTGGCGTTAACGCCAGGATTCAGATCTTGGAGGGCCTTGAGCGAGATGCCGGCCTTCTTCGCGATACCGGAGAGCGTGTCGCCCTTCTGCACTGCGTAGGAGCCAGGACCAGCGACAACGGCCTTACCGTTGGCGGCACCACCCGTGGTGGGCGCAGCGGTCTTCGCCTTGAGGCCAGCTTGGATGGCGGCGATGGAGTCCGAGAAGGTCTTGTTGTTCGCGTCGATGCCTTGCTTGATGTTACCGAGTTCGGCGTTGATCGCGGTGAGGTCGGCCGCATTGGCCTTTTGGGCGACGGCAGCGCTCACTTCGGAGGCGGTGTCCGCAGCCTTAGTGGCGGCG
>CAIYEN010000136.1 GCA_903925205.1 uncultured Opitutia bacterium | reverse complement strand
CCTCGGAGCCCGCGCCACGGAGCGTTACCCGGAAGAACCGCACCGCGGACTCATCGCGCGGCCGACGCGCGAGACCCAGCAAGGCTGCGAACTCTGATCAGTCGGCCTTCACCGCGGCACGCAGCCGGCGGTCACGGGCCAAGACCAACAAGAGCGGGCCGCCGATCACCAGGAGCGACCAGAGGCCCGTGACCAAGGCGACGAATGTACCGAGGCTGCAGGCGCAGGACTGCTTCCGACGGAGCACCAGATACCACGGCAAGCAAAGCGCCAGGCCGACAAGCGAGGCCTTGCTGGTCCGCAGCAGCGATACCTCCAAAGCGGACTCATCGGAACGGACGCGGCGCAGGAGAATGGCGGTCCAGACAATCCACGAGACCAGCCAAGCGACGAGGATACCGATGATGAACGCACCGCTCGCGAACTCCTTGGGATTTGCGCCGGGCAGGAAGTAGTAGACGTCGAGTAAAGCGAACAAGGGAAGCGCGACCAGAAACGCCGTGCAAAAAGCGGCCCCGAGGAGGCGTGGCCAGAGGGCCGCGGGCTGCGCCGAGAGGGTCAGCTTAGGCGCCAGCGGCAGGAAAAAGAGGCATGACTGCAGGAGGGCGCAGGCCCAGAAGAGCATCACCGGCACCACGTCGATGGAGCTCTCCCCGAGGTGCTCCCAATTGATGCGGAGCAGGTTTCCGCCCACGAGGTCGCCCAGTTCCGGAGCGTCCCCCAGGAGCAACCCGCCCACGAGAACCATCACCGCATTGAAAAGAAAGGCTAAGGGTACCGAGAACCAGAAAGCCTTTAAGAGGGGGCGCATGGGGATGAATCTAGGCTAAGGGGGGCGGCGGCCGGGGCGAGTTCAAACAGCCCCCCTTGACTCTGCCTGCAGACCTATAAAGTGAGAGGTATGATCAACCTCACCGAAGCCGCCGCCCAACAGGTCCGGGCTTTGCACGCCCAACAAGCCAACCCGGAATCCTCCCTCCGCGTCCTCATCGAGGCCGGCGGTTGCTCGGGCTTCGAATACGGCATGGCCTTCGACGTCCGCAAGGAAGGCGACCAGGAGTTCGAGAGCCAGGGCCTGAAAATCCTCATCGATCCCGCCAGCCTCGCCTACCTGAATGGTTCGACCATCCACTTTGACGACGGCCTGCACGGCAAGGGTTTCGAAGTGCGCAACCCCAACGCCAGCAGCACCTGCGGCTGCGGTAAATCTTTCAGCTAAGCCTATGAAAACCAAACTCCTCCTCACCGCGGCCCTCCTCGCTGTCCTCACCGTCGTCGCCGCCACCTCCCCTTCCGAAACCAAGCCCATGACTAAAGCCGAAACCCCTTCCTCGAAAGTCCCGCAAGTCCTCGTCACCCTTGACGACGGTAAAGGCGGCGTCGGTAAGCCTGAGCTCGTCGATAAGGTCGTCCGCACCGACGCTGACTGGGCCGCCCGCCTAACGCCGGCTCAGTACGAAGTCTGCCGCGCCAAGGGCACCGAACGCCCCTTCTGCGGCACCCTGCTCGACAATAAGAAAACCGGCACGTACCACTGCGTCTGCTGCGACCTCCCGCTCTTCTCGTCCGACGCCAAGTTCAACTCCGGCACCGGCTGGCCGAGCTTCTTCCAGCCTGTCTCCAAGGAAAACGTCGCGACCATCACGGACAAGAGCCACGGGATGAGCCGCACGGAAATCCTCTGCGCCCGCTGCGATTGCCACCTCGGCCACGTCTTCGAAGACGGTCCGAAACCGACTGGCCTGCGCTATTGCCTAAACTCCGAATCGTTGAAGTTTAAGGAACGCGCGGGCGAGAAGAAGTAAGCTCGGCTTACTTCTTCTTAGCCTTGGTCTTGATGGCCGCCTTCTTCACCGGGGCGGCCTTCTTCTTGCCGACAGGCTTGAGCAGCTTCTTCGCGACGGGCTTCTTTGCGGCGGGCTTCTTTGCGGCGGGCTTCTTCACCGGCGACTTCTTGGCCACAGGCTTTGCGGGCTGCTTGGCAGCCACTTTCTTTACGACCTTCTTGGCGATAGGCTTGGCGACGATCTTCACGACGGGCTTGGCTTTCTTGGCCGGTACAGCCTTGGCAACCTTCTTGGCCGACGGCTTAGCCGCGGGCTTAATGGTCGGAGCGACAGCCTTAGCCTTAACGGCCTTGACCTTGACCGGGGTCGGCTGGAGCAACGCACGTTCTTCGGGCGAGCCCTTCACGAACTTCCAAAGCGTCGCCTTCAGTTCATCGAACCCTTCGCGGGAGTAGCAAGAAATCGGGGCGACGAGCACCGGCACCTTGTCGCGGAACTTGGCGAGGTTGGCAGCGGCTTCGGGAAGGTCCATCTTGTTGGCGACGACCAAGCGAGGCTTGGCGGCGAGGATCGGCGAATACAAGGCGAGTTCGCGCTCGAGGATACGGAAGTCGTCCCACGGCTTGCGGTTTTCACTGCCCGCCATGTCCAAGATGAAGACGAGCAAGGTGCAGCGCTCGATGTGACGCAGGAACTGGTGGCCGAGGCCGCGGTTCTCGTGGGCGCCTTCGATCAGACCGGGAATGTCGGCCATGAAGATGCGACCAAAGGTCTCCGGGTACTCGATTACCCCCACGTTGACGTGTAAGGTCGTGAACGGATACGGCGCCATCTTCGGGCGGGCCGCGGTGAAAGCATTAGTCAGCGTCGACTTGCCAGCGTTCGGGTAGCCCACGAGGCCGATGTCGGCGATCGTCTTGAGGACTAAGCGGTAAGTCCCAAACTCACCCGGATAGCCCGGGGTCGTCCGGCGCGGAGCTTGGTTGACCGAGCTCTTGAAGTTCATGTTGCCCATACCGCCCTTGCCACCGGCGAGGATGACCACGCGTTCATTGTGTTCGGTCAGCTCAGCAAGTAAGCGGCCCGAGACATCGTCGACCACCTGCGTGCCCGGAGGGACGCGGAGAATCAAATCCTCGCCATCAGGACCCGCGCACTGGCGGCCCATCCCAGGCGTACCATTGCGGGCGCTGCGATGGGGTTGCCAGCGGTAGGCCTGGAGGTCGCCCTCGTTACGGTCGCAAAGCAGGACCACGTCGCCGCCCTTGCCGCCGTTACCGCCGTCGGGTCCGCCCTTCGGGATAAACTTCTCGCGACGGAAGCTAACGCACCCGTGGCCACCGGCTCCGGACTTAAGGATGACTTTCGCTTCGTCGATGAACATGCCCTCAAAGTAGGGCCTCGCCGCCTCGCAGGGCGAGGAGGAAAGCGTCGGAGTCGCCTAAACTCAGCGCTCCAGTCCGCGGGAACGACGCAACCAGCGTTCCAACGGGGCAAAGAAGACGAGGTCCGCCAGCAAGCCGACGAGCATGACAACCGCCATGACGCCCATGACCTGGTCCATGCGGAGCAATTCGCGGCCAGCATTCAGCAAAGAGCCCAAGCCAAAGCCGGTGACGATGACGACGAAGATTTCGGCCGCCATCAGCGAGCGCCAAGCGAAGGCCCAGCCTTGCTTCATCCCACTGAGGACACCGGGTAAGGCGGCGGGGAAAATAACGCGCGACCAGAGGTGCCAGCCGTTGGACCCCATAGTCTGGGCGGCCCGGAGGTAGAGCGGCGGGACGTTCAGCACCGACTCCTGGACGGCAATCACGACCGCCCAAACGGTCCCCATGACGACGACGAAGAGGACGGCTTCCTCGCGGATGCCGAACCAGAGCAAGGCCAGCGGTACCCAACAAACCGAAGGGAGCGTCTGTAGGCCGAGTGCCAGCACCCCAATCGTATCACGCACCCAGCGGACGCGGGCGCAAAGGGCACCGAGCGGCACACCGATGGCGGCGCCGATAGCAAAGCCGATAATCAGGCGACGCATCGTCACCCAAGTCGCCGGCAGTAACTCGCCCTTCTGCAGGGCGACGAGGTAATGGCCGGACTCGAACGAGGCCTTGTCGAACAAGGCCCACCAGAACCATTGCAGGATGTGCGAAGGGGCGGGGACGAGCACGTCGTTGACGTGGCCCACCCGCACGAACCATTCCCAGCCGCCGAGGGCGGCGAGGGCGATGAAGGTCGGGATGACGAAGCGCGGGAGTTTCATGGCCTTACTGCTTGTCCGCGGTGAGATGGGAAGAAAGCGCCGTAGTCACTTCCGCGGCGAGGTTCGCCAACGCGGGGTCGTTCATGCGGCGGGGGCGCGGGAGGTTGACGTCGAAGACCTGTTGGACGCGGCCAGGGTTAGGCGAAAAGAGCACGACGCGATCGCCGAGGCAGACGGCCTCGCGGATGTTGTGCGTGACGAGCACGATGGTCTTCTTGCGCTTCGTGAAGATCTCTTGAATATCGCCGTAGAGCTGCTCGCGGGTCAACGCATCGAGCGCCGAGAACGGCTCATCCATGAGCAACACGCGCGGGTTGGGGGCGAGCGAACGGGCTAAGGCAACGCGCTGGCGCATCCCGCCGGAGAGCTCATGCGGGCGGGCCTTCTCTTTATTGCCGAGGCCGACGAGGTTCAGGTAATAGCGGGCCGACTCGAGGCGCTCGGCATCGGAAAGGCCAGGCTTGAGGCGGAGGCCAAAAAGCACGTTCTCCAAAGCGTTCAGCCACGGGAAGAGCGCGTCCTGCTGGAACATCACGAGCCGATCACGACCCGGGGAAAGCACGGGCTCTTCGCCGAGCTGGATTGTACCCTCGTCGCTATGCTCCAGGCCGGCCAAGAGGCTCAACAAAGTCGACTTACCGCAACCCGAAGGGCCAACGACCACGAGGAACTCCCCTTCCCTAACGTCCAAAGAAATATCTTCTAAAGCCGTGACGCGACCGGCCGCCCCTTCGAAACGCTTAGTCACGTTACGCAGGGTCAGGGCCGCCGGGGCGGTGGACTTTTGAAGGGAAGAGCTCATGGAGCGAACCGTGGGCTGATTTCAGGGTCAGCCTTGAAGTTGTCAAGTTTAGTTAACTTATCAGGATTAGGGCTTAACCCTAAACTAACGTGGCCCTGCCTAGGAGTCACCTCCCAAGGCAGGGCCACGTTGTTTGGTCGCGATTACTTGGTCGCCGGGGCGGGATCGGCCACGAGGGACTCCAACAGCGGCGCGATGGGGGCGTCGCCGTTCAGGAGGCCCGAGTCCTTCGAATCCTTCAGCGCCTGGGTGAAGGCCGCCGTCAGGCGAACCTTGCGGGCGGCGTCGTCTTCACGGGCGTCGAAGATCACGCGACCGAGCGCCGGACCGATGAGGCTGGCTTTCGGCGGGGTCGAGCGGGTCTCGCCGCCGATGCCGGCGATGACGAGCTTCTCGTGCCAGGCTTGATCCGCGAGCAACTTATCGCGGAGGGCGTAATGCGAACGAACGAAGGCTTCGATACCCTTCCCGTTCTTGGCCAACGCAGACTTTGATGAAGCCAGCACCGTGATGATCGCGTCCTTCTTCTCGAAGAGGATCTCGCCGCCAAACTCGCTCGTGAGACGTGTCACCCAAGGCTCAACCGTCCAGGCTGCGTCGACATCGCCACGCGCAAAGAGAAGGACTAGATCGGCGTTTTGGGCCGGAATAACTTGGGCATCGCCACCATTCACCTTAATCGTCAACCCGCCCTGACGAAGCCAAACGCGTGCATCGACATCCTGGGTGTTACCTAGTTGCGGCGTGGCCAGACGCTTGCCTACAAAATCACCTGGGAGTTTCAAACCTAGCCCTTTGCGAACGACGAGCGCATTGCCGCCGCGAGCCACCGAGGCTAGGATGCGGAGCTCGGTGCCTTTCGTGCGAACATGCGCGTTGAGAACAGGCGAGGGCCCAACGTAAGTCAGGTCGATAGCACCAGCTAACAGGGCTTCCATCGCGGAGGGACCCGCGTTGAACGAGCGCCACTCAATCTTCGAGCCCTTCGGCAGGTGCGTAAGGTGCCAATCGGCACCTTCGCGCTCCAGCTGGCGGGCCGCCAAGGCGGGAGAGTGGGTGAGGTTCGGAAAGAACCCAACGCGGAGGGTGACCGGCTCCTCCTCGGCCGCACCGAGGAAGGGTGCGGCGAGGAGAACGGCAAGAACAGGGAGGAGTCGCATAGACGTAACTATTGGGAGAAGTCAGTTGGGGATTAGAAGTTTAGGCTGAAGCGGGTGAGGAGTGCACGCTCAGGCTTGCTGATGACTGAAGTCACCGCTGGAGCCGAGGCACCAGCGGCCTGCTGGAAGCGTGTGCACTCGTAATCGATAACAACACGAGCGGCCTTGCTGAGGTACCAGTTTAAGCCGATGCCGAAGGTGTCAGCCGAACGGGCGGACTTAGCGGGGTCAACGATCTGGAAGTTAGCGGAAGCACCAGCGAAAGCCTGGTCGTCGAACTGGATGGAGGCAATACGCCCCACGACCTCAAAGGCACCCCACGTGCCCGCGGCCCGGTCAAAGTCTTTAGCGGGGATAAGTCCCCGGTAGTTGGTCTCTTCACCCGTGAGGACGTAGCTGGCCTGCAACTGCCAAGCGTGGTTCTTCAAGTGGACGGCCTGGGTCGAGTTGACAACGGCAGTAGCGGTCGTGGTGTTCACGGCCTTGATATCGCTCGAGGAGGTCACGAATTCGCCGATGAAGCAAAACGGTCCACGGTAATAGGAAACCTGCGGAGTCAGACGCCAGACCGTGCCATTGCTGGTGACCGTGGTCGTCGTACCCGAAGCGCCCGCGGTGCGGTAACTGTAGAAGGTCTGCTGGCCATCAGTCTTGAAGCCCGTGGCCAGGGCGCCGTTGGCGTCCTCGAGGCCATAGGTACCACCGAGACCGAAGGTCAGGCCGGAAAGGAGGCTATCCTTACCCTTCACCCAAGGTTGAAAAGTCACCCGAGCAGCGAGGTTCTTGCCGTCGTTGCTATCAGTCTGCGTGGTGTTGTTGCCGCCATCCACCGTGCCGTTGAACACGCCGAGGGCGTAGCTCATACGGGCGGCAAGCAGTTCGCCACCAACCTGGATACCTATATCGCGATTGGGCAATAGTTGCGAGACCACCGAGCGTTCGACAAACAACTGAGCATAGTCTGGCTGTAGTTGTTCGAGCCCCACAGGGGTCTTAAAGCGACCGAACTTGAACTGTGCCTCCGGCGAATAATTCAACGTCACGTAGGCGTCGAGAAACGTCGCGGTAGAGCCAGCAAATTCCCCAGACACATGGTAATCAATCGTCTGACCGAACTTTCCTTCGAGACCAATGCGGGCACGCCGGAGGAGAAACGTGTCGTTCTCGATATCTTTATCGAAGAACCAATGGCTATCGAGCTGGACCATTCCACGAACACGCAAAGAGTTGGTCGCATCCATGGGGTGGAGAACATGGGCGGCTTCGGCCGGAGGCGTTGCCACACTTTGAGATGTTCGCGCTTTGGCCTCAAGTTCCTGCAGGCGCGACTTCAGCTGATCAATTTGCTCCTGCAGTGTCGCTTCGGCCGCACCTAACTCGGAAACCAAGCCCACGAGGGCGAAGCAAAGAAGCGGGAGCTTGTGGTAAGAGATTTTCACGGGATAGACGGCTTTGTTGTTAACTTAAGTTGAACGGCTTTATGTTTGTATCATTGGTAATGATATAATGTTAACTAGTCAAGGCTTCAGCGGGTAATGAAAATTTTACCTAAACTATTGGTATAAAATTATTTATGAAATTCGCAAAGCGTTGATTCGTCTACTCCGATAATCAGAAAGCTCCAGCGGCAAACCAAAGGCTAGCACCGACGACCAAAGCCGTTGCGGACCATCCGAGCACGCTGACCCAGCGCGGCGCAACGAAAGGCCCCATCAAATCAGGATCGCCCGTCATCCGCACCAAGGGCCAGCAGGCAAAGCCGAGCTGCAGGCT
>CAIYEN010000135.1 GCA_903925205.1 uncultured Opitutia bacterium | reverse complement strand
GCTGGGGAAGTAAGAGAAGGAGGGGATGGGGGATGGGGGATGGGGGATGGGGGATGGGGGATGGGGGAGAGCACGTGCAAAGGTGCAAAAGTGGAAAGGTGCAAAGAGGCCGATCAAGAGGGCATACCGTCTAACCAAGACGCCTTTTCAATTTCATGCTGACTTGGCAAAACCCAGTAGTCGCCCGACCCAGTCGCGTCCCTACCCAGCAATTTTTGCACGTTTGCACAGGCCGTAGGCCGTTTCGTACCTTTGCGCTGCATCATCGCCCATCCCCTCCATCCGCTATCCCCGCTGTTAAGATGCAACTAGGACAGCACGCGGTGCTGTCCCTACCTCAAACAATGGCACGCCGCGAAGCGGCGACACAACGCCATGTCCCCATGTCAACTTGTCCCCTCGCGGCCTTCAGCCGCGCTCACCTTTGCACGTTTGCACAGGCCATAGGCCGTTTTGCACCTTTGCACTGCATCCCCTTTTCCGGCTCCCCCTTTCCGGTTCCCGGTCCCCCTTTGAGTTAATGCACTTGCCAACCCCCTTCCCCTCCCCACTTTCCCAATGGTCCTAACTTCGTTGGGGCCACGCACCTACCCAGCATGGCCAAACAAGAATCCTGGACGAAAAAAGACCTCACGGGCATCGAGGAACTCTCCCGAGCCGAGATCGAATTCCTTTTCCGTCAGGCCGACCGCTTCCTGCCCGCCCTCGCGCCCGGCAAGGGGCTCGACCTGATGCGTGGTCGGACCGTGGTAAACCTCTTCCTTGAGCCCAGCACGCGCACCCGCACGGCCTTCGAGATTTCCGCCAAGAAGCTCGGGGCTGAAGTCGTCTCCATCAACACGACGGCCTCCTCCCTCGTGAAGGGCGAGACCCTCCGCGACACGGCCCTAAACATCCGTGCCATGGGCGTGGATGCCATCGTCATGCGCCACTCCTCGGCCGGGGCCGCCCGCTACCTCGGGAACGCCCTCGACATCTCCGTAGTCAACGCCGGCGATGGCGCTCATGAGCACCCGACCCAGGCCCTGCTCGACGCTTTCACAATCCGTCAGCGCTTCGGGAAGGTCCAAGGACTCAAGGTCACCATTCTCGGCGACATCCTCTTCAGCCGGGTGGCCCGCTCGAACATCCTCTGCCTGACCAAACTCGGCGCCGAGGTCACCCTCGCGGGCCCTGCCACGCTCGTCCCGGCCACGCTCAAAGAGGCCTACCCACAGGTCCGCATCGTCCACGACCTCAAGAAGGCCCTCTCTGGTGCCGATGCCGTGATGCTCTTGCGCATCCAGCACGAGCGCCAGACGACCACCCACTTCCCCTCCCTCGGCGAATACACGTCGCAGTTCGGCCTCAACGCCGAACGCGCCGCTTGGCTCAAGCCCGAGGCCATCGTCATGCACCCCGGCCCGATTAACCGTGGCGTCGAAGTCGAAAGCGAAGTCGCTGACGGCCCCCGCTCGGTCATTCTCGAGCAGGTCCGCAACGGCGTCGCCGTCCGCATGGCCGTCCTTCACCTCTGCACCGGAGCCATCGCCCGATGAATACCGACGAACACACTCCCCTCTGGATCCGCGGCGCCCGCGTGATCGACCCGTCGACTGGCCGCGACGACGCCCGCGGCGAGGTCTTCGCCAAGGATGGCCGCTTCGTCGACAAGCTTTCGAAGTCCGACCAAGCCCGCGCCCAAGTCATCGACGCGGCGGGCCTCATCCTCGCCCCCGGCTTCGTCGACCTTAACTGCCGTCTCGGTGAACCAGGTCGCGGCGCCCGCGAAAGCATCCGGGCCGGCACCCTCGCCGCCGCCGCCGGTGGCTTCACGTCCGTCGTGACGATGCCCGACTGCCTTCCGGCCGCGGATAACGTTGGCACGATTCAACTCATCCGCGAACTCTGCGACCGCGACGCTTCCGTCCGCGTGCTGCCCGCGGGCACTTTGACCAAGGGCCATGAAGGCAAGGCCCTCGCACCGATTGGCTCGCTCAAGAAGGCGGGCGTTGTCGCGGTGACTGACACCACCTCCGGCGTGCAGAATAACGAAATCATGCGTCGCGCGCTCGAATATGCGGCGATGTTCGGCCTCGTCGTCCTCGACCATTGCCAAGACAGCAGCATGACCGATGGCGCCCAGATGCACGAAGGCGCCTGGTCCCTCCGTCTTGGCCTCCGCGGCTACCCCCGCGCCGCCGAAGAAATTGTCGTCTCGAGCGACTGCGTGCTCGCTGGCCTCACCAAGGCCCGCATCCACCTACAGCACCTGTCGTCGGGTGGCTCCGCCGAGATCGTCCGACGCGCCAAGGCCACTCAGGCCTCCGTCACCGCCGAGGTTTCCGCGCTCCACCTGCTGCTCACCGACGCCGCCTTGGCCCAATACGACACGCGTCTGAAACTGAACCCACCCCTGCGTGAAGAGGCCGACCGCCAAGCGCTCATCGCAGCACTGGTGGACGGAACGCTCGACGCCATCTGCTCCGACCACTCACCGTGCACCGCGACCGAGAAGGACTGTGAGTTTGACCTCGCTCCGTTCGGTGCCGCCACACTCGAGACGGCCTTCTCTGCGGCCTACGAAGCCATCGTCGCCGACGGCCATGCCGACCTGACGCTCCTCCTGCAGCGCTTGACCTGCGGCCCGGCCCGGGCGCTCGGCCTCGACGCCGGCACGCTCCGCATCGGCGGCCTCGCCGACGTCGTGCTCATCGACCCGAAGGCGACCTGGAAGCCTTCGGCCAAGACCTTGCTGTCGAAGTCGGGCAACAACCCGCTCCTCGGCCGCACGCTCAAAGCGCGCATCCGCTCGACGTTTGTCGGCGGCCAGCTCGTCACCAAGGACGGTCAACCGGCGAAGTAAATGGAGACGCCCCTCGGCTGGCGGGACCACCTCTTCATCGCCTGGATGCTGCTCACGGCACTGGCGGGCGTCTGGTACTTGACGCGTGGCCTCGCCCACCCCTCAGACGATCATCCGCGCCCTTTCTTCAGTACCACGGGTCCCAACTGGATCGGACAGCTCGTCTCCTTCGTAGCCACGCCGGCACCGGTCATTGTCTTCTTTGTTTGCATGGGTGGCGCCGGCATGCTCATGGCAGCCAAAGGCGGCCTCTTTGGGACAGGGATCTTGGTGCAAGGGGCCGCCTCGCTGATCGGCCAAGGACTCTCTGCCTTAACGCTCATCGCCCTGACGGTGGCGGCGCCCGGCGCCGTGCAATGGGCCCCGAGCGCCCACACGCCGGACACGGCTCCGCCTGTCCCGCCCGCGGATGGCCTGGATGAAATCCGCCTCGCTGGACGGGCCTTCCGCGCGAGCACCTGCCTGCAGGCTTACCTCGCGATTGTTGCCCTAGCCATCGCGTCCGGCTTACTGTGGAAAGGTTTCTACGCGATGTGCGAGATGCAGGGCCAAACCCTGCCCGACGAACCGCAACAGGTCGTCCAGATGGTGGCTAATTTCGACTGGTCCGGCCCATGGCTGCCGATACTGGTGTTTGGCACGGCGATCACCATCGGTGCGCCCATCGCCGAGGAACTCACCTTCCGCGGGATGCTCTACCCATTACTCAAGGGCTGGCTCCCCCGCGGCTACGCCATCGTCATCACCGGAATCGTCTTCGCCAGCATCCACGGTAGCCTGTCGGCTTTCTTGCCCCTCGCCGCCTTCGGGGCCGTGCAGTGTATCTTCCGGGACCGGTACGGGTTGTTCACGTGCATTGGGATCCACATGCTCTTCAACATGGTGACCTTCTTCTGGCTAAATTTCGCGCCCAACGCAGCCACGCAGTTCTAGGCGGTGCGCCGCGCGTTTCCTTGAGCAGAGGGTTGCGGACGGACGGAAATGCCTCCATCAAGGGTGCACTATGGGCGTCTTCACGAAGCAAAGCGAACTCAGCGTCGGCAAGTTAACCGAGGGCGAGATCATCGCTCGCTTCGTCGCCGCGCTCGCCGACGCCTGCCCGCCCTTCCCCGCCGGACCTGGCGGCGATTGCGCTATCTTCTTGGCGAATCAGGAACGCCCGTATCGCGTCGCTACCATCGACTCCGTCGTCTTTGGCCGCCACTTCGACCTCGCCTGCTCCGGCGAAAAAGCCGGCGCGAAACTCATCCAACGTAACCTCAGCGACCTCGCCGCAGCCGGTGCCACCCCGGGGGACGCGCTGATCTCGATCCTGATGGGCCCCGATGTGGACGCTCAGTGGCTCGAGGACTTCGCCCATGGCGCGGGCCGGGCGGCGGCACAAGCTGGGCTCAAACTCGTCGGCGGCGACGTGTGCCGCACCGGCCAGGGTACCTTCAGCGCCACACTCGCTATCCAAGGCTTCGCCTACCGCGTGCTCACGCGCCGCACGGCCCAAGTGGGCGATGTCCTCTTTGTGACTGGCCACCTCGGGGGCTCGATCTACGGGCACCACCTAAACTTCAAGGCTCGGCTGGCCGAAGGCGAATGGCTCGGCGCCCAAGGTGGCGTGACCGCGTGCACGGACCTCTCGGATGGTCTGGCCAAGGATCTCCCCGGCCTGCTCGGCCCCAAACTCGACGGTCTCGTGGACCTAAAGCAGGTCCCCATCTCCGAGGCGGCCACCAAACTCGCCCGTCAGGACGGCAAGCCAGCCCACGAGCATGCCCTGCAGGATGGCGAAGACTACGAGCTCCTCTTTACGGTGCGCGCCGACCAAGCCGACTTCATCGCGGCGACGTTTACCAAAACCTTCCCGAACACCCCGCTGACCGCCATCGGCACTATCGCCAAGGGCACCGGACGGCTCTGCGACGCCGCCGACCAGCAGCCCATCAAGGCGCAAGGCTTCAGCCACTTCGGCTAAGCCTTCGGCCCCACCGCTAGAGCTTGAATTGGCGGATGATGACGAAGAGTGCGAAGATCAGCGAACACCCGGCGAAAGTGACCGTGGTCGTCTCGTAAGTGGCCAGCAGCTTCAGGACCTGATCCAGGAGCGTGATGCAGTCCTTGGTGTCACGCTCGGCATTGATGAGCGCAGCGACGGCCTTATTGGCGGTCTCCTCCACCTTCTTATTATCCGACTTCGTGCCTTCGTCGGTGATGAGCACCACGGCCGTCTCGGTCGACTTCATCGCCTTGCGGTAGGCATCCACGGAGGACTGGATATTGACGGTGGCACCGCGGACGCGCTCGGTGGTGTCCTTAAGTTCATGACTGAACCAAAGGCCGGCAAGGGAGACAAGGAGCGTCACCACGGTCATGCCGACGATGCCGGCTTCGGCCTGCACCAAGCCAGTCTTGGCGGTTCGACGTCTGGAACGGGTGGCACTCATAGTTGGGTGGGTTTCATATTAAAGGTTTTCAGCGCGGTTGGCGCCGGGAAGGTTTCGGGGGCGGGCTAGCGGCCGCCGGGTTCTTCGGCTTGGAACGCTTGCGCCCCGAGGACCGCTTGCGGCCACGGCCTTTGGACTTCTTGTCCTTGATGCCGAGCTTGGCCTTGATGTTGGCGGAGATCCAATCGACGAGCTCGGGAGCCAGCGCACCGGTCAGGCCTTGAATGATGGCCTTATTAATCGCGGACATCTCCCACTGGTACGTGACAAAGAATGCGATGATGGCGAAGAGGGCCGCCGCAAGGATGTGCTTCGCCGAACGACGCCAGTTAGCGTCCGCCGCATCGTCGATGAGCAACCGGCCAACCATGGCGGCCGCACCGATCAAGGAGACAATCCAACCGCCCTTCTTGAAGGCGAGGATTGCGCCCTGAAAGTTATTGGTCACCGCATTCGGGTCCTTGACGACCTTGACCGCTTCGACGGCGGCATCCGCTAAAATAACGTCGAACGTTAACATGCGCGTACCTCTCTAGCCGCGACGGCGTGGTCCAGAGCGGACGTTAGAATGAAACAAAGGGCAAGCACGCGAAGAGGGAGGCAACCATTCCGCCCAAGGCAGACCAGGCGACTCCTATGATTTATACGAAACGCCCGGCCCGACTCAATCCCCAACCACGACTCAGAGCGCTTGGCGGCGGGCGGGGCGGCCCTCGTCGACCTCGATATAGTCAAACATGGTATCGACGCCAGCCTCGGGCCCGAGGGCATTCTCCTTGAGGCGACGGAGGAGCACCTCGTTGGCCTCATCGCGCCAACCGCGCTTAGTCATAAAACCATTCCAAATCTCGATATCATTGGTCGTCAGTTTACGGCCCCGAGCTTCCGCCCAGGCCATGACTTCCTCATCGGTGACGGCGGGGTTGCCCAAGACCCAGACCCGGAGCTCGTCGTACTTGATGCCGAGGTATTGGCAGCAACGGTCATCAAAGGCCTTGCCGAGGTTATTGACGAAGTCCGCGTGCAACGCACCGCGGGCGTGCAGGCGGAGTTTATCGAGCAAGCGAGGGAGATAGACGAAGCCACGGACGGCTTCATAGGGGCTGCGAAGTCCTGGGACGGTGGGCATGCCGAATAAGTAGGAGGGGAGGCCTCTTTGGCAAGGGGACAACGGCGGCGCCGCTTTACCCCTTTACAGCGTCAGGGGTTTCTCCTGCATCCATACCACCCCTCCCTGCCATGCGCCCCTTCCTCCCCCTCTTCCTGGCTGCCGTGCTCTTCGGTGCCGACGCCCCCAAGCCCGCCGAAAAGGCCGTCGCCAAGGCCGCCGCGCACAAGCCGCTCGCCGAGCAGCCCCTGCGCATGGCCAAGGACATCGAAGCCTTTGAGAAGCAGGACAAAGCCAACCCGCCGCCCCAGCACGCCCTCCTCCTTAGCGGGGCCAGCTCACTCCGCCTCTGGAAGAACGTTGCCGAGGAGATGAAACCCTACCCGACCATCAACCGCGGCTTCGGCGGCTCCTACACCACCGAGGTCCTCGGCTACATGGACCGCATCACCCTGCCCTACCACCCGCGCGTGGTGGTCTTCCACTGCGGCGGCAACGACATCAACGCGGGCGACGCACCCGAAGCCCCCCTCCAACGCATCCGTGAATACGTCACTCGCCTCCGCAAGGACAACCCCGACGCCGCCGTCGTCTTCATGGCCACGACTCGGGCCCCTTCCCGCAAGGCTAAATGGGCCGGGCTTGATCAATTCAACCGCGACCTCGCCGCTTACGCAAAGGAACAAAAGAATATCTGGTTCGTTGATATCAACCCAGCGCTCAACCAAGCCAGCGGCGAAGGCAAGGAAGGCCACTACCTCAAGGATAACCTCCACCCCAGCGAACTGGGCTATAAAGAAATCATTAAGGTGCTACGTCCCGCCGTCGATGAAGCCTGGAAGGCCACCGAGGCGGCCTTTAAGGGGAAGTAATTGTAGAGGGGACAAGGGGGCAAGGTGACACGGGGACAAGGGGGCATTCTGCAAAGAGTGCAGAGTCCAGCGTGCGGATTACATAGGAAGTAAGAACACGCACGTCCTGCTTCCCCTTTTCATCCATCTTTAGGTAGGTTAAACGGGGGACCGGGAACCGGAAAGTTGGTAGGCGGGCGGAGCCCGCGGCACCACCCCTTATCACCTTGTCCCCTTTTGTTCAGATGCCGCTAGGTTGGCACGCCGTGCCAACCCTACCTCGATACAGGGGCTTATCTCCCAGCGAAAGAACGCGACGCCGTCGCGCCCCTACCAGCCCACCCCTCGATCCCTCCCTCGATTCCGCCCTCAACCCTTCCCTCGACTCTTTCCTCGATTCCGCCCTCGATTCCGCCCTCAACCCTTTCCTCGACTCTTTCCTCGATTCCGCCCTCGACTCATTCCTCGATCCTGCCCTCGCCTCTTCCCTCGCCTCTTCCCTCGCCCCTTTCGCCTTTGCACTTTCGGACATAGTCCTCATTTTCCGGGCGATGCCCGACGCTGCCGAACAGACCGAATCCCCGGCGACTCCGGCGAAGTTCCCGCCGCCGGCATTTGTGCGCTACATGGTCGGCGAGGGCATCTCGATGACCGGCACCTGGATGCAAGGCATGGCCTTGGGCTGGGTCATGACCGAAGTGGTGGTCCGCGATGGTCTGCAACGCTTTGAAGGCATCCTTCAGGCCGCTCCCCACCTCGCGAGCGGCGTGGTCATGTTGCTCCTCTTCCGGATCGGCGGCGCCTGCGCGGACCGGCATGACAAACGTTTCATCCTGCAAGCCTGCCAAATCGCCCAGATTGGATTCGCCTTGGCGATTGGCTACCTCGTGGCCACCAACGCCCTGCAGGCGTGGCATCTCATCGTCGCCGCGGCCCTGCTGGGCGTATCTAGTTCTTACGAGATGCCCGCGGCCGCCGCGATCGTCCCCGAACTCGTCGCCAAGGAGCACGTAGCCCGCGCCATCTCCATCGACCGCGCGGTCTTCCATGCGACCCGCCTGGTCGGCCCCGCCGCCGCCGGCTACCTCGTCGGTCGCTTCGGCGCCGAATGGGCCTTCTACCTGAACGCGGCCTCGTTCCTGGCCCTCATGGCGGCCTTGGCGACCTTACCGCGACGTCCCCAAGGCACGCCGGAAGAGGAACAAAAACGCCAGGGTGGTGCCGGCGAAGGTTTCCGCCATGTGCGCCAGGACAAACCCAGTTTGGCGATGGTCGCTTTACTGGCCACCAACACCTTGTTTGTCTTTCCAGTCATCATCGTCCTGCTGCCGCTCTACGCCAAGAAAGACCTCGGGGCTTCGCCCGAACAGATGGGCCTGCTGATGCTCTGCTCGGGGTTAGGCTCCGTCTCTGGCTCCCTCGGGATCATGGCCATGGCCCAACGGGCCCGGCGCTGGGCGATTCCCGTCGGCATGGTCTTGGCGGTGGGCTCCCTCCTCAGCCTCAGCCAGGCCCATGACCTGTTCTGGGCCGGAGGTTCGTTGATTACCTTGGCCGTGGGGGTCTCGACGCTGGTCGGGCTGGCCAATACGATCGTCCAGGAACGCTCGCCCGCCGAGCTGCGGGGCCGCGTCTCCGCGGTGGCGGGCCTCAGTTTCTTCGGTATCCTGCCGTTCGCCGCGTTGGCGATGGGCTGGATGACGGACCTCTTCAGCCTGCGGCACGTGCTCTTGGGCTCGGCCATCTGCTACGCGGCCATCGGCTGTTTCGTGCTGATCTGGGCAGGCGACGCGGCCCGCGAAGCCCGCGTCGAAGAATAGCCAAAAAGCGGCGGCGGCAGGAACCGTTGACCGTGGCGGGTGTTTAAGAATGACCCCACCCCACCATGCTCCCCCGTCGCACCTTCCTCAAGAACGCCGGCCTCCTCGCCGCTGGCGTGGCCGCCCTCCGTCCACTCGCCCGCGCGTCCGCGCGGACCGTCTCGCCAAGCGAGAAGCTCAATGTCGCCGTCATTGGCTTCGGCGGCGTTGGTGGCAGCAACATCAGCAACTGCGCCGATGAGAACGTCGTCGCAATGTGCGACCTCGACCTCAAGCGCTGCGCGGGAACGATTAAGAAATTCCCCAAGGCCGAACTCTTCACCGACTTCCGCAAGATGCTGGAGAAGCGCAAGGACATCGATGGAGTCATCATCGCAACGCCGGACCACTCGCACGCGTATATCGCGATGGCCTGCATGCGCGAAGGCAAGCACGTCTATGTGCAGAAGCCCATTGCCCACTCGGTCTTCGAAGCCCGCCGCCTCACCGAAGGCGCCCGTGAATACAAGGTCGTCTCCCAGATGGGCAATCAAGGCCACTCCGGCGAAGGCATCCGCCAAATCTGCGAGTGGATTGACGCCGGCATCATCGGCGAAGTCCGCGAAGCGCATGCCTGGACCAACCGTCCAATCTGGCCGCAGAGCTCCGACATGGACCGCCCGAAGGGCGAGGCGACTCCGCCCGAGGGCATGGATTGGGACCGCTGGTGCGGCCCCGCCCCACTGCGCCCGTTCAACGCCGCCTATCATCCAGGCAAGTGGCGTGCCTGGTGCGACTTCGGCACTGGCTCCCTCGGGGACATGGGCTGCCACATCATCGACCCGGTCTTCCTCGCACTGAAGCTGCGTTACCCGACGAGCGTCGAAGGCAACGTCTCCACGACTTTCGAAGAGTTCGGCAAGAAGAGCGTGCCGAAGAACGAGTGCTACCCGCGCTCCGCGATCGCCCGCTTCCGCTTCCCTGCCCGCGGTGCCATGCCCCCCGTGGAACTCACCTGGTGGGACGGCGGCCTAATGCCTTCGCGTCCGGTCGAACTCGAGGATGACATGCCCTTCGGCGATAGCGACGGTGGCTGCCTCTTCGTGGGCACCAAGGGCAAGATCGTCTGCGGTTGTTACGGCTCCAAGCCGCGCCTGCTCGACGCCGACCAGCGCACGTTCGTCAAGACCTTGGCCAAGACCATCCCACGCATCCCGGGCAACACGTCCGGCCACGAGAAGGACTGGATCCGAGCCTGCAAGGGTGGCGTCGCCGCCTGCTCGAACTTTGACTACTCCGGCCCGCTGTCCGAGATGGTACTGATGGGCAACCTCGCCATCCGCTTCCCCGACCGTAAACTGCTCTGGGACGGCGAAAAGATGCAGGTCACGAACGATAAGGCCGCCAACGCCTTTGTGCACCGACAGTACCGCGAAGGGTACACGCTGTAAGGGCCAGTGAAACGCAACCTTCCGGGGTCTGCGGGGGCTCAAGGGTAAGGGCATTTACCTCGCCCTTGGACCCGCTTTGGCTTGATTTAAACCACCCCACCCTTTCCCCGCCCCACCCATGCTTTCCTTCGGCCTAACTATCTTCTGGGGCGCGTTCCTGCTCTTCCTCGTCCAGCCGCTCATCGCGCGCTTCATCTTGCCTTGGTTTGGCGGCGGACCCGCAGTCTGGACGGCCTGCATGCTCTTCTTCCAAGTCATGCTCCTCGCGGGCTACGCCTACGCCCACTGCAGCATCACGTGGCTCCGTCCGCGCCAACAGGTACTCCTCCACTTAGCCTTACTCGCGTTGGCCGTCTGCTTCCTACCCATCGCCCCCGGGGAACAGTGGAAGCCCGTGGGCAACGCCCAACCAACCGGCCACATCCTCTGGCTCCTGCTGGCCTGCATCGGCCTCCCCTACCTCGTGCTCTCAGCCACGGGCCCACTCCTGCAGGCTTGGTTCAGCCGCAGCCATCCAGGCGTCTCACCTTACCGCCTCTACGCGTTGTCGAATATCGGCTCCTTGCTCGCGCTCTTCGCCTACCCCTTCGGCATCGAGCCACACCTCACGCGCCAAGCACAGTCCATCGGTTGGTCAGTCGGCCTCGCGGGCTACGCCGCGCTCGCCGCGTGGTGCGGTCTCGCGGTCTGGCGGCGCGGCGACACGGCCACCGAAGGTCAGGCCGTGAACCAAACCCAGCCCGCGGCCGCCCCAACTTGGATGCAACGCTGCTTGTGGCTCGCCCTCCCCGCCTGCGGGGTTGTCCTGCTCCTTGCGATTACCAATAAGCTCTGCCAAGACATCGCCGTCGTGCCTTTCCTCTGGGTGCTCCCGCTGGGACTCTACTTGGTCACCTTCATCATCAGTTTCGACAGCCCACGCTGGTATCAGCGCTGGCTCTGGTGGCCAGCGTTGGCGGCCTTATTGGGTACGGTCCTGTGGAAACTCCACGAAGCAGTGAACTTCCCCAGCATGGCCGCCGAAGGCTCGGTCTATCTCGGCACACTCTTCGTCGGCTGCATGGTCTGCCACGGCGAAGTCTACCGCCTGCGCCCAGAGGCCAATCGGCTCACGGGCTACTACCTCTCGCTCTCGGCGGGTGGTGCCGCGGGGGGCATCTTTGTGGCGCTCATCGCGCCCATGGTTTTCCCGCATTACTTCGAGTTGCATGTCGGCCTCTTCCTCGTGGTCGCGCTCGTCCTGACCGTCCTCGCCAGCGATGCGACCAGCGTCCTCCGTCGCGGCGCCGGACGCTGGGCCTGGGCACCGTTGCTGCTCCTGCTCGCTGCTTATGGCGCGGGGCTTTGGCAGACGGCCGCGGCTTCATTGAGTTACACAAAGGTGACGGTGCGTGACTTCTACGGCGTGCTCAAGGTGACGGAAGACGAGGTCAATGACCCGCAACGCCATAAGATTACCTTACTCCACGGGGGCACCATCCACGGGATGCAGTACCTCGCACCTGGACTTCGCACCACCCCCACGACTTATTACACCTCAGGGAGCGGGGTCGGCCGCATCCTCGCCACGCCCAGCCCAGTCAATGGACGCAAGGTCGCGGCCGTCGGCCTCGGCACCGGCACGCTCGCCGCTTGGGGGCGCAAGGGGGACGAGTTTCACTTCTACGAGATTAACGATAACGTCGTCCGCCTGGCCCAAGGCACCTTCCATTACCTGCGTGAGAGCCCAGCAAAAATCGAGCTTCGCATGGGGGACGCCCGCCTGACGCTCGAGAAACTGCCACCGCAGAACTACGATGTGATCATCCTCGACGCCTTCAGCAGCGACGCCATCCCCGTGCACCTGCTCACGCTCGAGGCTTTCACCACGTACCGTAAGCACCTGCGCCCAGGTGGGGTCATCGCCGTCCACATCTCCAACCGCTACCTCGACCTCGAACCCGTCGTCATGCGGGCGGCGGAAAAAGGCCAACTGAGTGCCCTGTACTTCAACGACCGGGGCGACTCCATCGAGACCGCCGACGCCGAAGACGCCTATTCTTCGGACTGGATTCTCCTCTCTGACGACCCCGCAACGCTCCGCCAGACGAGCCTCGCCAAGCATGGCACAGTCCCCAAGCCGCCCGCCGCCGGCATCGGCCCATGGACCGACGAACGCAGCGACCTCCTGCACATCCTCGTCGCCGAGGAAGACTCCTTCCTCGCCTGGCTGCAAAGCCTCTAATCCGATGCTCCGCTCCCTCCTCGCCCTTCTCATCACCGCCACGGGTGTCCGCGCCAACTACGCCGACGACGCCTACGCGGCCACGTATAAGCTCTTCAACTCGGCCCTCAGCGGCACGTGCTCCCTGTATCGCCGCCCCGCCCCGGACCCCGCACTCTACCTCGTCACAACCCAACACCAGCTCGAAGGTTCCAAGGGCGACTTTTGTTTCGTCGTCCTGCGTGAACCGCAGCCCGATGGCTCCTACAAGCGCAACGACTTCAAGGTCATCACGCGTGTGGACGGCAAACCGACTTGGGTAAAGCACCCGAAGTTCGACCTCGCGGTCCTTCGTATCACCACCGCACCGACCGGCACCTTCGCAGCCCTGCCAACCACAGCGATCGCCAACGATGAACGCCTGAAGGCCGCGCACCCATCCGTCGGCTCGCCCTTACTCCTCTTCACGTTCCCGCACGGTGTCGAATCCATCCGCCAAGGCTTCCCGGTCGCACGCCAAGCGGTCTTCGCCCAGCCGCCCTTGCTCAATGCCGAAGCCTACCCCACCTTCCAGGCCGACTTCCCTGCCTCCGCCGGCGATAGCGGCGGTCCCGGGGTCATCGCCAGCCCGAACGGCCAGCCGCTCATCGTTGGCATGTGCTTTCAGCGCATGAACCATGATGAAAAGGTGACGACCGAAACGACCACGACTACCGTGAAGCACCCCCTAAACATGGGCACCTTCATCCACGGACGCTACCTCCTCGAGGCCATCGAGCTGGCGGCTAAATAATAAACTTAACCTGCCCAATGCACCGCTTCTTTTTCCTGTGGTTACTCGGCGTCAGCGCCGTCCTCAGCGCGACCGCCGCTGACGGCCCCAAGCCCACGAACGTCATCATTCTTTTCGTGGACGATATGGGCTACGCGGACATCGGCCCGTTCGGCAACAAGACGCTCCGCACGCCCCACCTCGACCGGTTCGCCCAAGAGGGCATGCGCTTCACCCACTTCTACGCCACACCGGTCTGCTCGATGTCCCGCGCCTGCCTCATGACGGGCAGCTACAGCGCCCGCGTCAGCATGCCAGGCGTCCTCTTCCCCCAGAACCGTATCGGCCTCAACCCCGACGAGGTCACCGTCGCCGAGGTCGCAAAGTCCGGCGGCTATGAGACGATGATGATTGGCAAATGGCACCTGGGGCACTTCCCCGAATTCCTGCCGACCCGCCAAGGGTTCGACCATTACTTTGGGTTGCCCTACAGCAATGACATGAAGCAGAGCCACGCGGGCTACCCCCCGCTGCCGCTCTACCGCGACGAGAAGGTGATTGAAACCGAGCCAGACCAATCCCAGTTGACGCGGCGCTACACCGAGGAGGCGATCAAGTTCCTCCGCACCAAGCGCGACAAGCCTTTCTTCCTCTACCTACCCTACACGATGATCCACGACCCCGTGGCAGCGTCGGAGAACTTCAAGGGCAAGAGCGCCCAAGGCCTCCTCGGAGATTCGGTCGAAGAAATTGACTGGTCCGTTGGCCAAGTGATGGCGACCCTCCGCGACCTCCACCTCGACGAGAACACCCTCGTTATCTTCACTTCGGATAACGGTCCGGCTGGCCGCGCCGCCCCGCCGTTTTCGGGCAATAAAACGACCAACCTCGAAGGCGGCGTCCGCGAGCCCTGCCTCATGCGCTGGCCCGGACGCATCCCCGCGGGCACGACGTGCGAGCGCATTGCGGGTAATATCGATGTGCTGCCGACCTTGGCTAAGGTCTTCGGCGCGGAACTACCCAAGGACCGCATCCTCGATGGTCGGGACCTCAGTGCACTGCTAACGGACCCCAACGCCGCCCCGACCCGCGACACGCACCTCTACTTCACCGCCAGCCAAAAACTAGAAGCCATCCGCCAAGGACCCTGGAAACTGTTCCTCCTGGACCCGGCCAAACGCAAAGGTGAACCAGTCCGGACCGCCCCCGCCTTATACGATGTGACGAAAGACTTGGCCGAGCTGGATAACGTAGCCGCCCAACATCCCGACATCGTGGCGCGCCTGAAAAAAGAAGCGGCCGAACGTCTCGCCGAAATTGAAGCCCACAAGCGCCCCATCGGGAAACTCGCCGACGGCCAAGTCGCACCTGCAGCCGAGACACCGATAAAGAATATCGTGACACTGTCGGACCTCAAACCCGGGGCTGCCCTGAAAGCATCGGCCGCGCCGCTAATCGGTGGACGCGCCTTCACCATCAGCTGCACGTTCGCTACCACCCAAACTAACACGATTTTAGTCGCCCACGGCGGCACGCAACTCGGCTATGCGCTGCATATCCGCGACGGCAAGCTGACCTTATCGATTCGCCGATCCACCGACGACAACAGCGAGGTCGCCATGCCTACACCGACCGATGGCCAAGCTCACCGTGTCCGCGCGGGCCTGACCAAAGACGGCAAACTGCAGCTGCAGTTGGACGACCAACCCGAAGTCGCCGCCAAGGGGACTGGACTGATCGGCAAGCAACCCGCCGAGGATTTCTGCGTGGGACACGACGCCGCCAACCCAGCGGCGAAATACTCGCAGCCCGAACCCTTCCGGGGAACCTTGACCCAGTTGGAAATTCGTTAAGACCTTGGCTTCTACCGACTCATGACCTTCCGACCCCTGACGACCCTCTGCCTTTGCTTGGCAGCGGTTTTTGCTTCCGCCGCCGACGACCCCAAGGTCGCCGCGCTGACCAGTGCCGATGACGCCCGGGTCGCGGCGATGCTGAAGCCAAGCGCAGCGGCCCTCGATACGGTTCTCTCCAACGACCTACGCTACGCCCACTCCAACGGCAAGGTCGACACCAAGGCCTCGCTGACCGCCTCATTGCTCGGCGGCGAAGCCAAATACGTGAGCTACAAGTATAGCGAACGGACTTTCAAGTTCCCCGCCCCCGATGTCGCGCTCATGGCCGGCAGGCTTGAAGTGCAAGCCGTCGTGGACGGCGTCAGCATGACCACCGGCATCAGTTACCTCGCCGTCTGGCGCCTCGAACAGGGACACTGGAAGTTCCTCGCCTGGCAGTCCTGCAAGCTCCCGCCCGCGACCCCGGCTAAATAAGGATAGTCAGGGGATTGGGGATTGGGGATTGGGGATTGGCGGCCAGCATGAACGTACTAGAAGTCTCTGTACGCCCTATGCACCCCTCCCTCGCTGCCCTCTGCCTTGGCACCGCTTCAGCCCTGGCTCTCGATTACCCGCACCCGCCCGCGGACCCGCAACCGACCGGCTGGCCGCTCACCGCGGCCGAACGAGCCTATGTGACCGAGAAGCCGGAATACGAGCGCCGGCCAGGAAAAGAGGTCAACAAACACCTCCCGCAGTTCTGGCCGAGCGTGCCCAGCGCCGGCTACTGGAGCGGCACCACTTGGCTCGACGTCCACAGCACGCTGGTCGACTACGTGCAAAAGAACGCTGGCCCTTGCGATGTGCTCCTCGTCGGCGACTCCATCACACAGCAATGGGGCGGACCGTTGGACAAGTCCGGGCTCAACGCCGCCTGGCTGAAGCACTTCGGTGGCCTGAAGACCATCAACCTCGGCATCGGCGGCGACAAGACGCAGAACGTGCTCTGGCGCCTGGATCACGGGGGCGTGGCAGGACTCCAGCCCACCGTCATCGTGCTGATGATCGGCAACAACAACATGTTCTTCACCCCCGAAACCGGCGTACCCGCCGCCGCTCAAGGCATCCAGACCTGCGCCGCAAACCTCCGCGAAAAATTCCCCGCCGCTACGCTCATCGTCGCCCAGATCTTACCCTGCCACTCGCCCAAGGACCGCTTTTACCAAGACATCGCTGCGACCAACGCCGAGCTCGAGAAATTGGCCTTGGATAAAGACCCAAAGGTCAAGGTGCTCGACCTAACCAAGGACTTCCTGAACGCCGATGGCACCCTCCGCGCGGAACTCTTCCTGCCGGACAAAATCCACCTTTCCCTTGCCGGTTACGAAGCCTACGCTCAACGCCTGAAGCCGCTGCTCGCCCCGCTGACCAAAAAGTAATCCGCCCATCCCCCATCCCCTATCCCCTTACCCCATCCCCTATC
>CAIYEN010000134.1 GCA_903925205.1 uncultured Opitutia bacterium | reverse complement strand
GTCAACGACGTCCTGGCCAACGCCATGCTGGTCTTCCCGTTCATTCTGCTTGGCTTCGACCCCGTCGCTGCGGCCGCCGCCGGCCCCGCGCTCGGTATCTTTGCCCTGCTGGGCCACGCCGACGTCGAGTGGGATTGGGGCCCCTTCCGTCACGTCATCGCTTCGCCCGTCTACCACCGCTGGCACCACTCCAAAGACCCAGCGGCCATCGACAAGAACTTTGCGAGCTTCCTGCCGCTCTGGGACATCCTCTTCGGCACGCACTACATGCCGAAGGGCCGTAAGCCACAGGACTTCGGTATCCACGAGCCCGTCGAGCACACCGTCCTCGGGCTGCTCAAGCACCCTTTCAAGCCCAGCTCCGCGGGCTTCGGCCCAAAGCTATCGACGCCACCGCCCTTACCGGGAACTTCGCCCGATAAATCCACCCCGACGGAAACTTGAAACTTGGAAGTCGGGCGGGGGGGGCCTTGGATAAGGGCGTCATGACGTCCACCCGGGAAGAAGAGAACGGCGGTTACCGCCTCGTCCAGATTCTGGCCGTGCTCATCGGCTTAGGGGCCTTCACCGCCGCGTTCGTGATGTGCCGCAAGGGTGGCCTCGTCTACCTCGACTACGTCAAGGACCCGTTCGGCCGCGAAGTCATGGTCGGCACTTGGATTGGCATCCCGACCGCCCTCGCGGGCGCCGTCTGCGCTTACATCGGCGGACAAGACCGCTCTTGGGATTGGATTCGTATCGCGGCCACCGTCACGCTGACGGCCAACCTACTCGTCCCCGCCGCTTGGCTCGTCATGGCGCTCATGAAGTCCGGCATCATCGGGTTCTGACCATGGCAGGCCCGATCATTATCGTCACCCGGGGGAGCCCCTTGGCGCTGCAACAGACGCGCGACGCCGCTGCCCGCTTGGAAGCCGCTTTGGGCCGGCCGACGGAAGTCCGTATTCTCACCACCACCGGCGACCGCCAAGCGGCTTGGTCCTTGGAGAAACAAGGCGGCAAGGGCCTCTTCACGGCCGAGCTCGAACAAGCCCTGCTGCGCGGCGAAGCCGACTTGGCCATTCACAGTTCCAAGGATCTCCCGACGGAAATGCCGGCGGGCCTCGCCATTGCGGCCTGCCTGCCGCGCCAAGACGCGCGCGATGTGCTGGTCCGCCGCGCCGACGTGACGTCCCCTAAACTCATCGCGACGGGTAGTCCGCGCCGCCGGGCTCAAGGGGCCCTCACCTTCCCCGAAGCGCAATGGACCGAACTCCGTGGCAACGTCGACACGCGCCTCAAGAAGCTCGCCAACGGCGACGCCGAGGCCTCGTACTTGGCCGCTTCCGGACTCAATCGCCTCGGCATCACCGAATGGCCAGGCCTCGTGCTCGAGCCGGTTGCACTCGAGCACATGGTCCCAGCCGCGGGTCAGGGCGCCGTCGCCATCCAAAGCCGCAGCGCGGAAGTCGCACAGTACGTCCCCGCCGGTTGCGCCCGGACGACCTTTTCCGTCAGCGTCGAACGGCTCTTCCTCGCCAAGCTCGGCGAAGGTTGCCACACCGCTTTCGCCTGTCATCATGCGGCGAACCGCATCGCGCTCTTCCGCGCCGACTTCGGTCGCCGCGACTTCGACTTCCCGGTGACGGATCTGGCCGCCGCGTCGGACCTCGCTGATTCCATCCTCGCTCAACTTTTGCCTCGCTGAACATGTCTAAGCTCCCCTTACGCGACCGTCACGTCGTCCTCACCCGCCCAGAAGGCCGCGGTGCGGACTGGAAGGAGCACCTCATGGAAGCCGGTGCCTCCGTGGCCGAATTGCCCTTGATCGAGATTTCCTTCGAGCCCGACGCCATCGTCCTGACCGAAGTCCTCGATGGCATGGGCGAATATGACTGGCTGGTCTTCACGAGCCCCAACGGGGTCCGCGGCTTCTTTGACCGCTTCTTCGAACGCTTTGCGGACATCCGTTCCGTCGGTGGCGTGAAGATTGCGTGCGTGGGACCAGCCACGGAAAAAGCCGTCCGCTCCTTCCACCTCGAACCCGACGTCACCGCCGCGCAGGCCGACGCCCTTTCTTTAGCCCGTAAGCTGATTGCCGACTTCAACGTCGAGAACCAGAAGATGCTCATCGCCGCCGGCAACCTCAGCACGGCCGAGCTCCCGCGTTTGCTCATGGAAGATGGCCTCGCCATCGTCGATGTGCTCAAGGTCTACTCGACGGAAGAAAAGCCCGTCACCGAATCCCCCGAGGCGGCGGAGTTTCGCGCGCGCGGGGCTGATGCCATCGTCTTCGCGAGTCCCTCGGCCGTCGAATCGTTCATGCACCAAGCGGCCTCGCTCCGCCCCGCCGCCGGCGCTCGTCAGCCGAAGGCCATCGCGATTGGTGCAACCACCGCGGATGCCATGAAGCGTTCGGGTATTCCCCTCGCGGCCGTCGCCGAAGCCCCGACCGCGAAGGCGGTGCGCGACGCGGTCATCACCGCGCTGCTCTCATGATCGGCGACGTCACCGTCAAAGTCTGCGGCATCACGCGGGTGGCCGATGCGGCGGTGGCGCTTTCCTTTGGGGCGGATTACCTCGGCGTGAACTGCTGGTCTGGCTCGCCCCGTTATGTAGCCCCGGCCTTACGACCAGCCTTACTGCGCGAAATTCCCGCCGCGAAACGCATCGCCGTCACCGTGAACCCGACCGTCGCCGAAGCCCAGTCCTTGCGGGCGGAAGGCTTTGCCGCGGTCCAAGTCCATTTCGATCCCAGCACACGGGATTGCGATCCCGCGGCCCTAGCGGCGGCGCTCGGCCCGCAGCACCTTTGGTTAGCCCCTAAACTTGCCGATGGCGTCGCGTGGCCGACCGAGCTGCTGAAATACTCCCAGACTTGCCTCCACGATGCCCATGCCAAGGGAGCCTTCGGGGGGACGGGTAAGCAGGCCGACTGGACACGCTTCCAAAGCCTCCAAACGGCCCATTCAGGGCATGTTTGGGTCCTGGCTGGGGGGTTGGGCCCAACCAACGTGGCCGCCGCCGTCCAAGCCTCCGCCCGCTTCCTGGACCTCAATAGTGGAGTAGAAATCAGCCCAGGTCTTAAATCTGCTGAAAAACTGTCCGACGTCCGGACGGTCCTGCTTAAAAATAGCCAATCGTAAGCTTGGTCGATGACCAAACCCACTTGGCACGGGGGTTGCATAAGTGGACTTGCTCAACCGAACGCCTAACCCAACCTATACCAACACCACCATGAAGCTCGTCGTCGCCATCATCAAACCCTTCAAACTCGAGGAAGTGAAGGACGCCCTCGCCGAAATCGGCATCGAGGGCATGACCGTAACCGAAGTCAAAGGCTTCGGCCGCCAGAAGGGACACACGGAGATCTACCGTGGTTCTGAGTACACGGTCGACTTCCTCCCTAAGGTGAAGATCGAAGCCGCCGTGGCGGACGAACAGGTCGAGAAGGCCATCGCCACCATTTCCAAGGCTGCCCACACCGGCAAAATCGGTGACGGCAAGATCTTCGTCTTCGGCCTCGCCGACGTCATCCGCATCCGCACCGGCGAGCGCGGTCCGGCAGCCATCTAATCACCAGGCCTACGTTGAACACAAAAGGGCGGCTTCGGCCGCCCTTTCTGTTGGTCGAGTAAGCCGACCGCTTACTTCTGCGTGGCGGCCGCCTTGGCGGCGGCAGCCGCTTCGGCTTTCGCCTTCAACATGCCCGGAGAGTTCCACTTGATCACGTGGTAGGTCGCGGGCTGCTCCCCGGCGTTGCGGATCGCATGGTCGATGTTGGCCGCTTGGAAGATGACGGAGCCAGGGCCGAGTTTGACCCACTCGCCGGCGACGAGGGCCTCGACGACGCCCTCCTTGACGATGAGGAGCTCTTCATCGGCATGGCGATGCGGCGGGTGCGCGGCGTGGCCCTTATTCAGCGTGGTGATGTGGCACTCGAGTTCGTCGAGCGTCGCCGTCGGGGCTTGGCAGACCTTACGGCTCGCGCCGACCGCCGAGGTCTTCTCAACCAACTTCTCCCAATCAAAGGCCATGGAGCCCATCGGGGGCTTGGCCGGCTTAGGCTCGGGCGCAGAAGCGGCGGCGATGAAGCCGGGTAAGCCGAGGCAAAGCGTGGCGGTCACGGCGACAAGGATGACATCACGGCGAGTCAGGAGGGGCATGTCTCGACGCTAGTCGCTCATTTAGGCGGAGAAAGCGGAAAATGGCACTACCCGCACACTTGCCCTCCCCGCCCACAGGCGCCTAATCTCGCCCGATGCGTTGCCCCTCGCGAAGCCTCTCGCTCGCCCTCGTCGCCGCCCTCGTGGCCCTCGTCGGCTGCAAGCCCAAGGAAGACACCGCGGCCCAGATGGCCCAGGCTGGCATCCTTATCATCAATAATAACGCTGAACCCTCGGGCCTCGACCCACAGGAAGTCACCGGCCTGCTGGAATCACGCATCGTCTATGCACTCTTCGAGGGCCTCGTGAACTACGACCCGGTCGACCTCCACCCCATTCCCGGCGCGGCCGAAAGCTGGACGATGTCGCCCGACGGCAAGACGTGGACTTTCAAACTCCGCGCGAACGCTCGCTGGTCGACGGGGGACCCCGTGACAGCACAGGACTTCATGTTTAGTTTCCAGCGCATGCTGTCGCCGAAGTTCGGGGCCGAATACGCGTCGATGCTGCACTGCGTGCGCGGCGCCAAGGACTTCAACGAAGGTAAACTCACCGACTTCAAGCAAGTCGGTTTTAAAGCCACCGATACCCGCACGCTCGTCATCGAACTCGATAATGCCGTCCCATACTTCCTGCAGCTCATCTGCCACCATAGCTGGCTGCCGGTGCACCCGCCGACTATCCTCAAGTATGGCCACATGGAGGAAATGCACACGCTCTGGACCCGCCCGGGTAACCTCGTCGGCAATGGTGCGTTCACGCTCGAATCCTGGGAAGTCGCCCGCCGCATCATCGTGCGCAAGAACCCGGGCTACTGGGATGCCGCCAACATCGCGCTCAACGGCGTGGAATTCCGCGCCATCACCGACCTTTTCGCCGAGGAACGCGCCTTCCGCGGCGGCGAACTCCACATCACGGGCACGGTCCCACCCTACAAGATTGTCCAGCTCCGCGAGCAGAAAGCTCCCTTCCTCCGCCTCGACCCATACCTCTCCTGTGCGTTCATTCGCATTAACACGGACGTGAAAGGCAATGAGCCGGTCCGCAAGGCTTTGGCCGATGGCCGGGTGCGCCGGGCGCTGGGTATGTCTATCGATCGCGACCTGATTGCCGAGCGCGTGCTGCGAGCGGGTGAGTCCCCCGCCCTCAACCTAACGCCCCCAGGCACGGGCGGTTTCAAGTCTCGCCCCCAGTGGAGCACCGACCTCAACGCGGCTCGCCGTTTACTCGCCGAAGCCGGCTATCCCGGCGGCCAAGGGTTCCCTAAACTGGAATACCTGCTCAACACTTCCGAAGGCTCGCAGATGGCGGCGCAAGCTTACCAAGAAATGTGGCGCAAGGAGCTCGGGGTGAATATCGAACTCCGCAACCTCGACTGGAAAGTCTACCTCAGCGCCCTGCATAAGGGGGACTACCAAATCGCCCGCTCGGCCTGGAGCGGTGACTATAACGACCCCAACACGTTCCTGGAGATGTTCATCACCGGGAATGAACTGAATCAGACCAACTGGAGCGACCCCGAATACGACCGCCTCATCGGCGCCGCCGCCCGCGAAATCGACCAGACCAAACGCTACGAATTCTTCCAGCAAGCCGAACAGCGCCTGATCGAGGGCGCCCCGATTATCCCGGTGGTCTTCAATAAGAATAAATTCCTCATCCGCCCCGAGGTCCAAGGCTGGTACCCGACCTTACTCGACCAGCACCCCTTGAACCGCGTGAAGCTAGTGCCGGCGAAAGGAGATTGAAGCCCGAGCGGCCAACCGCATACTGAACTTACCTTCGAACCATGCGCCTCCCTGCCCTCGCCCTCGCCGTCCTCTTGACCCTCTCGACCGGCAGCCTTCACGCCCAAGGCTTCGATGAACCCGCCAAGGTCCGCACCACGGATAACCCCTTCTCTAAACTTCGCGGTATCTCCTACTTCTTCATCGACGTCATCACCGTCGACCCGCGCCCAGAAGATGGCGACCTCCGCCAAGAGATCCGCGACGGTATCGAACTAGAAATGCGTCGCGCCGGCATCACCCCCAAGGAATACCGCGGCGTGAACCCCGAAGGCTCGACCCCGCTCTTGACCATTGAAATCCGCTTCGACCGTGGCCTCGGTCGCTATTCGGCCGACGTGACCATTTCGATTCGCGATAACGCCACCATCGCCCGGAACCGCGAACCCGTTCTCGCCCAAACCTACGTCCAGACCAAGAAAGCCGTCGGCTCGTCCGACGCCACGCTGACCAAGGAAGTCAAGGGCCGCTCCCGTGAACTCGTCAGCGAGCTCATCGAGGGGATGAAGAAGGTCAAGTGAGCGCGGCCAGAGGGCTCCGCGGATTATTGGAAAAGTTTCGGGGCGCAGGGGCGGTCCGGCCCAGCCGTTCGTCTTGGGGGGCGATCTTAACGACCTCGTTCCTCGCCGGCGCCATCGTCGCGGGGCTGGCTTACGTGACCTCCCACCTGAGTTACGTCCTGCTCTTAGGCACGTTCGCAGCCAGCAGCCTGCTGACGTTCGCGTACCCCGATTCCCCCTTCAGCCAGCCATGGAATACCGTAATCGGACACCTGGTGGGGACGGCAGCAGGCTTAGCTTGCCTGCACGGCCTAGGCCCAGACTGGTGGAGCGCCGGCCTCGCCGTGGGCTTGGCCATCGCGCTGATGAAGGCCACGCGTACCGTCCACCCACCGGCGAGTTCCAACCCACTGATCGTCTTCGCCTTTAAACCCGGCTGGAGTTTTCTGCTATTCCCCACCCTCACGGGTGCCGTTCTGATTGTCATCATCGCCCTCTTCGTCCACAACCTTCGCCGACCCACCCGCTGGCCCCAATACTGGTAACCTTTATGTCTCCCGAATCCCGCCTCACCGAACTCGGCATTATCCTGCCCACGCCGCCTGCCGCAGCGGGCGCCTACGTGCCGGCGGTACGCACCGGCAACCTCCTTTACCTCGCTGGCACGTTGCCGATGAAGGACGGCAAAGTGGCTTCGCTCGGTAAAGTCGGCCGTGAAATCGACCTCGCCCAAGCGACGGAAGCGGCGCGCCTCTGCACGCTCAATTCCCTGGCCAATGCCAAAGCTGCCCTCGGCTCGCTCGATAAGGTCGTACGCGTCGTCATGGTGAATGGCTTCGTCAACGGCATCGACGGCTTTAGCGATAGCCCCAAAGTCCTGAACGGGGCTTCGGAATTCCTGCTCCAAGTCTTCGGCGACGCCGGCAAGCACGCCCGGGCAGCCGTCTCCGTGAATGGCTTGCCCCTCGGCGTCTCCGTCGAGGTCCAGATGGTCCTCGAAGTCCGCGACTAAGCGGACTCAGCCTTCGGAAACACCGACGTTCGGGAACTCGATTTCGAACGCCTTACGACCGGGCGGCGGACCACAATTGCCAATCTGGGCACACGCCCGCTTGACCAGCTCGGCGACGTGCGGGTCCTTGGGGCGGTTGATCCACGAGGCAAAACTCACGGTGCCTGCGGCGTCCACCTTGACGACGACGCCGCAAGTGGCCGCCGAAGCGGCCCCGTCGGAGGCAATGATATCGGCCCAAGCCGACTTGAAGCGGGCGGTCACCGTCCCGGCGTAAATTTGCTGTTCGGAAGCACTGCCGCCGTCGCCGCCGTTATTACCCTCCCCGTAGTTCCGGCCCTTCTTAAGGCTCACGCTGCCGACGCTCCCCACGGAACCAGTCGAGCGACCCGTACCCCCCTTTTGCTTGCTCTGAAAGTCACTGAAGGTCGTTCGGCTCGTGGACGCGCCCGAGGTCGTGGCCTTGCTCGTCTTCGCGTTATCCGTCTTCGCATTGGGGCGCTCGGCGTTGGCTTGAGCCTGTGCTTCGCGGGCCTCCTCTTTGATCTTCTCCACGTCGAGGGGCTTGATCTTAACAATCTTGATACCGCTCTGAGTGCCGGATTCATGACCACGGGCGACGCCCACCTTCTCGCCGACGAGCCCGGCCTTGCGGCCAGGAATGCCATCCAAATTCACGAGCAAGGGGTCGACGGCTTCGATCGGATCCCCCGAGTGGCGGGCGGCGTACCACGAAGCCCCCACGAGCACGGCGACGATGCCGAGGTGAACCGCAATCGAACCGATAATGCCTTTGCTGCCTTCGGCCATCTTAGCGGATCTCCGAGTCGAGGGCCGCCTTAGTCAGCCCTTTGGCTTTCGCCAAGGAAAGCACATCGATGACCTTCTGATACGTCAGCCCGCCATCCCCGCGCACGCGCACAACGGGCTGATCGGCTTCGGGTAAAGAGGCGATTTGCGCGAACTCCGCCTCGAGCTGCGGACGGGTAACGGCACGGTTTCCGATGCTCAAGGCGCCGTCGGCGGCGATGGTCACGAAACGGTACTGCACTTTGGAGTCGGCCGCTTTGCCCACGCCCTTGTCGGACTTCGGTAAATTAATGGAGGTGGTCTGCTCCAGCACGGGCGTGGCAATCATGAAGATGATTAGCAGGCAGAAACAGAGATCGAGCATCGGCGTCACGTTGAGCTCACTCATCACGTGCAGGCGAGACTGCTTAGAGAAAGAACGGGCCATGGTTACTGGGCATCCTCCCAACCTGGCAATTCCCCGGGCGCGGCCGGCTCAGCGGCGGGGGTGGGGGCAACGCTCGGGGTGCTGGGAGCAGCTGCCTGCGCGGCGGCGCGGCGGAGGAGCTCGCGCTGCTGTTGTTGTTCGAAGTTCGTCCGGGCTTCCGCCTCGAGCTCAAGCTCCACGCGGTCGGCCAAGGTACTGGCGAAGTTCTCGAGCTCGGTGCTCATGATCTTCACCTGCGTCAGCAAATAATTGTAACCAAAGGTCGCTGGAATCGCCACGAGCAGCCCGAGGGTCGTGGTCACTAACGCACCGCAGACACCCGGCGCGAGCTGGGCGATGCTAGCTTTTTCCGTCAAAGCACCGAACGTCACCATGACGCCCCACACCGTACCCAGCAGGCCTAAGAACGGACCGCCCGAAACAAGCGAACTCAAGATGACCATCTTGTCTTCGTATTTCACCATCGTGCGAGAAACGCCACGTTGGAGGGCGTTCTCGACGTGCCCCATGCAGAGACGGACATCGGACGGGCGGACCAAACGACCTTTATGGCGTTGCACCGCGGACACGGCTTCGGCCACGAGGAATTCATAAGGGCAAAGGTTGCCGCCCCCTGGGAAGTTCAACGCGATGACGGAATGCTGATCACGCAGGCGACGGTCGAAGCCGTGATTACGCCGCCGCAGTTCTTGTACGTCGGACCACTTCTGAATCATCGCCCCCCAACCAATGAAGGAGCAGACGACCAGGACGGCGGCGACGGCCAAACCAGCGGAGTCCATTTGACGGAAATACCAAATGGCACCCTTTTCGGCCTCAGCTGCCAAGACGATGGGAAGAACGGTGCAAAGCATCGGTACTAGGCAATCCAGCGGGGGCAGGGCTTCAACCTGAAAAGGTTTCGGCCCACGCTTGAAATGCCGGCCGTGAACGGTCAGGCTCCGCCTTGATGGCTCAACGCCCGTCCCAGTGCCAAGGCTGCACCCAGCCCTGCTCGACCTACTTCACCCTCGTCTCCGGGGGGAAGGCGGAGTCCTTCGGCTGTTGCCAAGCGTGCCCGGTCGTGACCTCCCCAGTCGCTGGCGGCCTCCTCCCCTCCGTGGAATTAGGATACAAGCTCCACGTCCCCAGTCCGACCGGACGCGGGCGTTGCCCGTCTTGCGGTTTCCGCTGGCAAGACTTTGAGCGCACCCACCGCATCGGTTGCCCTACCTGCTACCAAGCCCACACGGAGCAAGTCTTGGCGACCATCGCGCGCCTCCAGCCCGGCATGGCCCACCAAGGCCGTCGGCCCCAGGCCTCCACCATCGATCGCCAAGCGAAGATTACCGCCTGCCAAGCCTTGCTGGCAGAAGCAGTCAAGGCCGAGGACTTTGAGTCCGCCGCCGCACTCCGCGACCAGATTGCCGCTTTAGAAGCGGGCCTCGCCTCCCCGCAGGCCTAACCTTCCGCGTTGCCCGCGCGGCGGGAAGCACCAGTGTGACGCGACATGAAGCCCACGGTTTTACTCACGAACGACGACGGGATTGGCACGGCCTTCCTCCATGCACTGGTGGCCGCCTGCCAAGCGGAAGGCTTTCAGGTCAAAATCGCTGCCCCCTCGGGCGAACGCAGCTGGATTGGCCGGGCCTTCAGTCGCCATCGCGAAGTCACCGTGGCGGCCTACCCTGGTTTAGGCGACGAGGCCTGGTCCATCGACGGCACCCCCTCTGACTGCGTGAACATCGCGCTCGGCCACCTCCTGAAGCAGAAGCCAGACGTGGTCCTATCGGGCGTAAACATTGGCTTTAACGCCACCATGCCCCTCTGCCTCAGTTCGGGGACCTTGGCCGGCGCCACGGAAGGCACCGCCTGGGGTATCCCCGCGGTCGCCTGCTCGCTCGACCTCGAGCAATCAATCTTTGAACGAGTCCACCGGACCTCGGCCGAATGCCCGCCCGAACTCCGACCTCACCTCGCCGCCGCCTGCCAGCATGCGGCGCGTTTCGCCAAGGCCTTGGTCGGGCAGCCCCACCGGGGCCTCGAAGTCCACAGCCTTAATTACCCAGCCGGCGTGACGGACACGACCCCCATGGAACGCGCCAGCCCCGCCCTAGTCCGCCATGGCTCACTCTTCCAGCCGTCTGCGCTGGGCTACCGCTTCGCGTGGAATGACGGTGAAGCGATCGAGCCAGACCAAAACAGCGACCTCGCCGTTTTAGAGCGAGGTCGGATTAGCCACACCTTATACGACTTCAGCCAAGTCGGCCGAAGCTAAGCGCCAGGCTCAGTGACCGTGGTCATCGGCATGCCCTTCGCCCGCGAGGACGACCGGCAAGATGAGTACGAGGCCCACGATACCACCAACCGACCAAGCCTTCGTGAGGCCGTGGTGGGTGAGGTAGGGCTCAAAAGCGATGAAGGTGGCGAGCGCCCAAGCACCAACGTGGGCGAGAAAAACGAGCAGCCCGTTCTTGCCGGCTTCATTGGCACGACGCTGCAGGGCGATAGACAGGAAACCAGCGAAGAAGACGGCCGAAATAATGAGGAGGAAGACCGCAAAAGGAGCCCAACCGCCCACGACGTGGTGGTGGATTTCTTCGTGCTTCTTCTCCGCAGCCTCGAGGCCCGCCTTCTTGGCTTCAGCCAAGGCAGCCTTTTCGTCAAAAACCTTGCCCTTAGCGGCGGACTTAGCCTTAGCGAAAGCTTGGTCCTGCGTCTTTTGGGCGATGGCCTGCTCTTCCGCATGGATGGCACCCTGAGGTAAAGAATGGGTCATGTAACCGAAGCTCAGCCAAGAAAGGCCCGAGAACACGACGGTCAGGAAGACAAGGTTCACCAGGAAGCCGACGCGGCTCAGGGGCTTGGTAAGGTCCAGCGAGAAGGTCATAGGAAGGAAGCGGCAACCTAGGGGAGCAGGCCAAGCGTGCAAATCCAAACTTGGAAACCCGCCCCACTGCCTCCTGATTAGTCGGTAGCATGGCCTCAGACCTTCCCGAAACCGTCCTTTTCGACCTCGATGGCACCCTCGTCGATAACTTCGAGGCCATCCACCGGTGCTACGACGATGTCATGTCCATGATGGGACTCCCGGGCGTCACCCTCGAACAAATCCGCCGGGCGGTCGGCGGCTCCGTCAATGTGACGGTAGTCAAGCTGGCCGGCGAAGCCAACGCCCCCACCGCCACCCGCCTCTTCCGTGAACACTTCCCTTCCGTGATGTTCCATGGCCTCCGCGTCTACCCAGGCTGCGAAGAAATCCTTAAGGCTCTGCGGGCCCGGGGCGTCCGAACGGCCGTCTACACCAATAAGGATGAAGAGAACTCCAAGAAGATCATGGCCCATCTGGGGCTCAGCCACCTCTTCGACGGTATCTTTGGGACGAACGTCCACCCTTGGCGCAAGCCACAGAAGGAATTCAGCCACTATGTCGTGAGTACGCTGAAGACGGACCCGCGCCGCACCGTGATGGTCGGCGACTCCCCCTTTGACATCGAGACCGCCCGCAACGGACAGCTCGCCGCGATTCACTGCGTGACGACCGGCAGCCACACGGCCGAGGAACTCGCGCCTTACCGCCCCGACACCGTCCACGCCGGTCTCGCCGAATTGCAGAGGGATATCTTCGGGCTGTAAGGGATTGCTTCGGCCGAGCCCGGGCGGAATGATGCCGCCACGCATGTCACCTCCGCGCGAAGATCCCCGCGGGCCCGAAATTAAGCTTTCGGGCGTGGTGGAACGCATCCTGTGGTTGGACGAGGAAACGCACTTCACCATCGCGGAGCTCAGTCCCGAAGCGGGCGACAAGACCATCGTCCTCGGTAATATGACAGGCCTGCAGTGCGGTGAAACGGTCGACCTCGTGGGATTTTGGGAACGCCATCCGCAACATGGCCCGCAGTTGCGCGTCAAGAGTTTCACCTCCCGCCTGCCTTCCTCGGTCCACGGAATCCGTAAATACCTCGGCAGCGGCCTGATCAAAGGCATCGGCAAGACCTACGCCGACAAGATTGTCGCCCAGTTCGGCGTGCGGACATTCGACATCATTTCCAACCAGTCCGCGCGCCTGCGCGAAGTCGACGGTATCGGCCCCGGCCGCGCTAAATCTATCAAGGCCGCGTGGGAAGACCAGAAGGCGCTCCGCGAGGTCATGGTCTTCCTCCAGACCTACGGCGTCACGAACGCCCTCTGCCTCCGCATCGTGAAGGCCTACGGGCAAGACGCCAAAAAGGTCCTCACCACCGAACCTTACCGCGTCTGCCGCGAGGTCGAAGGCGTCGGCTTCAAAACCGCCGATAAAATCGCCCGTAACCTCGGCCTACCGACGGCGGGTCCGCAACGCGTCGATGCCGGGATCTTGCACAGCCTGGAAGAGCTCGAAGGCGAAGGCCACAGCGCTTACCCTGAAGAGGGCTTGCTCGAGAAGTCGACCGAACTGCTCGAAGTCGACCGCGCCATCGTGCAGGACCGGATGAAGGTCCTGATGAAGGAAAACGCCGTCGGCGTGCTCGACACCAAGGGCGTCCGGTTGCTGCAGCTCCGGCCGCAAGAAAACGCCGAACGCTCCATCGCGACCTCCATTCGTCGGCTCCGCGCGACGCCGAGCAGCCTACCGGCGATCCACGCCGAGAAGGCCGTGGCCTGGGCCCAGGAACGCGCCGGCTTCGGCTTCTCGGAAGCGCAGTCCGTGGCGGTCATGATGGCCCTCCGCAGTAAAGTCGGCGTGCTCACCGGCGGGCCCGGTACGGGTAAGACAACCATTCTTAAGGCCCTCTGCGACATCCTCGTCGCTAAGCGCGTGCGCGTGCTCTTGGGCGCCCCGACGGGCCGCGCCGCGAAACGCATGCAGGAGGCCACGCGGGTCCAAGCTTCAACCATCCACCGTTTACTTAAATTCGACCCCGCCGCCGGGGGCTTCACCGCTAACGCGGAGAACCCGCTCTCGGCGGACTTCGTCATCATCGATGAGTCGAGCATGCTGGACACTAAGCTCGCCGCCGCGTTGCTTCGCGCCATCCCTGGCCCGGCCCACCTGCTGCTCGTCGGCGACGTCAATCAGCTCCCGTCCGTCGGGGCCGGCAACGTCCTCGGCGACCTCATCGAATCGGGCGCCGCCGAAGTCACCCGCCTCGACACGGTCTTCCGCCAAGGCGCCCGTTCGGGCATCGTCACCTTGGCCCACGGCATCCTGCACGCGGACACCACCCCGCCGCCCCTCGTCGAGGACCCGACCAAACTCGATTTTACGCAGGACATCCACTTCGTCCGCGCCGACGACCCCGAAGCCTGCGTCCGCATGGTCACGCGGCTCTGCTGCGAGATCCTCCCGAAGGCCCTGCGATTCGACCCACTGCGCGACATCCAGGTGCTCGCGCCGATGCACAAGGGCACCGGCGGCATCCAAGCCTTTAACACCGCGCTCCAGGAAAAACTCCGCGGGGCGGGGGCCCGTCCCGGCCGCATTACCATCGGCGACAAGGTCATCCAAACGCGCAACAACTACGACAAGCTGGTCTTCAACGGCGACTTCGGCGTCGTGCTCGATGTCCAAGCTGAAAGCGGCGACCTGCTCATCGACTTCGACGGCACCAGGGTCGAACTCGAACGCAGCGAACAAGGGGACCTCCACCTCGCCTACGCGGTCAGTATCCATAAGTCGCAAGGCTCCGAATTCCCCGCTGTGGTGGTGCCCTTACTCCGTCAGCATAGCATCATGCTGGCCCGCAACCTCGTCTACACGGCGGTAACGCGCGGCCGGAAGCAGGTCATCCTCGTCGGCGACCCCACCGCCTACGCGATGGCCGTGCGCAATGCCTCGGATTCCCGACGCATCACCGGCCTCTTGCCTCGCCTCAAAGACGAGGCCTAATCAAACGCGGACCCGCAGCGTCCCCCGGGTGACGCCCAGTTGGTTCAGGACCTTGAGGTCGTTCCATAGTTCCGTGCCCGTGATCTTGCCATCCAAGAGGGCCTGATAGCGCTCCAAGGTGCGCGTGACCGTGGCGGCATCTTCATCGACGAACTCAATCCGGAAACGACGTACGCCCAAGGCCAGCAACTCGGTTGCGTATTCGGCGCCCGTCTGGGCGCGCGAGTTATACAAAGTATTCCGGCAACCCGCATCGGCCTTAAGGACGTGCTCAGCGCCGACGCGATCGCGCAGCTTGACGCGGTGCTTATCACACGGGCGGCCGCAATCACGGTAATCCTTACCTTTGGAAAGGAAGGTACAGAAAACACAGTGCTCCATATGGAACATCGGCATGTGCTGGTGGAGGGTAACCTCAAACCAAGCCGGCGGGGCGGACTTCAGGAGCGCCGCCAGCTGGGCGGAATCCAGGTCGTACGAAGCGGTCACGCCCTCGAGGCCGTGGTGCTTGACGAGCCATTCGGCCGTAAGGCCGTTGGCCACGTTCATCGAGAAGTCCGCCCGCCGCCGCTGCCCCGCGAAGGCCCGTAGGTCGTCGTGGTTGCGCACGAGGTAACCATCGGCGGCGCACGAAAGCACGATCTCGGTGAGGCGGTCCTCGCCCTGCTTGTGGACGCGCGGGCCCATGGCCCAGAACTCAACCTTGCGACCAGCTTCCTGCTCAAAGGCACGCACGCGGGCGACGGCGGCACGGAACTTCTTGGGGTCCTCAAATTCCGCGTAGATGATGCGCGCCCCCCACGCCAACGCGGGTTCAAGCTGCTCGGGCTCACGAATGACGGTAATGATTTCCGGCTTAGGTAAAGTCGCTGGAACGACTTCCGCCGGCACCTGCCAAGCGGCGGAATCCTGCGGCAATAACGTCCAAGCGGGCGGCTCCTGCCGGAGTTCGGTGAGTCGATCGGAAAGTTCGCGGCGGAGCCGGTTGAGTTCGCTGACCGGGACGATGAGCGCGCCATCGAGGTCGGCTTGCACTTCGCCCACTTCATAACCAGTGTCGCCGAGACGGCCTAGCTGATCACGCAAGGTGGCTACATCCATCGGACGCTTCTCCGCTTGGGCGCAGGGCATCGCTGAGTCAGCGGCAACGACGTGCCCTTCCCCGTCATTGAATTCAACGCGGAGCGGCTGGCCGATTCGACCGATGACCTTGACCGAAATAGGCCGGCGGTAATTGGGCCGCTCGCGGTCCCATGAATCATGGAGGCGCTTGTCGAGTTCCTGATCCTTCGTCTTCCAGAGCAGCGCCCCCGTTGCGACCTGCGACCAATCCACATCGGCGCGACCGAAGCGGACAAACGTCAAGCCACCGCGGGCCGGCTCGAGGCCATGCACGAAACCGCCTTGCTCGCGTTCGGCGGGTTTGCCTTGGTCAAAGACCACACCGTCGCCGGGCTTTAACGGCCCTTCGAGGCGCATCGTCACACCGTTGCTCGCGACGTCGACCACCGTGCCAAGCAAGGCACCGCGCTTCTTACCAAAGCGGGCGTGCACGAGGCGCTGGTTATCGATGCCCCGCAGCCAACCCGTATGGAGGCCACGCGAGAAAGTCATCTGCATCGCGTAGTCCTCTTCGCGACGGACCTGTTGGGCGGCCTGATCGGCGTTACCGCCTTTTTGGAAGGCATCCCAGGCGGCATCGACCGCCCGACGGTAGGCCTTGGTAATCGCGGCCACGTACTCAGGGGACTTGAGCCGACCTTCGATCTTCAAAGACTTCACCCCGGCACGGATTAAATCGGGCACCACTTCAATACCCGCCAAATCTTGCGGCGACAGCAGGTAAGCCTTGTCACCGAGCGGGCGAATGACGCCGTCGACCACGAGTTCGTAAGGCAAGCGACAAGCTTGGGCACACTCGCCACGATTGGCGGAGCGACCACCGAGCGATTCACTCGTCAGGCATTGGCCGGAATAGGCCACGCACAAAGCGCCGTGGACAAAGACCTCGAGGTCGAGGGGGGCGCCTTTCGCGCCTTGCTCGACTTGCAGCTTCTCCATCTCAGGAATGGACACCTCGCGGCCTAGCACCGCGAGCGATGCGCCCAGCTCTTTGGCGTAATCGACCCCCGCGGCGCTGGTCACCGTCATCTGCGTCGAGGCATGGATCGGGAAGTCCGGGGAGATCCGGCGAATCAGGCGACAGATGCCCGCGTCTTGGACGATCGCGGCATCGACCCCCGAGGCGATGATCGTGCGCAGCACGCGGGTGGCCTCGGCGAGCTCCTCGGGGAAAATCAACGTGTTGAAAGTCACGTACCCCTTGACCCCACGGCCATGCAGGTAGGCCATGAGGCTGGGCAGGTCGGCTTCCTCGAAATTATGGGCCCGGACGCGGGCGTTGAAGCGGCCCACCCCGAAGAAGATGGCGTCCGCCCCGTTCTCGACCGCGGCCTTGGCACAATCCCATTCCCCGGCAGGCGAGAGCACTTCGGGCTTACGGAGGACGGGCGGGAGGGAGACGGCGGGCACGCCCCGACAATGAAGCCACCTTGCCCATGAGGGGAAGCGAGAAAGCGGTCCAGGGTGGCCGGTTTAGCCAACCGCCCCGCTTCCAGGGTTGCCCCGAGGCGGGGGGACCCTTTCATTGCATCCATGGCCGACAAGCTCGAAGAAATCTTCCGAATGCAAGAAACGCTGAATAAGCGTATTGGCGTCGAAACCGCCAGCATGTCCGAGGAAGAGAAGATTAAATGGACCCTCAACTACCTCCGCGCGATGCAGCAGGAGATGGCTGAGCTGACCGATTCCGTGCCCTGGAAGTGGTGGGCCAAGTACCAGAAGTTCGACGAACAGAACGCCCGCGTCGAGGTCATCGACCTTTTCCACTTCCTCATCTCCATTGCCCAGGTCCTCGGCATGTCCTCCGAAGATGTCTACCAAGCCTACCTCAAGAAGAACGCCGTGAACCACCAGCGTCAGGACTCCGGCTACGTCCAGAAGGACGAAAACGATTCCCGCCACATCTAAGCTTACCCCGCCCCATGTCGACCCGTACCCCCGCCCGCCGCGGCTTCACGCTCATCGAGCTCCTGCTCGTGATCGCGATTATCGCCATCCTCGCCTCCCTCACGTTCTCGCTCTTCAAGGCGGCCAAGAACGGCAATAACAAGGCCACCGCTAAGGGTGAAATCACCGCCCTGTCCACTGCCTGCGAAATGTACAAGAAGATGTACGGCGACTACCCCTGCCGCAACACCGGCGGCATCGCCGGCGGCGATGATCCCCAGTTCCGCAAAGACCTCTTCGACCAAGTCATGGGCCGCCGCGTCCTCGTGAGCACGGCGATTTCCAGCGGCGGCACGGCCGTCGCGCTTAAGAACTATAACGACGCCAGCCTACCTGGCGGCTCGACCCGCAAGATGAAGCCCTTCCTCAACGTCGGCGCCGTAAACTCCAACGACAACAAGTCTCTCGGCCTGAACGACTGGTCCGGTGGCGCCGCGGCGGCTTATGAGTTCCGGGACCCTTGGGGCAATCCGTATGACTACCGCTATCGCATCCTCCCGAGCTCCTCGACGGCAATCCAGAACACCTCCACGGGTGTCTACGTAACGCCTTTCAGCTACTGGCTCTCTCCGGGCTTCCTGATCGTGAGTTGCGGGGCTAACTTCGTCGAACCGAGCAACCCGGTGGACGCTCCAGCTTTCGCCGACTATTGGGATGACTCTGGTGCGAATCCGATGTCGAAGACCGGGGTCGTGCCTGCCACCTACGGCGACGAAGCGAATGCGGCTGGCCCGTTCCGCTCCGACAACATCACCAGCTGGACGAACTAAGCCTGCGGGCCGTCCGGCTGCGGACGGATCCAACGGACTAAGCCGACACACACCAGCCACGCCAACGCGGCCGTGGCTAAGGTGTGGGAGAGGAAGTGCTCACCGCGCGCAATCTGGTAGAGGCCCATCCAGAGGCCGAGCCCTAGGCCGAAGCAGAGACCGACCGCACGGCGGGCCTTTGGCCAGCTCCAGTATAAGCAAATCAAGGCAAAACCGCCGCTCGCATGGCCGGCCGGAAACGCATGGCTAGGATAGCCCGACGGTTTCGCCTGAAAGAGCAGCAGGTGTTCCCAAACGCCCCCATAGAGTTTCAAGTCCAGCGGCGTCGCCATCTGACTCCACGCACGCAATTGCGTGCACAGCACCGAAACGGCCGCCAAGCAGGCGAGGTTGAACCAGAGGACACGGGAAGCCGCTCCCGTGACCGTCGCCTTAATGGCCAGCAACAAGGTCGCTACGGCAAAAAGAATGATGACGGCCTTCGGCCCATCATAGGCCAACCACCGACCCCACGGGGCCTCATGCGGAATCAGCCAAGCCTTGCCGTCCCAGAAGAAACCCTGAAACCAAAGATCGACCCGCTCGCCCCCCAGCCCGGGCAGACCAAAGAACCCCACCACCGCCAAGACGGCGAGGCTCGGCCAGAGGAGCGACGGGCGCTCAGCGCTTGGGATTGGCGAGGCCACCTTGGTTGAAGAGTTGGTCGGTGCCCTGATAGTAATCGATGGCTTGCTGCAGGGCCTCGTCATCGCCTGCGGCAGGCACGCGCGGGGAGAGTGCCCCCGTGGCAAGGTCGGCTTGGTACTGCATGGCATTACGCACCGGCTTCAGGACGGTCAACAAACCGTCCCCCCGGAGCATCGCCACCTTCTGGTAGTTGCTGATGAAGGCCCGCGGCTGGTAGCCTGACTGCAAGACATCGGAACCGACAAAGCGCGAGGCATAGGGTAGGTTAAGCAAGCCCAGCACCGTGGGAGCCGTGTCGATTTGGCTCATCATCGGGTCAAAGCGGCGGGCGGGAATATGTCCCGGGGACCAGATGAAAAGCGGGATTTCGTACTTACGGATTTCCAGCTCACGCTTACCGGCAACCGAAGCGCAGTGGTCGGCCACGATGACGAAGACCGTATCCTTGAACCAAGGCTTAGACTGGGCAGCCTTCAGGAAGGCGCCGATGGCATAGTCCGTATAAGCCACCCCGCCCTCGCGATCGACGAGCTTCGGGTCAATCTTACCGGCCGGCCAAGTATAGGGACGATGGTTGGAAGTCGTCATCACGAAGTGATGGAACGGCTTCCCGGCGGCGTAGGCCTTATCGGCCTCCTCGAGTGACCAAGCGAACGCGTCTTCGTCACACGCCCCCCAGGCGTTGGCGAAAGTGGGCTTCTTGCCAGCCTCGACCTGACGCGGCAAATCGACGAGACGATAGCCATTCGCCCCGAAGAAGTAGTTCATGTTATCGAAGAAACCGTCGCCGCCGTAGACGAAGGCCGTGTCATAGCCGGCCTGCTTCAGGACCGAACCCAGCGTGCAAAGGTCTTCGCAACCCTTACGACGCAACACCGACTGTCCCGGAATGGGGGGGATGGAGAGCGACAGGGCCTCCATCCCGCGCACCGTACGCGTGCCGCCGGCGTAGCAATGGCGGAACCAGAGTGATTCCTGCGCAATACGATCGAGGTTAGGCGTCAAGTTCTTGGCCGCGTACGCAGGCTCGCCATAGCAACCGAGGAACTCCGCACTCAAGCTCTCGATGGTGATTTGGATGACGTTTAAGCGACGCGCGGGGCCCGCTGGCTTAACCTCGCGGGTGATGCCCTCGGGCTGGCTAGCTTGGAGGCGTTTAGACAGGCCCGCGACGGGATCAGACTTCGCCGAAGGATAGAAGCGCTTCCATTCCAACTGGTTCGCCCAAAACGCTGCCAAGAACGAGTATTCGCCGTTTTTGGAGAGCTCGGTGTCGTAGCTATTGGCGAAGTTTGGCTGCGGGTCGCCCATGTGGCGCAGGCCAGCGACCAGACGTTCACCCACGCCCGTATGCACCGTCGAAGCCGCCTTCAAGTCGTGGCGACCAACGGCATAGGCGTAGACCAAGACCAGCAACAACGGCGCGCCGAGCCAGGTGAGCGTCTGCCAGCGTGGGGTGATGTCTTCCGTAGCACCTTCGGCCCATCGCTGCGTGCAGCCCAGGCGACGCCACAGGAAGTAAAACCCGGCCGCGACCAAGAACACCGCCGTGATGATGAGCGGTAAGTTATAGGACTCCTTGATATTCTTCACCACCTCGGTCGTGTAGATCAAGTAGTCGACTGCGATGAAGTTGAAGCGCACGCCAAACTCTTCCCAAAAGAGGATTTCGGAAATCTTCCAGAACGTAAATAAGAACGCCCCGAAACACCACGCGGGAAGCAATACCCAACGCCGCCACGCCGCGCCACCAATCAAGCTGAGGCCCGCGAACGGCAACGTCAGAAACCAAGCCATCACCACGTCGAACAGGCAGCCGATGAGCAAGGCGGCGAACGTCGGCAGCCCCCAGGAGACCTCGCGGGCCGAGGCCAGCAAGAAACCGAGGCGCAAGAACGTGCCCAGTAACAGGTAGGTCAAGGCCAGCAGCCACGTGCCACCTTGGCGCGTCCGGAAGTTCCGCAGAAGCAATGCTTTCACGCCCCTACGATGCCCGCAGTAACCCGCAGGGGGCGAGCCTTTTTGGTACCAAGCGGTGCCGTCGGATGGTTACTTTTCCGGCACCTCGTCGACACCCGAACCGCCCCACGGATGGCAACGCCCGAGGCGCTTCAATCCGAACCACACCCCTTTAAAAAAGCCGAACCGCTCCAGGCTCGTCGCCATGTAGCAGGAACACGTTGGGTAGAAGCGGCACCCTGAACCTGGAATGAGGTGCAGCGGCTTCGAGAGGAATCTTTTGTAGAACGCGACGGCCCCCAAGGCTAGCCGGGCCAACCAGGATGGCTGGCAAGTGCTCATTCAGCCTGCGGAGCCGCCTTCGCCACAGCCCCCGCGACCGCGACCGCGTAAATCCGGCGAAGGTCCTTGAGCGGCTTACGTAAGAGGCTCGGGCGGGCGATGAGGACGACCTCCCAACCCAGCGGCAAGGCCTCTGGGTCGGTCCGGAAGAGTTCACGCGCTAAGCGCTTGGCCCGATTGCGGTTCACCGCCAAAGGAATCGCCTTCTTGGCCACCACGATGGCAAAGCGCGCGGGCTGAGGGGTCGCCCCCGCCGCCGCCAGCCCGATATTCAAAAGAAAAGGCCCGCAGTCTAGCCGCGAGCCTTGGGAGCGGAGGCGTTGGAAATCGGCCGAAGCACGAATCCGACGTTCCCGCGGAAGACGCATGCGCTTACTTCCAGGAAGCCGTGCCGAGGCGCTTGCGGCCGAGCTTACGACGCGCAGCAATGACCTTGCGCCCGCCCTTGGTCTTCGAGCGGGCGAGGAAACCGCACTTGCGAGCGCGGGAGATTTTAGAAGGGCGGTAGGTGGGTTGCATGGCGTTTGAAGGGGATAGCCAAGAACACCCCGCCCAGCCTGTCAAGCCCCACGCTTCCCGGCTTGGCAGGAGGGCCTAGGGCGGGAAAGATGGGGGTAATGAGCCCCGAAGAAGGAAAGAAGCGCCCCCCGCCCCAGCGCGCCTACCTGAACCAGGAGTTTATGACCAGCCCCCAGGCCCGGACGATCCGGGTCATGGCAGAGCTCACCGAACCCCACCTCCGGTTTAAGAAGTACAACGTCCGCAACACGGTGGTCATGTTTGGCTCGGCCCGCACCCTCCCTCTCGAACAGGCCCGTGCGGAGTACGCCGAGGTCCAAGCGCTCATTGCCCGCGGCGAGTGCGCGGGCTCGGAATGCTCCGCCCGACTCCGCATCGCCGAGATGAACCTGCGCAGCGCGCCTTACTACGAAGCCTGCCGCGAACTCGCCTACGAAATGACGAAATGGTCGCTCTCGCTGCCCGAGTGGCAACGCTTCTTGGTCTGCTCGGGGGGTGGTCCCGGCATCATGGAGGCCGCCAACCGCGGCGCCTTCGAAGCCGGCGGACGTTCGGTCGGCCTCGGTATCGCCCTCCCCTTCGAGCAAAGCCACAACCCTTACATCACGCCGGAACTCGACCTCGAATTCCACTACTTCTTCGTCCGGAAATATTGGTTTCTCTACCTCGCCAAGGCGATGGTCGCGTTCCCGGGCGGCTTCGGCACATTCGACGAGCTCTTCGAAATGATGACGCTCATCCAGACGGGGAAGACGAAAAAGCACCTTCCCGTGCTCCTCTTCGGTTCCGAATTCTGGAAGAAGCTACTCAACTTCGAGGTCTTCCACGAGTGGGGCATGGTTTCCCCAGGCGACCGCGACCTCTACGTCCACGTGGACTCGGTGCAGGAAGCCCGGGACACGCTGATCAGCATCATCACGGAAAAGTACCTCAAGGATGGCAGCGAGCCCAACGACTGACGAGGTCTTGGTCGCGTGGACGACCGTGCCGAGCAAAGAAGAAGCCGAGGCCTTGGCCGCGGGGGCCGTGGCCGCCAAGCTGGCGGCCTGTGCGCAGGTCGAAGGGCCCATTCGCTCCCACTATATTTGGGAAGGACAAGCCCAAGCGGAAGAGGAATACCGCCTCACCTTCAAACTCGCGACCACGCAGGAACCCGCTTTGCGGACTTGGGTGCACGGCCGCCATCCGTACGCCGTGCCGCAATGGCTCGCGGTCCCCGCGACCCACGTCAGCCCCGCCTACCAAGCCTGGCTCCTCGGCATCCGCTAACACCTCATGACCACCCACAGCCTCGAAGCCCTGCTCTATTTCCTCCTTGGGCTCGGCCTCTTGGGTGCCTGGTCCTACGAGTACCTCAAGCGACGGCGGACCAACGGCCCAGAAAGTTTCTGGCCCGGCACCTCGAGCGCTCCATGGCAGGCCTCACTGCTGATCGCCTCCGTGATGATTTTAATCACCATCGCTGAAACCGCAGTGGAGCACCGCTTCGGCGTCACCGCCCAACAGTCCACCATCGCTCCGTCGTTCTTACTGGCGATGCTCGGTGCCTCCGTGATCGAAGAAGCCGTCTTCCGTGGCTTCACCGCTCCGAGTTATTTCGGCGGCCGCAAACTCCTCGCGCTCATCCTCATTGGCTCGCTCGTCTTCAGCGCCATCCATGGCTTCGACCTCCAAAGCACCCAGGGCCGTATCAGTACGATCTTTGCTTTCCTGACTTCGGTCTGGCTCTACCTCGCGCGCTTTAATCCGCTGAACCGCGACCGTTCGCTGGTGCCCTGCTTTACGGGTCATGCCGTGCGTAATCTGGCAGTGTTTGGAGTTAAATGGGCACAAGGCTTCATAAACTGGAATTAGGGCATCTTCTTCAGCAAAACCGTTGCAACAGCGGGCGGTTTGGGGTGTCTTAAACGCACCCCATGAATACTCCCGAAAGCAGCAACCGTCGCGAATTCCTGAAGCTCAGTGCCATGGCCGGCTTGAGCTTGGGCCTTGGTGCGATCCCTTCCGCAGCGGCCGCGCCAGACCCCAAGAACCTGAAACTCCAAGGCCACGACGAAATCAGCGTCACGCGCCCCCGCCCGGCCGGCAACAAGCCGGTCTGGGACCTCCAAACCAAGCCCCTGCAGAAGGTCCGTTGCGCTTTCATCGGCCTCTCCCGCGGCTCCACGCACCTAAACTCCGCGCTGAACATCGACTTCGCCGAAGTCGTCGCCGTCTGCGACATCAATCAGAACCGTGCGAAGGGCGCGGCCGCCAAAGTTAAAGCCGTCAGCGGCAAGGAGCCGGCCATCTACATGGAGAACGAAAACTCCTGGGAACAGATGGTCGCCCGCGATGACATCGACGTGGTCTACATTGCGACCCCTTGGGAATGGCACGTGCCGATGGCCGTCAAAGCCATGGAATGCGGCAAGCACGCCTTCATCGAAGTCTCCGCCGCGGTCTCCGTCGACGAGTGCTGGCGCTTGGTCGATACGTCCGAGAAGACCCAGCGGCACTGTGCGATCATCGAAAACTGCTGCTACGGCGAAGAAGAACTCTTCGTGCTCAACATGGCCCGCCAAGGCTTCTTCGGCGAACTCAAGCATGCCGAGTGTGCTTACATTCACGACCTGTCGCAGGGCGTCCTCTGGCAGCTCGGCAGCGAAGGTGGCTGGCGCCGTAATTACCATACGTTCATGGACGGCAACCTGTACCCCACGCACGGCCTCGGCCCGGTGGCGCAGTACCTGAACATCGGCCGTGGCGATGCGTTCAAGTTCGTGGTCTCGGTCTCGTCCCCGGAGTTCAACCTCTCCCAATACCGCGACGCCAAGAACCCTAACGGCGGCAAGCACAAGGACGAGAAGTACGTCTGCGGCGACATGAACACCTCGATCATCAAGACCCAACTGGGCCGCACGATCATGATCCAGCACGACGTGGTCAGCCCCCGTCCCTACTCCCGCATCAACGCGCTCAGCGGCTCGCAAGCGACGTTCTTCGGCTACCCTGGTCGTCTTGCCGTCAACCCGTCGAACCCACATCCTTCCATCAAGGGCATGAAGCTAAATTCCCACAGCTGGCTGCAGGATGAAAAGCTGGAGGCCTTCATGAAGGCTAACGCCCACCCGCTCATCAAGAAGGTTGGCGAATCCGCCAAGAAGGTCGGCGGCCACGGCGGCATGGACCACGTCATGAACTTCCGCATGCTCGATTGCCTGCGCCAAGGCATCACCCCGGACATGACAGTCTACGATGCCGCCGATTGGTCCTCGATCCTCGAAATCTCCGTCCGCTCTGTAAAGGATGGCTCGATGCCAATCCAGTGCCCCGACTTCACCCGTGGCGGCTGGAAGGGCATCAAGCCTCTCGGCATCGTCTCCTAAGCGACACCGCGAGCTCCGCACCAGACCCGGCCACTTGGCCGGGTCTTTTGTTTCGCTCCTAACTAAGCGGGCCGATCCCTCATCCCTCCCGTCAGATTCCCTGCGTTGAGGGGACCGTGCGGCTACCCAAGGCTTGACTGTATTCCAAATTGGAATGTATCATGCCCCACCTTGAATGGCATATCCGTCCGACGCCTGAATTCATCCGCACCGACCCATCCCATGGCTGAACTTATTACACTAACCCGCTCCACCCGCTACCGGAACGTCGAAGACCTCCGCCGGGCTGGCATCGTTTCGGCGGAAACCGCCCAGCGCGTTCGCGCGGCCGGAGAACGCACCAAGGTGATCACCCATCTCGTGTGCCAGAGGCTGAAGGCCGGCCTCTCCCAGAAAGAGGTCGCAACACGCCTGCGACGAACCCAAAGCTGGGCCTCCAAGTTCGAGGATCGTACCGACGCCGAACTGACGCTCGGGGAAATCCAAGCCTACTGCCAAGCGGTCTCGGGCTCGTTTTCGCTGAAGTTCGGACGATCAACCAGGTCGACTTGAATCGGATTCAGGGTTGCTCCAAATACCCCGCGGCAAAGACTCCCCGCATGGCTTCTCCTGCCGACCTCGCGTCCTGGACCGCCGGCCTCATCACCCGCTCGGGCGAAGAGACCGAACGGGCCGCGGAGGCGTTTGCCGCCCTCTTGCCCCCCGACACGGTGCTCACCCTCGACGGCGACCTCGGGACGGGTAAGACGACCTTCGTACGCGGCCTAGTGCGCGGCCTAGGGGTCACGGGTGACATCACCAGCCCCTCCTTCGCCCTGCTTAACGTCCACGAGGGCAGTCGGCAGGTCTTCCACGTTGACGCCTACCGACTGAAGTCTGGCGCGGGGCTCGACGACCTCATGATTTGGGACGTGGCCCGTTCCCCTTGGAACGTGCTCGTGGAATGGCCCGATCGCGTGGCCACCCACCTGCCCCGCGGGCACTGGAAACTAAAAGCCTCCATCCTGGCGGATGGAGGCCATCGTTACGACCTGACGCTGCCGGGCTAACCCGACGGCTTACTTGTCGAAGCGCTTGCGCTCGTTTTCCGTGAGGTAACGCTTACGCATGCGGATGAAGTTCGGGGTGATCTCAACCATCTCGTCGGACTCAATGTACTCGAGGCAGGCTTCGAGGGACATCTGGCGCATCGGCTTGATCTTGGCCGCGTCGTCGGAACCGGAAGCACGCACGTTGGAGAGCTTCTTGTTGATGACGAGGTTGATCTCGAGGTCGTTGTCCTTGCAATGTTCGCCCACGATCTGACCCATGTAGATTTCGTCGGTCGGCTTCACGAAGAAGTCACCACGGTCGTACAGACGGTCCAGAGAGTAGGCCGTGACGGCGCCGCCTTCGCCACCAATCATCACGCCCGCGGCGCGGTGCGGGGCTTCGCCCCGGACTGGCTCATAACCAAGCAAGTTGTGGTACATGACGGCTTCACCACGGGTGGTGGTGAGCATCAGGGTGCGGAGACCGAAGAGGGCGCGGGAAGGCACCTTGAATTCCATGTGGATCCAGCCGCTGGTGCCGGCCTTGGCATCCATCGAGCGGAGTTCGCCACGACGACCGAGGACGAGGGACATCACGTCGCTCTGCGAAGCTTCGGGGCAGTCGACCGCGAGGGTTTCGACGGGTTCGCACTCGACGCCGTCGATCTGCTTCATGATCACGGTGGGCTTGCCCACGGAGAGTTCGTAACCTTCGCGGCGCATCGTTTCGAT
>CAIYEN010000133.1 GCA_903925205.1 uncultured Opitutia bacterium | reverse complement strand
GATGACGGGCGTGAAGCCGCTTCAGTCCGTCGTCGACGGCATCAGCCTCGCCCCGCTCCTGAAGTCCGGCGCCAAGCCCGATCGCGACGCGATCTTCTGGCACTACCCGCACTATCACCCCGGGGGCGCCACGCCCTATAGCGCCATCCGTAGCGGAGACTTCCGTCTGGTGCACTTCTACGAAGACGGCCGCGACGAACTCTACGACCTCGCGAACGATGTGAGCGAGACCAAGGATCTCGCCGTCAGCCAGCCCGAACGCGCCAAGGCCCTGCGCACGCGCCTCGACGCCTGGCTGAAGTCGGTCGACGCCCAACTGCCCACGGCCAACCCGGCCTTCGACCCTGTCGCCGATAAGGCGGGCAAGGCGAAGGGCAAGCAGGCCGCTAAGAAGGTCGGGGAGTAAGCCTTACTTGGCCTCGAGGGCCTTCGGCGCCGCCTTGCCCTTCTTGCCGGCGTTCTTGCCGGCGTTCTCGGCATTGCGTCCGGGCATCTTCTTGGCGCCGGTCGCATACTCGTCATCGACGGCGGGCACCTTCAGATCAGAGCGTAGCTTGGCGAGGCGCGCCTCAAGGTCGGCCTGCACGGCTTCATACCCGGGCTGTCCGAAATAGCTGCGCAGCTCGAGCGGATCCTTCTCGCTGTCAAAGAGGTCGGTCTTGGTCTCGCCATTGCCGTAGTAACGTACGAGTTTGTAACGGTCGGTGATGATACCGTAGTGCGGCGCGACATGGTGCGGCTGCGGATACTCGTAGTAGTGGTAATAGAACTCCTTGCGCCAGTCGGCCGGAGTCTCTCCCGCGAGAATCGGCGTCAGGCTGCGGCCCTGCATCTCGGCGGGCGAAGGCAGGCCGGCCATGGCGAGGAAGGTCTGGGCGTAATCCACATTGGATACCAGAGCCTTGCTGACGGAACCAGGCTTGGTCACTCCGGGCCAGCGGACGAGCAAGGGCGTGCGGACCGATTCCTCGAAGATCCAGCGCTTATCGAACCAGCCATGCTCGCCGAGGTAGAAGCCTTGGTCGGCGGAGTAGATGACGATGGTGTTGTCGGCGAGGCCTTCGGCCTCGAGATACTTGAGCACGCGGCCGACATTATCGTCCACGGCCTTCACGGTCGCGAGGTAGTCATGCATGTAGCGCTGGTAGCGCCAGCGGACGAGATCCTTACCCGATAGGTTGGCTTTCTGGTAGGCCGCGTTGCGCGGTTCGTAATAGGCGTCCCAGACGGCCGCTTGCTCCGCATCGAGCTGGGGCGGACGGACAAGTTTCATGTCCTTGGGGGTGATGGTCTTCTCCAAGGTCATGTCGTTCTCGCCGACAGCTTTGGCCCGGTTGGCGAAATCGTCAAAGAGTGTGGGCGGCTCAGGGTAGACACGGTCTTTGTCGAAGCCGAGGTCCTTGATGTTAGGCTCCCACTCGCGGTGAGGGGCCTTGTGCTGGCACATGAGCACGAAGGGCTTGGTCTTGTCCCGCTTGCTAATCCAATCGAGGGAAAGGTCGGTGATGATGTCGGTGACGTAGCCCTGGGTCTTCACCATGCCCTGTGCATTCTTCATCGGCGGGTTGTAATAGACGCCCTGCCCCGGCAGCACCTGCCAGAAATCGAAACCGACGGGGTCGCTAATGAGATGCCACTTGCCGATGACGGCGGTCTGGTAGCCGGCCTTCTGCAGGAGCTTGGGGAAGGTGACCTGCGCGCTGTCGAAGACGGAGTTCGAATTGTTATAGAATCCGTTCAGGTGGGAATACTTCCCGGTCAGAATCACGGCTCGGCTCGGTCCGCAGATGGAATTGGTGACGAGGGCGCGATCGAAACGCATGCCTTCCTTGGCGAGGCGATCGATATTCGGGGTCTGGTTCAGCTTACGGGCATCGCCGTAAGCGCTGATGGCCTGATAGGCATGGTCATCGGAGAAGATGAAAACGATGTTGGGTTGCTTGGCCGGAGCCGCGGACAAGAGGCCGCCGACCAGACAGAGAAGAAGT
>CAIYEN010000132.1 GCA_903925205.1 uncultured Opitutia bacterium | reverse complement strand
GTATTCCAGCACCGCGAACTTCTTCTTGTCGGCGTAGTTACCTGGATTCACGCGCACCTTCTCCACGTGTTCGACCGCTTCCATCGCGGCGACCGGCAGGAAATGGCTGTCGGCGACGAGCGGCTGATTGAAGCCCGCCGCGCGGAACTGTTGATGGATATCCTTCAGCGCCATCGCCGCGGCCTTGTTCGGGGCCGTGATGCGGATGATCTCGCAGCCCGCTTCCGCCAGCCGGATCGCTTGGGCGACCGTCGCCGCGACGTCCTCCGTGTCGGAGGTCGTCATCGACTGCAGTCGGAGCGGGTTCTTTCCGCCCACGGCCACGCCGCCCACGTTCACGACGCGGGTGAGGCGGCGGACCGTGCGGTGGCGGGAAGGGCAGTAGTCCGAGGACATAGGGGTATCTCAACCCCTTTGCCCTCAGCCGTCAACGAGCGTCAGAAATCCCAGCGCCAGGTGGAGGGAATCCACTGGTAACCCTTGCGACCGTTGGGGACCACCACGCCCAGGCCAGGCCAGGGGAGGTGGAAGCCGAAGGCGCGCTCCTTCGTGGCGGCGATTTCGCCAAAGACCTTCTTGCGGGTCGCCACGGCGGCTTCGGGATTATGGTCGAAGTCGATGAACCAGTTCGGGTCTTCGAGCATCAATATATGGTTATGCGCGAGGTCGGAGATGTGCAGCAGGGATTGGCCTTCGGATTTGATGCGGTAGATCGCGTGACCGTCGGTGTGGCCCGGGGCGGCGAGGATCGTGATCGCGCCATCTAGGATCTGGTCGCCGTCCTTATGGAGGACCAGGTTCGGCTGGAGGACGTCGAAAGAATTACGGACGCTCTTGATCATCCCCTTGATGTCGTCGGTGCGGTGCGACTTCGAGAAGTCGGGTTCCTTGCCGCGCCAGAACTCCACTTCGGTCTGCAGGACGTGGACGGCGGCGTTGGGGAAGAGGATGCGACCTTTGCTGGTGAAGCCGCCGATGTGGTCGATGTGCGAGTGGCTGAGCAGGGCGTGGGTGACCTCCTCCGGCTTGATACCCACTTCCGGCGAGGCCATGGCCTGGGTGAGCCAGCCCCACGTGTCGCGTTCCACCGGGCCGAAGCCGGCGTCGACGAGGATGACTTCCTTGTCCTTCCGCAGGAGCAGGATGTTGATGTAGAGGGTGACGTCGTCCGGGCGTTCGCCTTGGTCGGCCAGCGCCTTGGTCATCGCGTCCATGTCGGACTTCGGGAACATTTTCTTCGTCACGCAGTTCTTGAAGGTGCCGTAGCCGTCGCTGATGGACCAGGCCTCGAACTTGCCGATGGCGAACTTGTAGATGTAGGGGTCGGTGATCTTCTTGCGCGGCAGGGCCTTCGCTTCGGCCTGGGCGGTATCGGCGGCGGAGAGCGCGGCCGGGAGGCTGAGGGCGGCGATCGCGGCGCCGAGGCTGCCGAGGAACTGACGGCGGGAGTTTTCGGGGAGGGGCTTTTCCATGGAGTGGCTTCATTCAGTCCAATCCGGCGCAAGACGGAAGCCGATTTGCTAGGATAAAACCGACGGTCCCTGTTCGCAAACCTACCAAACAAGAAGACC
>CAIYEN010000131.1 GCA_903925205.1 uncultured Opitutia bacterium | reverse complement strand
TTAAAGTGGAGCGCGCGACTGGACTTGAACCAGCAACAGCCACCTTGGCAAGGTGGTACTCTACCATTGAGCTACGCGCGCTTTCGGAAGGGAAGCAGACCAATCTGCTTAGCGGCTGTCAAGCCTTTGGGCTAAGCGCTCACGGATGGCCTTCGGGGCAGGGTAGAGGCCCAAGGCACGAATCTGTTCGGCCGCCGACTCCGAAAATAGCCATTTTAGGGCTTCTTTATGGGCCGCCTGCTTATCCGTGCGGACATAAAGGTAGAGGGGGAGCCGTAAAGGGTAGTCGCCGTTGTAGATATTCATCTCGTCCGGCGAGTAGGCCGTGGTCGATTTACCGGGGCGGCCATCGGAGACCTGCAAGAGGCGCCCCTCCGACCCAGGGGGCAGGGAAGGGGCGAAGGCTAGCGTGGCGGGACGGGTGGCCAGGCTTTGCCCCACGGGGGCCCAATCCATGACTAAGTTTACTTCCTGGCGGAACGGCTGACTGGCCAGCGGGACGCCCTGGATCAGTTCGCGGGCGAACGCGCCATGGGGAGCATAGAGATAGGTGAGGATCGTTTCGGAGAGATTCCCGCCGGCGAGGTCGTTCCAATTCACGTAATAGACCTTCGGGTCTTTCGCCAACAGGCTGTTGAGGTCGGCAAAGCTGACCTGGTTCTGGCGATTAGACTTATGGACCGCCACGACAACGGCCGCATTCGCCAAGAGGTAGCGCTGGAGACTCTGCCCGGCTGGGGCTGAGGGCTCCGGTTCACCTTCTTTTAGAAAGAGCAAGGCGGCGGCCACGCGCCCATCCGCCAAACCCCGGCGGCCGGGGAGGGTGCCCGCCAAATCCACCGAGGACGCCGGCGCGGCTTGACGGAGGCCATCCGTGAGCGCGGTCTTTAATAAATCGGAGCCCGCAATATCCGCCCCGAGCACCGCGGTGACCGCCGACAGACAAAAGAGAAAGGGCTTAAGCATGCGGAGGCGACCCCACTTCCAGCTCGGGCCATTGCAGGAGTTTACGATGCAGGGTCCGGCGGGAAATGCCGAGCAACTCAGCGGCCTTCGTCCGATTCCCCTCGGCCGAGGCTAGCGCCTGCTTGAGGAGCTCCTTCTCGTTCTGCTCCTTATCAAACATGCTCCCCGTCGCCGCCGGGAGCACCGGACGAACAACACCGCCAAGGCTGGTCGGCTGCGTGTACCGCGGGTCGAGGTCGCTTGCCGTCAGCACCTTGCCGGAACGTAAGACCGCCAAGTTCTCGCAGGTATTACGCAGTTCGCGAATATTGCCGGGCCACGGGTAGCGCGCCAAGACCGCCAAGGCATCGGCCGCTAAGCGGACCTCGACGAGGTGGTTCTCGGCGGCAAAACGCTTGAGGTAATGGGCGAGGAGCAACGGGATATCGTCGACGCGTTCGCGCAACGGCGGCATGCGCAAGGGCACCACGGAAAGCCGGTAATAAAGGTCTTCGCGGAATTTACCTTCCTTGACCATCTGCAGGAGGTCGCGATTCGTCGCGCAGACCAAGCGAAGGTCTAACGCGATGGGTTTATGGGAGCCGAGGCGTTCGACGCTGCGGGTTTCGAGGAACCGCAGGAGCTTAATCTGGGTGGTCGCGTCAATCTCACCAATTTCGTCGAGGAAGAGCGTGCCACCATCGGCCGACTCAAAGCGGCCGACGCGGCGTTCGTTGGCGCCAGTGAAAGAACCTTTCTCATGACCGAAGAGTTCGCTTTCCAAAAGGTTGGCCGGGATGGCGGCGCAATGGACGGCCATGAACGGCCCCTTGGCGCGATGGCTCGCCTGGTGAATCATCTGGGCGAACAGTTCCTTGCCCGTGCCAGTTTCGCCCAGCAACAGCACGGTGGCGTTGGACGTCGCGACGGAGCGCACTTGCTCGATGGCATGCTGCAAGGCGGCGGAAGAGCCCACCACTTCGCCGAGCGAGAACTTGCGATCCAAGCGGGTCTTTAAGACGGCGACTTCTTTTTCGGTCGCACGCGCCTTGAGGCCGCGGTCAAGGAGGAGCTCAACTTGGCGGAGGTCCACTGGCTTCTGCATGAACCAATACGCGCCGCGGCTCATCGCTTGAACCGCCGTCTCCACATCCCCGTAGGCCGTCATCATCAGACACACCGGTTGCGGCGAAAGTTTTAGGGCGCGGTCGATGACCGCCATGCCATCTTCCCCCGCCATCCGCAAATCCGTCAGCACGGCGTCCGGCGGGACATCCTGCATGATGCGCGCGGCCTCCGCGGCGTCCTTGGCCACGAAGGTCTCATACTTATCCTCGAGGGCCGCGCGCAGGCCATCGCGCGTGTGCTTCTCGTCATCCACAATCAGAACAGTAGGTTTCATGGGGTGCCGGTTTCAGGTCGTTGGGTCGCGCCCCAAACGCGCGCGGCTTTTTCGGTCAGCGCCGTGCGCGCGCGGGCCACTTCCGCGAGGCGCGCTTGGAGGTTAGCGTTCGCGACCGTGGAGAGGTCGTCGAGGTCACAGAGGTAGGCTCCCTCGACCGCGCGCGCGGCCGCATCGAAATTACGCGGCACGCCGAGGTCGACGAGTAAGAGTGGGCGGCCTTGGCGGCGCCGCGTCATCGTGCGAATCGTTTCGGCGTCGAGCAGGGCACGCTCCACGGACGCGCAGCCAATCACCACATCATGGGCGTGGGCTTGTTGCAGCGCGTCGGCGAGGGTGAGCGAGGCGCCGGCGAACTCTTCGGCCAACGCCCGCGCATTATCAAAGGTGCGGGAAGCCACGGAGACCTGGGTGGCGCCACGAGAGACCAACGCTTGCACGATCTGGCGGCCAACCTCGCCGGTGCCGAGGACGAGGATACGGGCGTCGGCCAACTGGCCGAAGACACGACCGGCGAGCTCGACGGCGATATTGCCCAAACTGACCTGGCCTTGCGCGATGCCCGTGTGGGTCCGCGCCCAAGCGCCGGCTTGGAAGGCACGCTGAAAAATACGGTTCAGCATTGGACCGGTCATCCCGCGGGCGAGGGCATCCGCGTAGGCGTCCTTGGTTTGCCCTGCGATTTCCGCCTCCCCGATCATCTGCGAATCCAAACCAGCGACAACCGCGAACAAGTGCTCGACCGCCTGGAGTCCGGGAATCGGACGCAGGTGACGATCCAGTTCAGCGGGCGCGACGCCCGTGGCTTGGATTAACGCGGCCCGCGCATGGAGGGCGGCGGCTTCGTCGCCGATCGCGTAGGCTTCGAGACGGTTGCAGGTGGCGAGCAAGACGACCTCCGCGAGGCCCGCCGCGCGCGCCGCCCGGTAAAAAGCTTCCACGCCAGCGGGCGATACGCTGAACGCCGCCCGCGCATCCAGGCCGGCGGTGTGGTGGGTCGCGCTCAACGCCACCATGGTCGTGGGGCGAGCACTCATCGGGGGGCGGGAAGGGAGAGCCACAGCGCCAACAGCGCCGGGAGGAGTAGCCACAACGAACCGCGGGCGAAGGCCGCGCCACTGATCGCCGAACGCCGGCGAAGCATGATGAGCATGATCGCGAGCAAGAGCGTCGCCGTCGCCATCACCAACTTCGGGAAATTAACCAAACCAGCCGCACCGGTGAACGCATCAACGGCCCCGATCACGACCGATAAGCCCAACATCCAAACCGCCGCCCCCATGAGGTTCGCGCCGATTTTATCCATGGGCACCAACGACGGGAGTAAGCCGTAGATGCCGCCGAACTTCCGTTGCGCGAGGGCCCGGTCCTGCAAGAGGTAGGCGAGCGCGTTCAGGGCTTGGGCGGCCAACAAGCAATAGGCCAAAATCGCCGCCCCGATGTGCAGGAGAATCAAGGGCTTCACGGAAGACGCAAACGCGTGGGTCTCGCCGCCGAGTCGGCTGGCGGTGAACACACAAGCCGTCGTGGCCGAGGAGATGACCCAGACGGGCAGGCGATGCTCGAACGTCAGGTCCAAGAAGATGGCCAAGCCCGCCAAGCCCCAGCCGATCGCGAGCAGCATCCCCGCCGAGCTATCCACGGGAAGGGTGTTCCGGGTCAACCCGTCCGCCGCCAAGTATACAGTCAGAAGAATCCAGCCAGCCCGTAGCAACCAGAGCCCACCCGCGGGTACCCGGTGGGGGGTGGGGGTGGTCTTGACCTGCCAATCCCAGGCCGCGCTGACCAAGAAGATGAACGCGCAGACCATCTGCATGACCCCTTGGGGAAGGGGGAGGGGGGTATCTCCTGGCGGGACTGCCATGGGCTTAAAATAGACTAGGGTGTGACATTTTGGCAACCCCCCAAAGTTAGGTATTATCCCCTGTTTACTTGCGAAACACGGGTATCGGGCTATTTTCCCCGAATTATGGCCTATAATCCCTACGACCTCACCCAACACCCCCCTCGCAGCCCCCGCTGCCGCCTGGGTGGCCTAGTTATCCTCCCACGCATGCTGGATAAGGCTCGGGCCACGCTCGAGGGCAAGAATGGGGAATACACCTATAACTGCTCCCTCGACCAAAACGTCCTGAACTTCCTCGGCATCGACGCCGACGCCCTCAAGGCCCAGGTCGCCCAAGGCCTCGGGGACGGGGAGATTCTCACTTGGATTTTGGCCAACGCCAAGCACGCCCGGGCTGGCTATGAGATTGCCGCCTTTAGCGCCTTTCATGAACAGCGCGCCCCCTCGGCCCCCGGCGGCCGAGAGCGCCTCAGCCACTACCAGTCGTCCACCCCGGCCGGCGCCAAGCGCGAGGACATCACGTCTTGGTTCGACGTCCTGGACCTCGACGACCACCAGAGCTTCGGCGGTAAGGTCTAAGCTGCGGCCGTGGTTCCGCCGCGACGGATCTTGATGGTGTGTATGGGCAACATCTGCCGCAGCCCCACGGCTGAAGTGGTCCTGCGCGATAAAGCGAAGGCCCGCGGTATCGCCTTGGAGGTGGACTCTGTGGGCACGGAAAATTACCACATCGGCGACCCGCCGGACCCGCGGTCCATCCAGCACGCCCGGCGCCGGGGCTACGACTTAACGCCCTTACGGGCACGCCAAATCGCGGCACGTGATTTCGCGGAATTCGACATCATCCTGGCAGCAGACGCGGTGAACCTCCGGGAAATCACGCGCCGCTGCCCAGCGGAACACCAGCCGAAGTTAGCCCTCTTCCTTGGCACCGAGCCGTTACCAGATCCTTACTATGGCGAGGCCGCCGATTTTGAAAAAGTGCTCGATTTAGTCGAAAAACGCGTGGATTTCTTACTCGCGAGCTGGTGGCGCTGAAAGAGTAAGGTTGCGACCTAGCCCGAAGCGAGGTTCCCTCCACCAACGATGTACCAAGTGAATTTCAGCGACCAAGCGATGCGCGAGCTGGCCAAGCTGCCGACCCTCGAGCAGATGGAAGTCGTCGAAGCCTTTTCATCGCTCACCCCCGAAGACCTGCTGCGCGGTAGCTCCGAACTGGGGACCGTGCGCCGCGGGGGGCACGTCTACCATCGCCTCCGCGTCGGCGAGTTCCGCATCTACTTTGAAGCCGCCGAAGGCTCCTTGCTGGCGAACTACGTTTTACATCGGCATACCTACGCGGACTTTGCCTTCCGCTCCCATCTCCCCTTCGCCGAAGATGAAGCCCGCATTGAACAAGAAGGCGGCTTTTGGAAGTACCTCGACGACAACAAATCCTAACCGTGAGCCCTCCCCAACCACCGCGCTATAACTCCCCCGAGGAGGCCGCGCGCATCTACCTTCTCCCCAACCTGTTCACGGCGGGCAACATGCTCTGTGGCTTCCTGGCCATCAAGGAATGCATCGAGGGCCGCTTCACTTCCATCCAAGCGGCCGAACGAGCCGATCACTATGTGATGGCCGTCTGGTTCATCCTTTTCGCCTGCCTGTGCGATCTTTTCGACGGCCGCGTGGCCCGGGCCACCCATCGGGAATCCCTGTTCGGCGCAGAGTTTGATTCCATCGCGGACACCGTGTCCTTCGGCGTCGCCCCCGCGCTGATGGCTTGTTTCCTCATCATTAATCCCGGCATTAACGACGATATCAAACTGGTCACTTGGCTCTTCGCCTTCATCTACTTGCTGTGCGTGGGGGTCCGGTTAGCGCGCTTCAATGTGCTCACTAATCCCTTGGTCCCCGGCAATGAAAAGCGGGCCGCGGGCGGTGACTTCGTCGGGCTGCCTTCGCCCGCCGCTGCCGGGATGATGGCATCCTTGGTCTTAGTCCTCTCGCGCATCCTCAAAGTCACCCCAGAGGCCCAGCCAGACGTCCTGCCGCTCCAGTCCTGGTCCTGGACCCTATTGCCGCTCATGTTGATCATCTCTTACCTGATGGTCAGTAATGTGCGCTTCCCGAGCTTCAAAAAGGTCGACTGGAACACCAAGACGCGATCACGCGGTTTCATCCTGATTATTTTAGTCGGGGTGGCCGCCTATCGTTACCGCGAATACGCCCTCCCGGCGGTCTTCCTGGGTTACATCTGCTGGGGGGTTATCCGACACTTCTTCTTGCTCAAAAAAGAAGAGACTGACCCGGCTCCGGAGGATGAGGACGAAGACGAGCCTGTGGTGTGAATAAGGCGTGAGGGAATCGGGCTTCTGGGCACTTGTGAACAAGGCCACCCTTATTCGCAGGTTGGACACAGCACCCACAAAACCACATCCCACCTGTTTTCAACGCCTTGGGGAACTATCCACGCCCTTCCGAGACTTACGGTTACTACTGTATTTAATTCAAAGGGTTATCTATTAATACAGTCCCTCCGGAAGTGGGCATTGATTAGTTGCCACTGACCCCTCTCCGCCTCAAATCTGTCAGCATCATGAAGTTCAAGGTAAACCGTAATCATTTCTTCAACGGCCTCTCCAGCGTCACCAACGTCGTCGGTAACCGTGCCACGATGCCGATCCTGCAGAACGTTCTGATCGAAGCCGAAGGCGATACGGTCACCTTGACTACCACGAACCTCGACCTCGGCATTTGCTGCCGCATCAAGGCCACCGTGACTTCGCCGGGTCGCATCACGTTGCCGGTGAAAAAATTGGTGCCCATCGTGCGTTCGCTTTCGGGCGCCGAGACCGTCGTGGAACTCACCGGCAAAGACCGCGTCAAAGTCACTTCCGGCAGTTCCGTGTTTCAAATCGCCGGCCTGCCAGCTGATCAATTCCCACCCATCGCCAGTTTCTCCGGACAGCCGACGATTTCCATCGAACAGGAAGACCTCGGCTCGATGCTGCGCAAAGTCAGCTACGCCCAATCGACGGACGAAAACCGTTACATCCTCAACGGCGTCTTCTTTGAATTCGCGAATGGAAAGTTGACGGTTGTGGCCACCGACGGTCGTCGTCTCGCCAAGTGCGAACGCGAACTCGAAGGCCCCGACAAGCCCCTCGCCTTGATTTTACCCGCCCGCACGATTGCAGAACTCCAGCGCCTGCTGAAGGTTGGCGGCAAGGCCCACGTCTCGCATAACGAGCGCCAGGTCGGCTTCACCATCGATATCCCGAAGAACGACGAAGGCCTCGTGGACCGCATTCAGTTGGTCTCCAAGGTCGTGGAAGGCAACTACCCGAACTACCGCCAGGTCATTCCGAAGGAAGCCGGCAGCAAGGTCCGCCTCGAACGCGAGAAGCTCTTAGACAGCGTCACGCGCGCTGCGCTCATGTGTGACGATCGCAACAACACCATTCGTCTCTCCGTTTCGAAGAAGAATCAAAATCTGGAAATCAGCGCTAAGTCCGATTCCGGTGAAGCACATGAGCCGATTGCCGTGAAGTACGATGGACCGGAAGTGAACATCGCCTTCAACCCGCAATACGTGGTCGAGCCTCTGAAGGCCGTCACCGAAGACGAAATTGATTTCGAATTTAAGGACGACATGTCCCCGGGCGTCATCCGTGGCCTCAAGGAAGATTTCCTCTGCGTCGTCATGCCGCAGCGGATTTCGTAAGGACTTACAGGCCGGGATCTTCGCAATCGGGCAGGGCCTTAATGGCCGCCAGGATGCGCCGAGAGGCTTCCATCGTGCGTCCAGACGACCCTTCCCCGGGATCGTAGTCCCCGGGGTGTAAGGCTTTACCAAAGCGCACACGCACGCGCGCGCCCCCGGCGGGGAAGAAGGCCCCGCGCGGGAGGACGTCACGCGCCCCGCGGATATGAATCGGGACGACGGGCGCGCCTGACTTACAGGCCAGTAAACCAGCACCGGCCTTAGCTTCGCCGATAATGCCATCGGCACTGCGCGTGCCTTCAGGGAAAATCAACAGGCCGCGGCCTTGGGCCAGCGCAGCTAAGGCTGACCGAATCGCACCAATGTCCGCCTCACCGCGATCCACCGGAATGCAGTGACAATAATTTAAGACCGCACCTAGGGCAGGGTTATCGAAGAGTGAACGACGAGCAATGAAGGAGATTTCCCGTGGTAAGCACGAGCCAATCACAGGTGGGTCGAGCATGCTCTGGTGGTTCGACGCAAAGATACAGGCCCCACTGGGGACGTTCTCCCAACCTTCTACCTCGATGGTAGCGAAGACCTCCGCAAAAGCCCGAGCCCCATGGTACACGGCCTTATAGACGAGGTTATTGGAAGTGAGGATCATACCAGACGTGCCGCACTCTGGACCAACGCCTTCACTTGGGCAACCACCGCTACCAGCGAGAGGTGGGTATTATCGATGCGGGTGGCGCCCGCTGGGCAAACCAGCGGGGCGGTGGCGCGGGTCGAATCCAGTAAGTCCCGTTGCGCCACGGCATCGGTTTGGCCTTCGGCGGCACGGCGCTGAGCCCGGGCCACTGGATCGGCTTGCAGGAAGACGCGGACTTCGGCGTCTGGCAGGACGACCGAGCCGATGTCGCGGCCTTCCATGATCACCCCCGCAAAGCCAGCGGCTTGGCCGAGCGCCACTTGCGAACGTTGGTAGGCCAAGAGGAAATTACGCACCGCGGGCAACGCCGCAAACTTAGAGACCGAGGCGTTGACGTCTTCGGTGCGGAGCGAGGCGTCCGCCGGCCGGCGTCCATCCAAGGTGACGCAGGAAGAAATGCCGGAAATTTCCGAACCAAGGCGCAGTCCCGCGAGGGCGGGGAGCACGGACGCCGGATCCTCCGCGCGTGCCCCAGCGTCGAGGAGGGCCCGGGTAACGGAGCGGTAGTGTGCGCCGGTGTCGACGTGTAAGAGGCCGAGGTCGCGCGCGACCACTTTGGCCGTGCTCGATTTACCTGAGGCCGCGCCCCCATCGACCGCCACGGCGACGAACCGCGTGCGCAGCGCTTCGAGGGCTTGGAAGAACTTGGGGAAGGTCTTGCTCGTGCACGCGGGATCCTGAATGGCAATCCACGGACGGCCATCGCCGAAGAGGTCATACGAACCCAAGATACCAAAGCTCATCGCCATGCGGTGGTCTTCGTAAGTATGAATCGCGACGGGACCACGGGCGGCGGCTTGTTGCAACGCGGCGCGTGCCGGGTGGATGGTCAGCGTGGCGAGCGACTCGTCCGCGCGCAGTTCGGCGGCGGTGGGGACGACCTTCACCCCGAGGCGTTCCAATTCCGTCGCCATGGCTAAGACGCGGTCCGTCTCTTGCTTGCGCGTGTGCCCGATGTTGCGAATCGTCGTGGGCGACGAAGCCAGGGGCGCGAGCGTGGCCAGGGTTAGGAACGTATCCGAGAAATCGTTGAAATCGAACTCCCCACCTTGCAGGTCGTGCCAGGTTTGGACGACTAAGGCGGAGCCCTGCGGGGTGAGGGTCGCCCCGCAGCGAGCCGCCACCGCGGCGAAAGCGGTGTCGCCTTGGAGCCCGCCTTTGACGTAGCCCTGCAGGCGCACGCCCGCGCCCGCGCCGGTGACAGCGGGGAGGGCGATGAAGTAGCTCGCGGCGGTGGCGTCGGGCTCAATGGCGTAAGTCCCTGCGGCACGGTAGGGGCCGGGCTGGGCGCAGCGCCAGGCACCGGCGGCATCACGGACTAATGGCCGACCGAATTGCGCGCACATCTTTTCCGTCATCACCACAAAAGGCTCGGAGACGGTAGCACCCTTCATGCGGACCGAGGCACCCGGTGAGAGAGGCAACGCCATCAACAAGGCCGAAAGCAATTGTGACGACGCCGAGGCGTCGACCTCGAGGTCGCCCAGTCGACCCGCGGTGTGCAGCGTGAACGGGAAGTGTGTGGCGGGTTGCCCATCCGCGCGGAGGGCGCGGCAACCGGCGCTCGTTAAGGCGTCCAGCAGGCCAGCCATCGGGCGGGCGCGCATGGCCTCATCCCCATCCATCTCGTAGACCCCTTGGGGTGCGAGGGCGAGGAAGGCCGTCAGGAAGCGCGCGGCGGTCCCTGCGTTCCCCACATGGAGCTTAGCGTGGGCTTTCGGGATGCGCCCGCCAAGTCCGACGATGCGAATGGTCTGCGCGGCTTCGTCGGTGGTTACTTCGTATCCGAGGGCGAGCAGGGCCGCGCAGAGGATGCGGGTATCGCGGCTAAAGAGGGCGCCGGTGAACAACGTTTCGCCCTCGGCGAGGGCGGCGAGGAGGAGGGCGCGATTGGTGATGCTCTTCGATCCAGGGACTTGCGCGACCCCGCGGGCGGGGGTGCGAAAGGGCGTGATCGTCAGGGTCGGGCTCATGCGGGGCGATCGAGGGATTGGCGAAGGACGCGGGCGTCGGCCAGGAGCTGGCGGACTTTCTCGGCGTCCCCCGACTCGAGGGCCTGGCGAAGGTTAGCCGTTTGGGCTTCGGCGGCGCGGAGGCCGGCGATGACGTGCGGGGCATTGGCCATTAAGATACCCACCCAAAGGTTTTCTTCGCCGGCGGCGATGCGGGTGGTGTCTTTCAGGCCGGCGCCCGTGGTGGCCGGGTCAAAGCCCGGCAAGCTCCCGACGGCTAACATCAACGCCGAAGCACTGGCGTGGGGCACGTGGCTGATCGCGGCGACAATCTCATCGTGGCGCTGGGAAGTGCATTCGACGGTGCGGCAGCCCAGGGCCTGCCAAAGTGCGTGGGTCAGTTGGATCGCGGGGCTCGGTTCAGACCCAGTCGGGGTCACGAAACAAGGGCGGTTGGCAAATAGCTCGGCAGAGGCATGGGCGGTTCCGGCTTTTTCAGACCCAGCCATCGGGTGGGCGCCAACGAAGTGGACGCCCGCAGGGAGGACCCGCGCGGCGTGCTGGATGGCGGCCTTGACGCTCCCAGCGTCCGTGACGAGCGCTCCCGGGGAAAGTCCTGGGCTGATGGCCCGGAAGGTTTCCTCCATCTTGTCGACCGGCGTGGCCACAATCACGATATCCGCACCCCGGACCGCATCGACGGGGTTATCAAAGATTTCCGCGACCGCATAACTCTTCAAGAGGGCACGTGCCTCTGCGGAGCGTGACCAACCCGCCAGGGACCCGGCCAGTTGTCGGCGAGCCGCAGCGAGCAGGACGGAACCTCCGATGAGGCCCGCACCGACGACAGCAATGCGTTTAAATTGAGGCATTTAGAGGGTTGAACGTCCTTCTTTCATGAACCAGCCTAGCAAACTATTAAAGCAAACAATCTGCCAGCGATGAAACTGGTTGATTCCGCGCCATGCCCCCCGGCCCCCACGACCCCCAGTCTGATTTCCTTCCCGGCAAGAAGTCCCGTCCGCAAAAGGACTCGGCCTTTGGGGAGCGGCTATGGGAAAAGGCGGGGACCCCAATCATGGTGGGGGCTTCGGTGGTCTTGGTGCTCGCGGCAGGCTGGTTAATCACGGAGGGCCAACGCAATGCGGGCAGTAGCCTGGCGGCCTTGAGCCCCACGCAGGCGGAGGAGCTCCGCCTGCTTTCCCTCAAGAAGGAAGCGGCTTTCGAGTCTCAACGGCTCAATAAAGGGGTCATCGATGAGGGGGACCTCGCCCTGCTGGGAGAGGCCGTTCAGGCTCAAGAAGACTACTTGGCCTCGCGCGGAGCGCTGGCTTCGGAAAATGCGCGCCTGGAGACCATTCGCCGCCGCTATCATGTAATCCAGGCGGAACGGCAGCGGGCGCTTTCGACCGAAGCCGAAGATAAGTCTACAGCCTTAGCCAAGACCGACCATGCCAGCGCCATGCGCGAACTCCGGCGAGCGGTGGAAGCCGAACGCCTCATTGAAAGCCGCTGGATTTTCTCGGGCTACGCCGATGTTGGGAAAATCGCTCGACTCGATACGCGCTTGCGGCGCTTAGAGGCCGAACCCTTGAAGGAAAAGACGCAGGCCTTGGAGGCCCAAGCGGAAGCCGCTTTCGCGGCGGGTCGCTTCGAAGAGGCGGTGAAGCTACTGGGTGAGGCCATCGAAACCGAACAGACCTTTGTGGAGAAGTACCGGGATGTGTTAGATACGGAATTTGCCCGCGCGGAACGCTTAGCGAACCGGCAGGAAACGATGCGTTCGCATCCGTTGTACCAACAAATCGTCGCCGCCGAACAGGCGGCGGCCGCGGCCATGGCGCGTTACGCGAAAGCCCCGCCTGGCCCCGCGCAAGAAGCGGAGTCGGCCCGCGCGGCCCAGGCTTTCGAGCGGGCAATGACCATCCAGGCCCAACTGACGCAGGAATTTCCGCGCAGTGCCTGGGCCACCGCGCAGCGTAAGTCCGATTTCGAGACGCAGCGTAATCGTTGGCGCGCCGCCGCCAGCTTACAGGATGTCGCCACGCGGACGCAGACCATGGCGAAGCACTTGCGCACCGGCCAGACGGCGGAGGCCTTAGCCTTGGCGCGCGAACTCCGCGAAAAACTGACGCGCGTCGAAGCCGATAACCCGGGCGTTGTTCCCCCGGAAGATCCGTTCCGCCGGCAGTTAGAATACGTCACCACGCACGCGGCCACGATTCAAGCCATCTTGCCGAAACTCGACCAACTCGTGGCCCCCGTTACGGGCACCGGCTTGCGCATGATGAAGCAAGAAATCTCGCAAGGATTTTATTCCACGGTGATGGGGGCTAATCCGAGTGCGAGCATGCGGGAGAATCTCCCAGTGGAGTCTGTGGCGTATGCGGACGCCCAGTCCTTTTGCGAGGCCCTCGGCTGGATGTGTGGCCGGACGGTCCGGTTACCGACGGTCGGTGAATATAAAGCCGCGCTCGGCGATCTCACGAAGCCGCCGGCCGCCCAGGTCGCTTGGACCTTTGATAACACCGATGGTGTCACCGCCCGCCCCGTGGGGACGTCGCAACCGGCGTCGGGTGGTTTCTACGATTTGCTTGGGAACGTGGAAGAATGGGCACAAGATGAGGGCAAGGAGGAGTTCGCTTCCGTGGTCGGCGGTAGCGTTAATTGGGTGCCCGTCTCAGGACTTCCCCTCAGGAAGGCGTTGAAGCGTGAGAAAAGCCGCACCATCGGCTTCCGTATCGTGATTGAATGAAACCCTTGGCTAAACTACGAACCCTTTGCCCATGCCCTTGAGCAACCCCACGCCGAAGGTGAGTCCCGTCCAGCGGGTATGCTTCTTCTTTCTTGTCTACGGGTCGTTGGCGGCGCTTTCGCTGTGGTTGAGCTATGAGATGCGTTTTTCCGGCGGGGTTATCCTGACCGCGGCGGACAAGGATATCGAAGGCTATCTTTTCACGCAGCGGCCCCAGGCGTTGCTATGGATTGTGCCCTTGAAGTTTGGGTTGCTCGGGCTGTTCGGCCAATTCCGCGGGGTCTTCTATTATTTCCGCCTGCATGATGCCCTCCGCATGGTCTTCGCGCTTTCGCTGGCGACGCTCGTGATCCTCCTGCTGCCATTCCTCAGCGGTATGAATGGGCCCACGGCGGTCTTGGGGATTCCGCGCAGTATCGCGCTCGTCGACTTCAACCTCTCCTTGCTCCTTTTTGTCGGTTTCCGCGTTTCGATTCGGACCCTGCGCGAACGCTTCACCGGCGAAGATAAGGTCGCCCAGACCTCGCTCGAGCGCATCGCGATTGTGGGGGCAGGTAATTCGGGCGAGCAACTCGCGTCCGACCTCCTCGCCCGCCGCGGCCATGGCCTGCAGCCGGTTTGCTTCTTGGACGATAACGAGGCCAAGCACGGCCTGGAAATCCACGGCATCCCCGTCGTGGGCCTGCCCGAACAAATCCCGACCTTGGCGGAAAAGTATGGCGTGACGGAAGTCATCCTCGCTTTGCCCGCCCAGAGCGCGAAGCGCATTCGCGAAATCAGTGCCCTCGCTGCGGCGAGCGGCCTGCGCGTGCTGGTGGTTCCCTCGATGACCGAACTCGCGGGGGGCCGCGTCCGCGCGACGGACCTCCGCCCCGTTTCCGTCGAAGATTTATTGGGACGGACTCCCGCCCAGCTCGACGACACGGCTATCGGGGCGATGATCAACGGCCGCACCGTACTGGTCACGGGCGCGGGCGGCAGCATTGGGCAGGAAATCTGCCGGCAGGTTGCCCTGCGGAATCCAGCTCGGCTCATCATGCTCGATCAGTGCGAAGCGCTGCTCTATCAGGCGGAGCAAGACCTCATCGCGGCGGGCGCGGGAGCCTTAATCTGTCCAGTGGTGGCCGATGTCACCGACGAGCCCCGGCTCCGCGAAGTCTTCGCGCGCCATCGCCCCGCGCTCGTGTTGCACGCCGCCGCGCACAAGCATGTGCCGATGATGGAACCGCAGCCCGGGGAAGCGCTGAAGAACAATACGCTCGGGACGGCGCTCGTCGCCGCCATGGCGTCGGAATTTGCGGTCGGACGCTTCGTCCTGATTTCAACCGATAAGGCGATCAACCCCACCAACGTCATGGGTGCCTCCAAGCGCCTCGCGGAAATGGTGGTGCAATCCATGCAGGGCCGGCCAGGGAATGTGACGCAATTCGTCGCCGTGCGGTTCGGCAATGTGCTGGGGTCTTCCGGGTCGGTCATCCCGATTTTCCGCAAGCAGATTGCCGCCGGTGGCCCGGTCACGGTGACCCACCCAGAAGTGAAACGTTATTTCATGACCATCCCGGAGGCCGTTGGCTTGGTCCTACAAAGTGCGACGCAAGGGGAGGGTGGTGATATTCTCGTGTTGGAGATGGGGCAGCCGATGAAGATTGTCGATGTGGCCCGCCAGCTCATCGAACTCAGCGGCTTCCGGCCAGACATCGATATTGAGATCAAGTTTGTGGGGCTGCGGCCGGGCGAAAAGCTCGTCGAGGAGCTCCAGCACCACGGCGAGCAATACCGGACCACGAAGCACGAGCGGATTTTCCGTTTCGTCGCCACGGGCACCCCGCATGCGGCGTTGGCTGGCCTTTTGACCGATATCCGCGCCTTGATTCCGCTCGAGAAGACGGCCTGCAAGCAGGGCCTCCAGCGGTTGGTCCCCGAATACGTGCCCTACGTCGACTAGTTTTTACGCTTCGGGCTTCACAGGGTTGGTGGATATCGCCACGCTGACGGCATGGCTCGCAAGTCCTCCTCACCCGTTCCGGTTGTCGGCATTATCATGGGTTCCCAGTCCGATTGGGAGACGATGATCCATGCGGCTGATACCTTAAAGGGTCTGGGGATCCCCTTCGAGTCGGAGGTCGTGAGCGCCCACCGCACGCCCTTAAAGTTGAAGGACTACGCCTTGAGTGCCAAGAAGCGCGGCTTGAAGGTCATCATCGCGGGTGCGGGTGGTGCGGCCCACCTCCCTGGCATGGCGGCAGCGATGACCGTCCTGCCCGTGATGGGTGTACCAGTGCAGTCCAAGGCGCTCGATGGCATCGACTCGCTCCTTTCCATCGTCCAAATGCCTGCGGGTATCCCAGTGCATACGTTTGCAATTGGGCGCGCGGGTGCGATTAACGCGGCCCTCGGGGCCGCGGCCATCCTCGCCTTGAACGACGTCGGTCTGGCGGCTCGCTTGGATCAATTTCGTGCGAAGCAGACCAAGGCCGTGCTGGATAACCCGATCCCTGGCCAGAAGGGCCGGAAGCAGCGCTAAGCCATGGAACGTCCCTTGATGCCTGGAGGCACGATTGGTATTCTCGGTGGCGGCCAACTCGGGCGGATGTCCGCGATCGCGGCCCGGCGGATGGGCTACAAGGTCAAGACCTTCGATCCCTCGGCGCAAGCCTGCGCGGCCGCCATCGCGGATGAGCACGTGGCTGCCGAATGGAACGACACCGCGGCGTTGACGCGTTTCGCCCAGGGTTGCGGGCGCATCACGCTCGAATTCGAGAACATCCCGCCCGCGACGGTCGAGTTCGTGGCGAAGTCCATCCCAAGCCATCCTTCGGCCAACGTCCTCGCCATCTGCCAGAATCGGCGGCGCGAGAAGGAATTCCTCCGTGCCGCCGGGATTCCCTGCGCCAACTTCGCTGTCGTCTCGTCGCTCGCCGAACTGCAGGCCGCCGTGAAGACCGTCGGTTTCCCCTGTGTGTTGAAGACCGCCGATTTTGGTTATGACGGTAAAGGTCAGGTTAAGTTGCCAACCGCCGAGGCTGACCTGGCCGCGGCTTGGAATAAGATTGGCGGCGCCGTGGGCGTGCTGGAAGCCTGGGTGCCATTCCAACTCGAGATTTCGGTACTCGTCGCCCGCACCGTCGATGGCCGCACCGCCGTCTATGACGCCGCGGAAAACCTCCACCGGAACCACATCCTCCACCTCTCCCTCTCCCCGGCACGCATCTCTCCGGCGCCCGCTGCGGAAGCCCGCACCTTAGCTTTGGGCATTGCGGAGAAGATTGGCCTCGTCGG
>CAIYEN010000130.1 GCA_903925205.1 uncultured Opitutia bacterium | reverse complement strand
CGTAACCCTTCAGGGCGTTCATAATGTCCGCGTGGGTAGTCATCTCGTTGGAGGCTTTGTCCCACACGGTGTGGTGCGTGAGGTGTTGCCGGTACGGCTCCAGCTCCGGGGGGAGCGCAAGGTTTAGGTCTTTCATGCGGGCGGTCAGACGTTTAACGGCTTCGACGGAGCCTTCGCCCTTTTTCCGAGATAGGTACTTGTCCGCTTTTTTTGTGGGCTTCCCGGTCTGTAAAATGATCTGGCGCGCGTCGAGGGTGGGCAGGTCGCCGCGTCCCAGCATAGCGCCGACGAACCCAGCCTTAGCCGCGTCAACGCCGCGAACCTTGTCCTTTACGAACCCCGTCCAATCTTCCGGGTTGCTCGCGCCCTCGCGCGCCGCAGCGACCATATCCGCAACCTGCGAGCCGTGTTGCGGCAGGTTTTTTGCAGCCCAGGTTAGATCGTCGCCCAGCGCGTTCTGAAAGCCGTAGGGCCGGAACTTCGCCATCATGTCGGCAATGGCCTTGTCGTTGACTTGACCCTTCTGGGCGGCGTCTAAATAGGCTTGCCCCTCCGGCGTCCCCAGCAGCTCCGAGAACGCGCCTTCTGGGCGCACTTCGTCCAGGCCGAGGTGTTCTAGGTCGAGGCCGTACTTCTGAGCGGTCGGCAGAGAAAGGGCGCTCCGTTGCATACTAGAGCGAGTGATGCCGTAGGCTTTTAAAAGATCGCGCGGCGTCATCTGACCCTTTGTCGCGCGGGACGCCTGCTCATTCATGAAGCGACCGTAGTCAACGACGTGGGGCGGAACCTCCGAGAGGCCAAGCTCGGTCTTCACGTCCTCCTGCGGACGCCACTGCCAATCGGCAATGCGGCTGCTTTCGGGGTCGGCGTACTTCGTCGCCAGCTTCTCAGCGGCGGGGGTTTGCTTGGTTACGACAACGCCTGCCGGGCCAAGTTTGACGCGGTCAACATCGTAGCCTTCGCCCAAGGTGTCGCGGATGTAGGAGTGCAATTCTTCAGGCGTAAAGCCCTTTTGATAGGTGCCGCGCGTGGTGATCTTGGACATGGCCTCCGGGCCTACTTCGCCCGCCGCCGTCATCACGTCTCTGCCGCGCGTGGTAATGATCGCCTTGCCACCGGGAGCCAGCACACGGCCAATGTCCTTGACGATGGCGTCGCGCGTATCTTTTGGCACGACATTTAGGACATTAAGGTTTGTCAGCCGGTGGTATGCATCGCCGGGGATGTCCGACGAACTTTTGTATGTGGGGTCGAAGCCGGTGCGCGGGAAGGGCTCGTAAGTGTCGGCACCTAGAACCTTCGCGCCTTCGCCCAGGCCCGCACCGAAATCGATGGTCTTGCCTTCAAGTTGATACTTGTCGAGTAGCGCCTTTGCCTTGACATAGGTCGGCGTCGTGCCGCTAATCTGTGTGCGCTGCGCGTTTGCTGCAGGGGGTAGCTGTTTTGCGGCAACCTTGACCGCCGTCTTCGGCTTTACGCCCATGCCCAAGACCTGCTCACCGGCGCGGACGGTTGGCCCGGCGACGTGACTGGCCCCAAGGCCACCGCCGGTGACGTTCATGGCCATGTTGACCACGTCGCCCGTGTCGTACTTGCCGCCTTGGGCCGCGACGCCGGGCACGACGAACGCCTTGGCTGCGTCGTAAAGGAACTGCGGCGCGCTTGGGTGATTGCGGCCACTTTTGTCTGTGTAGAACGGCAGGATGCCAGCACGATCCAACCCCGGCTTCATGCCGGTGACCTTCTGAACGGCAAGCTCGATGTCGGTGGGTTTCTTAGCCATTGTCGTCTGGGGACGCTGTGTCAACGATGTCACCCTCAAGGGCCTTGTACTTGGGGAAGAAGAGGCTCGAACCAATCCGCTTACCCTCGTGCCCCCTGGCGAAGTCCGGCTCTAGGTTCGGGTACTTCTTCGGGTCACTCTCGTGCAGCGTCTTCTGCGCTTCCGGCGCGTAGAAGTAGACCGAGCCGCCCGTGTTGTCGGGCAGCTTGCCTTCTTTGACCTGCTTCACGATTGCCAGGGCTTGGCGGTACTTATCCGAACCAATTTTGGCTTTCAACGCGGCAGGGTTTTCCCAGGCGTTGAACTCGCCGGGGGCAAGGGTATCCTGAAGCGTGTCGCCAAAGCCGCCCATTTTCTGGCGGTTAAGCACCGTGTGAACAACCGCCTGCATCTCCTCTGGGCTGCCTCCGGCCTCGCCAACCGCTGTAAGCGCCAGCGCCGTGTCTGGGTCAACACCATAGGCGGCCTGGGGTGGCGGCGTTTCGGCTTCCGCCGATTTGCCCAAGAGGGCTTTGATAGCCTCGGTTGTCATATCTTTTGGGTCAAAGGTATCTGGCGCGGCAGTTTTCTTGGTCGGGCCTTCGGGCAGGGGCGTCATAGGCGGCGCGGAGGTTTCCCCCGTGAGCGCCGTTTGTGCGACTTGATTAAGCTGCCACAGGTTGGCATCGAGCTTAACCGCGTTGCCAAGCTGGCGCACCACGGGCGCAAGGGCGGCGGAACCCTTAGACGCCGCGTTAACCAGTTTGGTGGCCCAGCGCATTGAGGCGGGGTTTGCCAAAATGTAGGCGATGCCGGTGTTAGCTGCCTGAAAAGCAGCTTCTGCTTCTACCCCCGCCGCCGGACCGTGAGTAGTGCCGAGGCCCAAACTGGTAAGCAGTTGTAGGGCCAGCGAAGTTCCGCCACCTCCGCGCTTAGGCTGCTCGAGGACGCCCTGCGCCACAGTTCTAAAATCGTTTAGCGACGAAACGCCCTCTTCGCCAAACAGGGACCGCAGGCTGGCTGGCGAGAACGTGTTCAGGTTATTGAAAAGAGTTTTTACGTCAAAAACACCGCCGGACTTTTGGCCCAGGGTGGCCATCAACGACGCTCTGACCGTCTGTTGCGTGTCAGCCGGAAGCACCTCCAAAAGCGCTTTAAGCGCTCGGGGGCTGTTTTTCTGAAATATACGAAGTTTGGCCGCCGCCGCTGCGGGGTCCATATCGGCCCCCCAAATATCCGGCTCTGTCTCAAGTATGTCGTTGGTGCTTTTGCCCAGGATTTTGGACAAAACTCTCCGCGTCACGGTAGCGCGCTTGCTCCAAAGCGCGTTGCCTTCGTTGAAAGCATCCAAGGCACCTTGAGCGCCAGCGTTTCCGTTTTCGGCGGCGGTTTTAAGCGTGCCTGTGATGTCGGCGGTCATGTTTGACCACACCTGCTCACCTAACCGGGCCTTGTCGGTGGGTAGCAGGCCAAGGCTCGGCTCACTCAGCTTCCGATAAATGTTCGTGCGTAGGCCCCGCAAGCTGGTCAAGTCCCAGGCATTGGCGTCACTGTTCAGGTCGGCACGGATGTCTTCCAGGGTCTTGATGAGCGAGGCATTGGTGCGTGGAGCGCTACCCAGATTGTTGAGTTCACCGAGCAGATATTGATCGGTTTTCTCGGGAACGATTATCACGCCCGCGTCGTTTGCCAGCTTGTTGGCCCGTTCGATGAGGGCGCTACCCCGAGTGCCCGTAGTCTTTAGCCACGAAGCCGCCCCCTGTTGTACGAGCTGGCCCAATTGCGTCGGGTCCGTTTCTGGTTTGCCATGAACAGCGGCAGCCTCTTGCAGGCGCTGTTCGATTGCCGTGCCTGCGCCCGCACCTTCAGCCGTGTCAATGACACCCGTACCCACCCTGGGCAACAAGCGCGAGACGTTAAACGCCGTGGGCGACGTAAGCGTGCGGGGCAACTGGATGCCTTGACGCTCGGCGGCTTGGCGTGTCGCGTTGATGGTGTCTGTAACCGTAGCGGCACCGGGCGCACGAGTTGCGGCGCTCAACGCGCCGCCTCTTGCGGGCATTACCGCCGACAACCCCATGCGCAAGGTGTTGGCCCAATCTTCCCGCGTTTCGTCCGGCGACATTGGACGCATCGGGGTTATGCTTGGGCGGCCCCCCTCAAACGTAAGCTGCGGCGAGGTGTAGGCTCGGCCAGGGATGCGGGAGAGCAAGTCCGCGCCGGGTTGCACAGCGTAGTTTTCTGTTAGCGCCGCGATGGGGGCAGTAACCACGCCGAGGGCGTTTCCCAACACCTTGAGCGGGGGCTTATAGAGGTCCCCGTTTGCGTCCGTCTGCACGTTATCGCGCCAGTCTAGGTACTTCTTTTTGGCGTCTTCAAAGTTGGCCTTCTCCGCCCGCGTGATGACGGACAAGGGGTTCCAGTCAAACTTCCAGGGAGCCTTCTTTTCTGGCTCGGGGGCAGTCGCGCGCTTAGGGCTGGTGACCACAACCTCGGAAACGGGGTTCCAACCGTTTGCCGCCTCGGACGCAGGCGCGGCGGACGCAGGCGCGGCGGACGCAGGCGCGGCGGGCGTTTCGGAAACTACTTCCCACGGATTAGCCATCACTTAACCTTTGTAGGCGTGCCGTTACGGAGGGTCCACACTTGCCCGTTTCCAAACGTCGTGTTGAAGCCCTCTTTTAGCGCAGACGCCGGGGGTGCGCTTGTTGCAGCAGAGGCGGCAGGGGCAGCAGGCTTTTGAGCGCCCTTCTCCCGCGCGGCTAACTCTTCTTCCATCAGGTACTTTTTGTCGTCGTCGGTCAGATCATAGCCGGGGTTAAGTTCGAGGTACTTAGCCCGCGCCTCTTTTGGCATCCAGCTAAGGAACGACCGAGTTTCACCCATGGTTTTGTTGTACGGATCGACAACGGCGTTCAGCCGGTCACCCAACAGCGTTGCGGCTTTGCCGACGATGGCTTCTAGGCTTTTCGGACCAGCGGCGTCGTTGATACTTTCTTCCCAGCTCTTGATATCGCTGACGTTGCCTCCAGACATGCGGAACGCGCGCGTAAGCTCGTCCACCACCGCCTGTCGGGTAATGTTAAATCTGGCAATTGCTGGGTTATCGAAGTTTTTGCCTATGATGTTCTTAACGGTGTTGAGCGGGCTAAAGCCAAAGTTGTTCAGTTCTTTTGCGGCTTCGTCGAACTCGCCTAGGTGTTGGATAGCGGTGTTAAACGATATGATGTTTTTGCCGGTGGCACCCGCCGGGCTGTAGGCTGTGCGCGTGTTGAAACGTCCCTTTGCTACCGTGGCGTCGAAATCTGGGTAGACGCCGTTGGTAAGAGCCAACAGCTTCTCGCCTTCTTTGCTGCGCGTACCCGTCGCGGGAGGCAGAACACGCCCCTCGTGAATGGCGTCTATCAATTTGGCCTTATTCGGGTCTTTGCGCACTATCTCGGCGTACAGGGCGGGGCCCGTCAAATCGGGGTCGTAGCCGGTGAACGACATCTCCCCGGCGGGTATGTCTGTGGCAACTTGCGTGTACGTCGTGCCGGAGGGAGCGTTTTGGGGACGCTCGACGACCCGGGTCTCGCCTTCAGGCGTTCTGATGGTAACCCTCTCCGTGCCCTTTGTGCCAGGATCAGCCACCGTCACGTTCCCCTTTCGGTCGGTGACGATGAGCGCATCCTTGGGGAATTTTGCGCCAGGATTAGCTGCGTTCCACTGCTCACCGTTCCATCGCGTTACGCCATAGACGTTCGGCTGCGGCCCCGCTCCGGGAGGGGGCGGGGGAGGCGGGGGAGTGCCCGGTGGTGTCTGAGCTATTAAATTGCCGCTAGCGTCCGCCACCCTTCTCGGCGCGTCGCCGGTCAAGTCCCACACATCCCCGGTTTGCGGGTCTATCGTGAACTCTTTTTTGCCCGCCAAAGTTCCGGCGATTTGCAAGAATTTCAACTTGTCATCGACGCTGCTGTTCTGGGCCGCCTTGCGCTGGGCGGCGTACTTGCCCAGGGCTTCGCTGACGTTGCTCGCCGCCTCGCCGATAGTGCCTGTGCGGGTGGGCGCGCCGACGGCGGCGGAGAACGCGAGCCACTTCTGCGCCTCGTCCCACTTGGACGGCTTGCGGTCTTCAACCAAGGTTTTGCGCAAGTCAGACAAGATGGACGAAATATCCGACGGATCAAAAGCTCCCTTGATTGTTTTGCTGCTGCCAGAAGGCGACGCAGCGGCAAGCGTACCTGTGGCCGGAGAGGCAACCGAAAGCGCCCCGCCAGCAGGTGTTGCCCGCGTGCCGTCAGGGTTCAACTCGTCCGGGAGAAAGTCGAGGTTGCTGTTGTCGAAAGTCGCAAGGGGTCCAACCATTGTTTTGACCTTCTACAGCTTGGAGATGCCCGTCGCAGCGCCTACCACTGAGGCAAGTTGCTGCAACGTGGACGGTTGGTACGCCGACGGGATTTGAGTGCCTTGCTCGATGGCCGCCTTCGGCACCGCCGGGGCAACACCTTGCAGAGCCGCAATCAAGTTTTGCTGCTGCTGCTGCGGGTACTGCTGCTGCGTCAAGAAGTCCTGGTAGGCTTGCGTCAGGTTTTGCTGGTTCAGCGCCTGCTGTTGCGCGCCGACCTGTCCGAGCGCGCCAGCGCCTTGCAAACCGAGTTGTTGCGCCTGCGCACCTAGTTGAGCCACCTGACCGGCTTGGCCCAGTTGCTGAGAGCCAGCCGCGCCATATAGGCCCGCCGTCGTAGCGCCGAGGCCACCAAGGCGCGAGAGGTCGGACGACGCGGCAGACTGCGCCTGACCGTAGCCCGAGGCCAGGGCCTGGGCTTGCTGGGCGCTAATGCCTTCCATAGCGTCACGAACGCTGCGGCCAAACACCTCGGCATTGCGTGAGCCGCCATAGGTGCCACCGCTAATGAACTTGTCACGGATGCCCGGTAGCACTTGCTCTTGCAGCGTGCGGTTACCGACTTCGCCGATCCGGTTAACGACATCATTGATGTACGGGTTCATGTACTGGTTCTGGACGCTCGGCGTCGTCTGGCCAGCGTACTGAAGGTACGGCTGCGCGGCTTGCAGGCCAGCGTAGGGGTCGAAAGCCGCCGTCGCCTGCGTCGCCGCCTGAAGCGCCGGTTGGTAGGCTGTGGAGGCTTGTCCTACTTGCTGGAACGCCTGCTGCTGCGTCGGCGTGAAGTCGGCTGTGCGCGGGCCAGGGAACATCGCAAGCGGGTTGGCCGCGATAGCCTGCTGGTTCGATAGAACCTGCTGCGCGTAATTGGTATACCAATCCGGCAACACCTCTTCGGTGGAGCTAGAGACCGGAACTGCGGCGACCGGATCACCTGTCAAAAGTCCCATCAGATACGTCCTCCAGACAGGTAGGCATGGGGAGCCTTAGCGTTGGGGCTGAACTTGCCCTTGGCTAGCGCGCGCCCCTTTTGTTTACGGATGTTTACACGAAGTTGGTCAAGTTTTTTAGCCCCAGCTTTGCTGGAGCCGTCACCGAGCAGGGCCACCGTCTCGGCGTCCACAACATATTCACCGTCGCTTAGTTTGGCGGCGATGCTGTCGCTGCGGCCCGTGCCGGAGCCCTGAACGGCAAAATCTTGGCGTGCCTGCGGTTTGACAGCCATGTCACTGACGTGGCCGCCCGTGGCAAATTTCTTTTTGCTGCCAGCAAGGTATCGCATCAGATACTCCTGTAGGGCAGGCGGCTGCGAACTGAGCCACCGCGAGAACTCCGGCGTGCCCATTGGGGGCATCGAGGAGGAGGCAATCGCTGGCGTCGGGACGACGTTGCCCACACTGGCAGGCGTCTGGCCGGTGTAGTTGAAGAAGCGCTGCTCCGGGTTGTCGATGGAGTAGCGGTTCCAATCGGCGACCGACGGCGTGAGCGCGCCCAGGTTGGCCGCAGCGCCCGAGGGTGGAGGCAGCTTGGAGCTGAAGACGGAACCCAGTTCGGAGCGCAGTTGCGCGGCGGTCTTGGTGCCCCCCAGGTTGGTGCCGGGCGTGCTGGATGTCACGATGCCGGGGATTTTCGGATCACCGGTACCTGTAGTCGTAGTTGTACCGCCACCGCCGCCACCGCCGCCACCGCCGCCACCGCCGCCCGTGGTCGTAGTTGGCTTGTCTTTTGTCACATCAACCTGGGTCACGGTGGTGCCGGTACCACCGCCGCCGCCCGTGGTCGTAACAATCGCGGGCGTCTTGTCTGTGAGCGTAGTCGTTACAGGAAGTTCTGACACGGTGTTTGCGCCGCCACCACCGACGCCGCCCGTGGTCGTAACAATCGGCGTCGTCTTGTCTGTTAGCGTAGTCGTTACAGGAAGTTCTGACACGGTGTTTGCGCCGCCACCACCG
>CAIYEN010000129.1 GCA_903925205.1 uncultured Opitutia bacterium | reverse complement strand
TGCTCCTACCGCTGAGCCTTCCGGCCGGCAGCTCCACCCTCACCCTCGAATACCAATGGTAACGCGCCGTCACTGCCTCGCCCTTGCGGCCCTCGCCCTCGCACCCTTGGCTTACGCCGAGGACCTCGGCGCCATGTGGGGTACCGCCGCCGAAGAGGCCAAATATTATCCCATCGTGAATATCCCCATCCCGACGACCGTGCCCATGCGGCCAGGCGGCTTGGAAGTCCTCCCTGACGGACGGCTCGCCGTGGGCACACGCCGCGGGGACATCTACTTCATCGACGGGGCCTTTGCGACACCGCCCAAGCCGACCTACCACCTCTTCGCAACGGGGCAGGACGAAATCTTCTCCTTGGCGTGGCGCGATGGCGCGATGCTGGCGACGTCCTTCGGCGAGGTCATGCGCATCCGTGATCTCAACGGTGATGGCGTGGCTGATCGTTATGAGACGCTCTCGAATAATTGGGGCTACGCCGAGGGCCATGAATTTGCCTTCGCGTCTAAGCCTGACCCCGAAGGCAATGTGTGGGTCGCGCTGGGCCTCAGCGGTTCCTATAATTCCAACAACCTCTTCCGCGGCTGGGCCGTGAAGGTCACCCCCACTGGGCAGATGATTCCCGTCTGCAGTGGCCTCCGCAGTCCCGCGGGCATTGCGGCCAACGCTCAAGGCGAAATGTTCGTCATCGAAAGCCAAGGGCCGTGGAATGGTTGCTGTCCCTCAAGCACCTGAAGCCCGGCAGCTTCCTCGGACACCCGGCAAGCTACAACTGGTACGCCTTCACGAAGGACCTCAAGGAACCAGTAAAGCCGAATAGCAATTCCCGCATGACGGTCGAACGGTCCCGCGTGGCTGAGCTCGTGCCACCGGCGGTCCGCTTCCCTTACATCAAGATGGGGCGCTCAATCTCGGGTTTCCGCCTCGACCAGAGCGGCGGCAAGTTCGGCCCCTTCAGCGGCCAGTTCTTCCTCGGCGACTACACGCTGAGCATCGTTCTCCGCGCCAGCACCGAACAGGTCAACGGCGTGTGGCAAGGCGCCTGCTACCCCTTCCGCGAAGGCCTAGCCACCGGCCTCATGAACGTGGAGTTCTCCCCCCAAGGACAACTCGTCGTTGGGGGTTTCACGACGAACACGCAATGGCCCGTGCGCGGGACCGCCCCGTTTGCCTTGCAGCGCATCGATTGGAACGGCGTGATGCCGTTCGAGGTGAAGGAAATCAACATTCGTCCCGACGGGTTCGTCCTGACGTTCACGTCTCCGGTCGACCCGAAGACGGCGGCTGATCCAGCCAGCTATGCGGTCACGACCTACACGCACGTCTATCACGCCGGCTACGGCAGCCCCGAAGTCGACCAGACCGCCCCGCGTGTCCTCAAGGCCGTCCCCTCCGCCGACGGGCTTTCCGTGCGCCTCACCCTCGAGAAGGTTGAGTTAGGCCACATTCATGACTTTGACTTCGCCGGCGTGCGCTCCAGCACAGGTAAGCCGCTTCTGCACACCAAGGCTTATTACACGGTAAACGAGATTCCGCTTCGCTAAAACAAGCAGGCCGCCCCGAAGGCGGCCTGCTACGTCGACTGGGTTGCGGCTTACTTGAGGAGTTCTTTAACCTTGGCTTCCATCGCGTCGGACCAAATCTGGTAACCCTTTTCGTTCGGGTGCAGGAGGTCAGGCATGATGCTCTTAGGCAGCGTGCCATCGGCCTCGAGGAACTTAGGGCCCACATCCAAGAAGAAGACTTTTTTGTCATCGGCGAAGCCCTTGATGATCGCGTTAGTGGCTTCGTTCTGCTGACGGAACTTGTCGTTCTTATCGGCCCCACGCGGGAAGATGGCGAGGATGAGAATCTTAGCCCCCGGGCACTTCTGCTGGAGCTTCGCGATGATGGCCTTGATGCCTTCGGCGGTCTGCTCAGCGGTGCACTTGTAGACGGCGTTATTGATTTCCTTCTGTGGACGATCTTGGTGGCCGGTGTTGTTCGTGCCAATCATCAGGACGATTTCCTTGGGCTTCAGGCCATCGAAATTGCCGTGCTCGAGGCGCCAGAGGACGTGCTCGGTGCGGTCGCCGCTGATGCCAAAATTCGCCGCCTTGAGCGGGGCCCAGGTCTTATCCCAAACCGCCTTGCCCCTCCCCTCCCAAGCATGGGTGATAGAGTCACCTAAGAAGACGAGCTCGGCTTCGCCCTTCTTAGAGATGACGTTGAAGGACTCATGGCGCTTCTCCGTGCCTGGGTGTAAGACCGGCTGGATGGCGTAGTTGGGGGCGTCGGCGGCAAACATCGGAGTAGCCAAGGTTGCGGCAAGCAGGAGGGAACGGAGCGTGTGCTTCATGGGGTGTAGGGGCGACGCCAATTTGCCTCGTAGGCTAGACGCAGGCAAGCCCTCTCCCCTCGCTTAGGGTTGCAGTCTGCTGACTAGGAACGACAAGTTACCCACCCCCACCCGCCATGTTCCGCCCCGCTTCCCTGCTCCTCGGCCTCCTCGCCCTACCCGTCGCTGCCCTGTCCGCCGACGCCCCGAAAGCCGCTCCGGCGCCCGCCCCCAAGGCGCCCGCTCGCGCCCAGCCGCCGACCCGTACCTTTGATGCTCCGGGGGCACCGACGTTCCAGCGCCTCGACGGTAAACCAGGTGCCACGCCGCCGGTCAACGTGGACGGCAACTATGTCGTCGGACCGGACTACACCGCGGCGCCCGAAACCAAGGCCATCGCCAACGTCCCACAGGGCAAGGTGCAGCAATTCCAGATGGATTCCAAGGATTGCCAACGCTTCAACCCAGGCATCGCCCGCAAGGAGTTCGGCACGCCCGACCCGAAGAACCCGAAGACGCTCATCGTCGAGACCCACACGATCGACTACAAACGCACCATCACGGTGCACATCCCGGCACAATACGTGCCCGGCACGGCTGCCCCTTTGCTCGTCACGCACGATGGACCTGGCATGGGTAAGCCTGACCTCGGGCTCTGCCGCATCCTGGACAACCTCATCGCACAGAAGCGCATCCCGGCCGTTATCACCGTCATGATCACCAACGGCGGCGGCGACGCCCAGGGCCACGAACGCGGCAAGGAATACGACAATATGTCAGGCCTGTTCGCCGAGTTCATCCAGCTCGAGGTGCTACCGCTGGTCGAAAAAAATTATGGCGTTAAGTTCACCTCCGACCCCGATGGACGCGCGACGATGGGCACGAGCTCGGGCGGCTCCGCTGCGCTCATCATGGCTTGGTATCACCCCGAGTGGTTCCGCCGCGTGCTCACGTTGTCGGGTACATTCGTCAATCAGCAGTGGCCCTTTGACCCGAAGACCCCGGGCGGTGCTTGGGACTTCCATGACACGCTCATCCCGCAGAGCCCGGTGAAGCCCATTCGCCTCTACATGGCCGTGGGTGACCGTGATAATTACAACCCGAACGTCATGCGCGACGGCATGCATGACTGGGTCGAGGCCAACCACCGCATGGCCAAGGTGCTCAAGGAAAAGGGCTACCACTACCAATACGTCTTCTGCCAGAACGCCGGCCACGGCCTCGGGCCCGCCCGCAGCCAACTCCTCCCCGCCGCCCTCGAATGGGTCTGGCAGGGCTACCAGGGGCGCTGAGCCAGCTTACTTCGCCGCACCTAACTGGGCGACGATACCGTCCCACAGCTGCAGGCGGGCCTCGATGGCCTGCTGGGCGGCTTGGGCGGCTTCCGTCCACTTGTGGTCATCGTCACCGCACAAGAGTTCGACCATGCGCAGGGAGATGGCGCCATGGTGACCGCCGTCGACTTCGATATGGCGTTCGAGGTAATAGCGAAAGGTATCCAATCGCCCCGGGTGCTCGCGGCTGAGTCGCCCGACGAGTTCCGGGAACATGTCCGGAATCAGGTCCTCACGTCCGAAGGTGAACGCCGCGGCGACCTCATGGATTTTCCCAGACGTTGCGAGAGTGAACGTGCCACCCGAAAACGCTGCGGCGGCCGCGGGCACCCCCGCCTGTTGGAGGGCTTCCCGGGTGGAGCCACCCGCTCGCACCGAGGCTAAGGCGCGCCGCACGGCGGTACTGTCGGCCCCCGCTTCTTCCATCGCACGCAGGTAGAGGTCGAAATGCGCGATCCGTCCCCCGCGCGGGTCGACATCGGATTCTTCGCCGCAGACGATTTCATTGATGAGGTAACGGACCTCCGCATCGCCGACCGGCACCCAAGGGACGTCGACACAGGTGAGCTCGCGCTGCAGGCGCTTGAGCAGCGACATGAAATCCCAAACCGCAAAGGCATGCGAGGCCATGAAGCGCTGGATATCCGCCAAGGAATCCATGCGGGCGTAGAGCGGGTGTGCCAAGAGTCGCTGGCGAGCGGGAGCGATACGAGCGCGGACGGCGTCAAAGCGGGACATGCCCACGCATCAAGGGGGTTTTCCCAGCGAAAGCAACCGCCCGACCCTTCTTTCCTTGGGCCTACTTCGCCAGGGCCACACCGAGGGCCGCCCCGAGCTTAAGCTGACCAGCCGTATCGAAATGGACGTGGTCCGCGACGACAGTGAACCCGTCCGTCTTCACCATGCGTAGGCCGGGGGTAGCGTCCGCATGGCCCGATGCCCCGTCGGCTTCGGCCATGCGTCGACGCAGGAGGTCGCGCGCAACGAAGCGCGGGACGTCGCCGGCGGCGGGGAGGACCTGTGCATACGCCAAGGGCACGTCGGCCTTCAGCTTTAGCTCACCGATTAAACGCTGCCGGAGTAACGCGAGGGTCGCTGGATAACGCTGGGCGGAAACCTCGTGCTTGGCGTCGGCCTCCCCCTGGACCCAGGCGATGCCTTTGACCACAGGTTCCTTACCGTCCGCCCGTAAGGCCGCGAAGGCCGCCGTGTTCATCTTCTGCCAAGCCAAGTAATGCAGGCCGATATTCGGATCGGTTGCGTCTTTACCTGGGTAAAAAGTCGCGCGCTTGGGGCCAGCCTCCGGGCCTTCCCATTTCGCATTGTTCCAACCCGCATCGAGCGGCTGACCACTGAGGTGGTGCTTAATCAGGTAGACGTCACCCTGCACGCCTGCGGAGCGAAGGCCGCGCACGAAGCCGACTTCCGGACCGAAATCCGTCGGTCGGGTCGAGAGCTTCGTCTTGCCCACCTGCAACGGTTCGAAGGCCTTGCCGTTCCAGAAGAACACCCCCGGCACCACCGCCAAATCCGCCGCCGACAGCTCAGCAATCTTGCCGAGGCCTTGCATGTTGGATTGACCGCCCAGGAGATAGACGGTGACGGGAGCCCGCTCGGCGGCACCGAGGCTCATCAGGGCCAGCAAAAGGCAAAGAAATGGGCGCATGGCCCCAAGTAAGAGGACAAAAGGCCATGGAGCAAAACGAAACTACCCCGACTGCTCGCTGCCAGCCGTCCGCACCCTAGCCCAGTTTATTTGCCGTCGGCCTTCGTGGCCTTCTTCTTTTTCTTATCTTCCTTATTCGCGCTCCGGCCGGAGCCATCACCCTTATCGAGGATGCCGCCCGTAGGATTGAGCTGCGCCAAGGCCGCCGCCAGACGCGTCCGGGCCGCTACGGCCTCGGGCACCTTGCTGTCCGCTGGCACCAACGTTTCGCTGAACGGCGCATTCTTCATATCGTAGAGTTCACCCGCTTGGTTGAGTTTCCAGCCCGCTTCGCGGACATACCAGTTCGGACCTAATTGATTATAGACCCATGAACGGAGGGGCGTGGTTTCGCCCTTCAGGTAAGGCACGAGGCTCTTACCATCGAGCACGCGGTCGGTCGGAACCGGCACGCCCGCGACTTCGGCAAACGTCGGCAAGAGGTCGCTCGCATCCGCCACATTCGGGTTCACTTTGCCGGCCGCGGCGACTCCGCGCCAGTTAATGAAGAAAGGCACCAGCCCGCCGCCTTCCTTCATGGACCCCTTCTCCCCTTCCAAGCGCTTCCCGCCGATGGTCGCACGATCCGACTGCGCCTTCGCCGTGCCGTTATCGCCCATGAAAACAATCATGGTATTATCGCGAAGCTTGAGGCGCTCCAGTTCAGCCAACAGTTGGCCAACCAGTTTATCCATATAAACTACATTATCCCGATAGAGTTCCGCGGCCCGCTCTTCGCCCTTCACGCCCGCCTTACCCGGGGCGCTGTCGGGCGTTGGCAGGATTTCGCCGTGCACGTGCGACATCGAGTAATACAGGAAGAACGGCTGCTTTTGATTAGCCTCAAGGAAGTCCACGACATGCCGGTGCAGTAAGTTGGGCATATACTGCTTATCGCCCAGCTGCATCGTCTTGCCGTTCAAGACATAGGTATCGGGATTACCGCGCACGGCACCGTCCGGCGTCATCCCCTTGACGACGTTGCTATTCCAGTAAATCCCGCTGCCGCGGTAATATAAATTATAGTCGAAGCCCCACTCCGCGGAGGTCCCCGAGGGGCTGAGCTGCCCCCACTTCCCGATCATCGCCGTGGCGTAGCCAGCCTTCTTTAGTAGGGTCGGCACCATCACTTCGGCCTTGGCTCCAGTGCGCACGAGGTTGGCACAGGCATCTTGATTGGTCGCACCTGTCCGGAAAGCGTACCGCCCCGTGAGAATCAGGGCGCGTGAAGGGCCGCACAGGGGGGCGGTATAGAAATGCGTGAAACGGACCCCGCCGGCCGCAAGCGCATCGATATTCGGCGTCTTGTAGGCGTCGCCCCCATTGCAGCCTAGTTCGGCGAAGCCCAAATCGTCGGCGAGGATATAGACGATGTTCGGCTTACTGGACGGTGCCGCTTGGGCCTGCCTAGGGAAGAGGCAAGCGACCAAGGCTACGAGCGAAACGAACGCGAGAGGAAGGCGCATGAGGGTTACCCGAAAAACTACCGAAGCGGTTTCGCACCTCAAACCCTATCAAAGATTAAAAGTGCGACCTCGGTGAAACTTTTGACCTACCCAGGGTTGGCCGGAAACGACCAGCTCGGGCCAATCGTTCTTGTCATAAGTATTAAAAGACGCCTAAAACGCCCCGCTTATAGCCCAAAAGCGGACCATGGGCAGGTCTTGCCTGCGCTGGCCGGATGGCAAGGCTTGGGCCATGAACGCTTCCGCCCCCGCGCAGCCCCCCTTCCCGAGCCGGGCTGGTTACTTGTTCACCGGCGTACCGCTGGCGTTCTTGCTCAACTCTCTGCTGGTCGCGCGCATCACCCCCGCGCTCTGGGACCCGAGCAACACCATCGTGAAGGCGGACATTGCGGTCAGCCCGCCTTACCATGGTTACCATTTCCTCGTCATGGGTGTCGCTGCGGCGGCGCTACTGCTGACGGCCTGGATTGCCTACCGACGAGCGGCCAGGTTACGCTCCGACTTCGCCGCACTGTGGGCCTTGCTCAGCTGCGTTCCCATCCTGGGGCTCGGCATCGCGCTCTGGCTCGGCACGGCTTCGGATGAAGATGAAGCCGGCCAACCTGGGACCTCCGAAAAACTTGCCGGCCAACTCGTGGTGCCGGCCTTCCTCTGCTGGTTCATGATTTTCGGCCTGACCGCCTTGGCGGAAAAGAAACTCATCCCCCGGGAGATCAATCCATACCTGAGCCTTTCCTTGCTCGTCATCTTACCACTGGTGACCGCTGGCATCGCGGGCTTCCTGTCCGCCCGCGCCAGTCGCACCGTCTCCCAGAGCATCGGTGCCGCCTTCCTGACCCTCACCGCAATCCTGACCATCCTCGGCTTCGCTGCCATGGAAGGCGTCATCTGCGTCCTGATGGCCGCCCCGCTGGTGGGGCTGCTCGGCATCGTCGGAGCGCTGCTTGGTCATTGGCTGGCCACGCTGACCACCCGCCCGGCCTATCAGGTTCAATCCGCTGCTTGGCTGGCAGTGATTGTCTGTGCGGTCGGCGAAAGCTTTACGCCTCCGCCCCCGCTCGAAGACGCTGTCAGCTCGGAAGTCGTCATCAATGCCACGCCCGCTGAAGTCTGGAAACAGCTCAAGGACATCCGTGACCTGCCCGCTCCGACCGAACCGCTCTTCGTGTTTGGCGTAGCCCACCCGCTCGAGACCTACGTCGTCGGCGAAGGCGGCGTTGGGGCCGCACGCGTCTGCCGCCTCAGCACCGGCGACATGCCGGAACGTATCTCGGTCTGGAAGCCTGAACAAGAGTTGAAGTTTATCGTCCTCGACACCCCGGCGGCGATGCATGAGGCGACGTTCTTCGGACGGGACCTCGACGCGCCCCACCTGCATTCCACCTACACGAGCCTCGAAGGCGGCTTCCATCTCGAAGCCCTCCCCAACGGCCAGACCCGCCTGATTGGCACGAGTCGTTACCTACTCACGATCACTCCCGCGACCTACTGGAATGTCTGGACGCGCCACATCGTCGGCCAGGTCCAACTTCGCGTGATGAACCACGTGAAGGCCAAGGCGGAACAACGCTAAAATATCCTTACCATGTCCAAACCCGAGAAGATTGCTTGGCTACCCGCCCCTGAAGATAAGAACTACCCCGCGGCTCTTTCGTACCTGAGCCTCTTATACCCCGAAGCCGAGGCCGCCCGGTTGGTCGCGCGGCTACGCAAGGCCAAGCTCGTGGAGTTCAAAGCCAAGGATATCTTCCGCGCCTCCCAGTTATCCTTACTCGGGATAAGTAATTCCCATGTGAAGCTGACCCAGAAAAAGATCCGTAAGAGCATTCATCTCTCTCCCTTGCTCCTCGTGCGCGACCCAGCTAATGGGAAAGTCGTCATCGCTGACGGCTACCATCGCCTGTGCGCAATCTACCAGACGCACGAAGACATCTGGATTCACTGCAAGATCGTCTGACCGCGCTTAAACTTTTCGGTTGGCGTCCCAGGCGTGTACGACCTCGCCCTTGACGTTACGCAGTTCGCAGCGAAGGCGACTCTCGGCTCCGACGCGCTCCAAAGAAACCGCCAGGAAGCCGCCTTCAACGCGGTGGAACTTGTGGTACTTGGCGTTATAGCCCGGCGAACCGCTCGCATGGGCGTCGCTGGCCGGGCCGACACTAAATTCGCGCACGCCACTGACGGGGTGAACGGAGTGGTACTGCCAATGGCGATCTCCGCAGACGACAAAGAAATTATCCGGGACGTTAGCCTGCATCCAACTGCGAAGCTCGTCCCCTTCGTGCGCAAAGTTATCGTTGGTGTGGTTGTCATGCTTATTGGGGCGATCGGGTCCAACCATGGGGGTGGGCGAAACCAGCACCTTCCATGTGGCGGTACTCTC
>CAIYEN010000128.1 GCA_903925205.1 uncultured Opitutia bacterium | reverse complement strand
TCTCAATAACGCGGGGTTCATCAACAAGGGCTTTCACGCAGGGGTCTACGCATCGACGTCGATAAGAAGGCCGGCAGCCTCCCCCCCAATCCCCACCCCTCGGTCGTCGTGGACGCCGAAGGTAAGGCCTATTACGCCATCCCGGCAGACAACCCCTTTGTGAAGACGACCACCCACCGCGGGCAGGCCGTTGAGCCCAAGTCCGTCCGCACCGAGACCTGGGCCACGGGCCTCCGGAATGCCTGGCGCTTCTCCTTCGACCCCAAGACCGGGGCCTGCTTTGCCGGCGACGTCGGCCAGAACCTCTTCGAGGAAATCGACGTCCTGACGGCTGGGGGGGACTACGGTTGGAGCGAAATCGAAGGTAATCACATTTATAATAAAAAGGATGCGAGCGCCAAGCAGGGCCCCGCGAAGCTGGCCCCCGCTTCCGCCTTTGTGGCGCCGATTTACGAATACGACCGTAAGCTGGGTAACTCCGTGACCGGGGGCGTCTTCTGCCGGAGTGAGCGTGTTCCTGCCATTCGCGATGCTTATGTCTTCGGCGACTACGCTTCGGGCCGGTTGTTCGCTTTAAAGGAGAAAGACGGTAAGTGGACGGGCGAGGTCATTGCGAAAGACATGACGATCGCCGGCTTTGGTCACGACCCCGTCAACGGCGACGTGCTCTTCGTCACGTTGGCTGGTCAGCTCAAGCGCCTTGCTCCGAAGAAGTAAGCAGCGATGACGACGCGCCGCGATTTCTTGCGCACCACCAGCGCCGCCTTGGCGGGCTTATGGGCCGGGAATGCGCTGGCGGCGCCAGCAGTCGCCGGCGCGTCTGGCGGCCCAGAAATCAGCCTTTTCACTAAGCACCTGATCGGGCTGTCGCATCGTGAGCTGGCCGCCGCCGTTGCCCGTATTGGCGTTGCCCACATCGAAGCCCCCGTGCGTCCGGGTGGTCACGTGCTGCCAGTTCAGGTCGAAGTCGAATTGCCCAAACTGGTCGAAGCCTTGGCCGCGAACGGTATCAAGATTTCGATGCTGACCACCGGCATTAATGCGGTGAGCGATGCCACGCGGACCGAAGCGGTGCTGCGCACGGCCAAAGCCTTAGGCATCCAGCGCTACCGCATGAATTGGTATGCCTATGCACCCGATAAGCCGTTGTGGGCGCAGCTCGATGAGATCAAGCCACGCTTGCACGACCTCGTGGCACTCAGCAAGGAGATCGGTATCCAGCCTTGTTACCAGAATCACTCCGGGGCCAAGAACGTCGGGGCCGCGGTTTGGGATATGGCCGCCCTCATGCGCGACTACCGGCCGGAGGACTTGGCGTGGAGCTTCGATATCCTCCATGCGACCGTCGAGGGCGGACTGTCTTGGCCCAATCAAGTGGCCTTGGCCCGCGAGCGCCTGGCCATGGCTTACTTCAAGAATTTCCGTTGGAAGGGGCGGGCGGTCGATTCCTGCCCGCTGGCCGAGGGGATCATTGATGCCGGGTACGTCAAGATGCTGAAGGCTTCGGCCTACCGTGGGCCGGTCGGTTTGCATGTGGAGTACCTTAAGGGCGCCATCGGCGAACCGGGCTATCTCGAGCGCGCCATCGAAGCCTCGCGGGCGGACCTAGCGACCCTGCGGGCCTGGTGGGCCTGATTTGCGGTTGGCTGATAAGTTAGGCTGGAACTTTCCGCCGAGGGTCTTGTTATCGAGGCATGCCCCGTCTCGCCTTCTTCCTGATGGCCGCCGTTTCCCTTTCGGCCGCCCCCCAGCCGTACGCACCCTCCGAAGGTGGTTCCGTGCCGCTCAACCTCTTCCAGGTCCCCGAGGGCTTAGAGGTCACGGTCTGGGCGCGTTCGCCCATGCTGGCTAACCCCACGAATCTCGATATCGATGCCCAAGGGCGCGTTTGGGTGACCGAAGGGGTCAACTACCGCGTCTACAATAAGGGTGGCAAGCGCCGTCCCGAAGGTGATCGCGTCGTGGTGCTCAGCGACAGCAAGGGCGCGGGCAAGGCCGACACCGTAAATACCTTCGTGCAGGATGCCGGTTGGACGTCGCCCCTCGGCATCGCGGTCTTTGATAATGTCGTGATTGTTTCGCACGCCCCCGACCTCATCAAGTTCACCGACGTGAACCGTGACGGGAAGTTTGATCCCGCGGTCGACAAGCGGGAAGTGCTGCTCGGCGGTTTCGGCGGCCAAGACCATGACCACTCCCTCCATGCGATCGTCGCGGGCCCCGACGGTAAGCTCTACCTGAACTCCGGTAACTGCGGGGGTTCGTTCACCGATAAGTCCGGGAAGACCTACCGCGTTTCTTCGGGTTACGTCGACCAGCGTGGCGGTGCTTGGCCCTTCGACCCGAAGGCCACGGCCGGGGCCAAGAGCGACGATGGCTTTGTCTGGTCCTCTGGTTTCTCCGCGCGCATGAACGATGACGCCTCGGGCGTTGAAATCATCGGCAACGGCTACCGCAATAGCTTCGAGCATTTCCCGTCTTCCTTCGGCGATCTTTTCCAGGGCGACAATGACGACTCGAGCAGCTGCCGCACGTCGTTCATCCTTGAGTATGGCACCGCCGGTTACACCACGCCGAAGGCCGCTGGTTATAACTCCGTGCGCCGCCCCGGTCAGCCAACCCCGCGCGCTCACTGGCGCCAAGACGATCCCGACACCATGGACGTCGGTGACGTGTACGGTTCGGGTTCGCCGACCGGTATCACCGTGTACGAGAACGGCGCACTCGGCGCAGCGTTCAATGGCACGCTCCTGAATTGCGAACCGTCCCGCAATACGATCTTCGCTTACAAACTGCAGCCGCAGAAGGGTGCGTTTGCGCTCAGTGAGGCGACGCGTAAGGACTTCATCACTTCGAATCCCACCCGCGAATTTGAAGGCACCGACTTCCACAAGATCAAGACCCCGGGGAAGAGCGGCGAACATATCTGGTTCCGTCCGTCCGACGTCGCCGTCGGCCCCGATGGCGCCGTCTACGTCGCCGATTGGTACGACACGCGCGTGGGCGGTCACCAGACGCTCGACGACACCTGCACGGGCGCAATCTACCGGATTGCTCCGAAGGGCTTCAAGTCCGTCATCCCGAAGCTCGACCTCACCAGCCCCGCCGGCGCGGTCGATGCTTTGCGCAGCCCAGCGGTGAATGTTCGTCACTTGGGTTTCAATGCCGCGAAAGGTTTTGGGGCTAAGTCTTTACCCGCCGTCCTCGAACTGGCCAAGGACGCCAATCCTTACGTCGCTGCCCGTGCCATCTGGCTCTTGCCTTACCTCGGGGACGAAGGCGTGGCCCGTACGAAGGAACTGTTGAAGGATGCGAATCCTGCCAACCGTCGGCTCGCCTTCCAGTCGCTGCGTCGCGCCAATCAGGATGTGCTCGCCGCCTCGGCGGTGCTTGCGACGGACGCGGATGTCGCCGTTCGTCGTGACGTGGCCACCTCGCTGCACGCCGTCGCCGCCGACAAGGCGGTGCCGATCCTGGTGGAACTCGCGAAGCACCTCGACCTCACCGACAAGAATTCCCTCGCCGCCTTTGGCATTGGCTCGGCCGGCAAGGAAACGGCCGTCTGGGCTGCGGTGAAGTCCGCTTACGTCAAGAACGGTGAAGCCTGGTCCCCGACGGTCGCCCGCATTGCGTGGGTGCTGCACACACCCGAGATGGTGAACGAGCTCGCCGCGCAGGCCAGCGGCCAGAAGGTTCCTGCCGCTCAGCGCACGTTAGCGACCGAAACCCTCTCCTTCGTCGAGTCCAAGGAAGCCGCCCTCGCCATGATCAAACTCGCCGCGGAAGGTTCGCCGGTGAAGGACGAAGCCACCACCTGGGCTTTGATGCGCATGACTGGCACTTGGTCGGCCTTCGACATCCGTTCCGAACTGAAGAAGGCTGGCGTCTACGACGAAGCCAAGGTCGTGGTCGTTCCAGCTCCGGTGCCCGAGGCCCCGAAGGCCACCTTCACGGTTCAAGATGTGCTCTCTAAGAAGGGTGACGCCGCGAAGGGTGGGGAACTCGTGCAGCGCTGCACGATGTGTCACCAGGTCGGGGCCAATGGCCCTGGTTATGGCCCCGAGCTCCGTGGTTTCGCCGCCCGCCAAGGCGTGGAATCCGTCGTGACGGCCATCGTCGAGCCCTCCGCAAGCATCGCGCTAGGTTATGAAGGCTCCACCTTGAAGCTTAAGGCCGGCGGCCAGATTGATGGCCTGCTCCAGTCCAATAACGACCCCGTCGTCATCAAGTCGGCCGGCGGTGTCTCCCAGCTCGTCCCGAAGAACCGTATTGCGGGCCAGTCCACCAAGATGACCCGCTCGCTGATGCTTTCGGCCGATCAGCTTGGCCTGACGGCGCAGGATGTGGCTGATATCGCTGCTTGGTTGGCCACCTATAACTAAGCCCGCGCGTTAATTGAGGGTTTTAAGGGGGTTTTCCGTAGGGAAAGCCCCCTTTTAATTTCCCGCTTGCTTCCGTGGCTGGGGTTCTCAAGTTCGACCCTCCTTTCCCTAGGCAAGGCACGGCCGCACAACGCGGGCCCGCGACTTACTAGGCTCCCAAAGACCTTTACACACCATGAAGCAGCTCAGTCTCACCGTCTCCAATCGTCAGAACCTTGGCCGTGGCCACTCCCGTCGCATGCGCAACGCGGGTTCCATCCCAGCCATCATCTATGGTCCTGCCGGCATCCACAGCGTCTCCGTCGAACAGGAGAAGTTCCGCGATCTCATGCGTGCTAAGGGCACGGCTGCCGCCCTCATCGAGCTGACCCTCGACGGCAAAAAGATGCTCTCCATCATTAAGGAGTTCCAGCGTCACCCCATCACCCTGAAGTTCCTGCACATCGACATCCAGCAGATCGACCCGAACGCTCCGATGAGCGTCGCCATCCCGATTCGCACGGTGGGTGAAGCTTATGGCGTGAAGACCGACGGCGGTACGCTCGCGATCGTTTCTCAGACCATCAACGTCCGTTGCTTGCCGAAGGATCTCCCTGAGTTCATCGAAGTCGACGTGACCGAACTCAAGGTCAACGAATCCATCCACGTCGGCGCCCTCAAGGCCCCGGCTGGCATCACTTTCCCTGGCGACCCGGCCCGTGTCGTCGTGGTCTGCTCCGAAATGGCCGAAGAAGAAGCTGCTCCCGAAGCCGCCGCTGCCGCTCCGGTCGCGGGCGCCGAAGGTGCTGCTGCCGCTCCGGCCGCTGGTGCCGCGGCTCCGGCCGCTGGTGCTGCTCCGGCCGCCGCTCCGGCTGCCAAGAAGTAATTTCCGCGCCGGGCGTCCCCGGCACCTGTTCTTTGAAGTCAGATGGTATTCTCGGTCATCGCCGCCCTCGGCAATCCCGGCAAGGAATACGTCGCCACCCGCCACAATGCGGGCTGGATCATCCTAGATGCGCTCGCCAGCAAGGCAGGCGCGGAGTGGAAGCACGAAAGCCGTTTCCCGGCCGCCGTGGCCAAAACCACCTTCGGTGGACGGCAAGTCTTCTTGGTCAAGCCCCAGTCGTTCATGAACTTGAGCGGCGAACCCTTGGCCGCCTTCCTTCACTTCCATCGCCTCACCGCCGCCGAAATGGTCGTCCTTCACGACGATATCGCTTTCGAACCCGGCCAAATGCGACTTTCCCAGGGTGGCTCCGCCGCTGGCCACAACGGCATTGCCAGTTGTATCCAGCATTTCGGCGAAGCGTTCGTCCGAGCTCGTCTCGGTATCGGTCCCAAGCGGCACCCCGCCCAAGACCTCGCCGACCACGTGCTCGGTAAATTCCCCGCCGAAGACCTCCAGCGCCTCCACCAAGCTACCCCTGACTTCCTCTTAGGACTAGAAACCCTGATTTCCCGCGGCCTCCCGGCTGCCCAAAACCTCACCAACAGAAAACCACCATTACCATGACCACCGCCACGATTCGCCGCGCCTACCGCGTCAGCCTGATCCTCGACCTCCGCGGTTCCGCCGAGGCTCCTGAGGCCGCTATCGACCGTCTGAAGGAAATCCTGAAGTCCGTCGACTGCAAGGTCACCGAGGTCGAAAACCTCGGCCAGCGCGAGTTCAGCCGCGCCGTTGACCGCAAGTTCCTCTCTGGTCTCTATGTCCAGTTCCACTTCGAAGGCCCAGTCACCGCCCCGACTGCCTTCGCCGACAAGCTTCGCCTCGACCGCACCGTGGATCGCATCCTCGTGCAGTCGGTCCGCGCCTAAGCCCCGTCTCGTCTCCTCACGACCATGGCCTCGTCCTTCAATCGCGTAATCCTCGCCGGCAATATGACCCGCGACCCCGAAGCGCGTGCGTTGCCCTCTGGCCAGGCCCTCACTAAGTTTTCCCTCGCCGTCAACCGCGCCTACACCACCAAGGAAGGCGAAAAGCGCGAGGAAGTGACCTACGTCGACATCGAGAGCTACGGCAAGCAGGCCGAAATCATTGCCAAGTATTGCGGCAAGGGCTCCGGTATCCTCGTCGAAGGTCGCCTCAAGCTCGACCAGTGGGAAGACAAGAAGACCGGCGAGAAGCGCTCGCGCCTCGGCGTGGTCCTGGAAAACTTCACCTTTATCGGCGGCAAGGCCCAAGGCGGCGAAGACGGTGGCTCGGCCCCCCGCTCCCGCGGTGGCGACACCCCGGCACCTTCCGGCGACCACGGCGGCGACGACGTTCCCTTCTAAATCCCACCCTCCCTTTAACCCAAGCAAGACACCATCATGGCATTCACCGAAGTTTTACTCATTAAGCCTGTCGACGGCCTCGGCGCCGAAGGCGAGCAAGTCCGCGTCCGCGCGGGCTACGCGCGTAATTTCCTGCTCCTGCAGGGCATTGCGCTCCCCGTCAATCGCGCCAATACCAAGTACATCGAGTCCTTGAAGAAGGCTCGCGAAGCCCGCGAATCCAAGGACCTCGAGTCCGCCAACGCGACCGCTGCGAAGCTGGCCGCCCTCAAGCTCGTTTTTGCCGTCAAGACCGGTGAAGGTGGCAAGATGTTCGGCGCGATCAGCACCGCGGAAATCGCCGCCAAGCTCGCCGAGCACGGCATTGAGCTCGAGCGCAAGCGCATCCACCTCGGCCAGGGTCCCGTCAAGGTTCTCGGCAAGCATCTCACGACCATCCGCCTCCATGCTTCCGTCTCGATCGAGCAGGAATTTGAAGTCGTCTCCGAGAACCCGATCGAGCCTGTGGCCGAAGAAGCTGAAGAAGCTCCCGACCGCTCCGAGCGCGACCAGAAGCCTCGTAAGCCGCGCAAGGATAAGAAAGAAACGAAGTAAGCCTTCGGTTCTTACCCTCCCCAAGCCCGCTCTCTGAGCGGGCTTTTTTTGGCCTAGGTTTAGCGTGCCTTGAGCCAGTCAGGGCTGCTGACCATGAACTCGAGTTGGCCTTTGTAGAAGTTAAGCTGACCGAGCCAGCGCACGGCTTGGCCTTTTTTTGTGGCCTTGACGGTCTTCAGTAGGGCCTCATCGGGCACATAGAGGGAGTACCGTTTATCGCCAATCATGAGCGATGGCTTGGCGCCACCGTTATAAGTACCTTCGAGAACGAAGATTTCCCCAACTTGCTTGGCGGTCTCGTCTGGGCTCAAGGCGGGAATCGTTTTGGCATTACCGAATTTGGAGACGTCGAGCATCGCAGGGAAGGCTGCGAGGCCCTCGCTCGGTGAAAACTCGGGGCGGGTGAGCGGGGCGGCAGTCGGCTTGGAGTGAATCGTGAATTCGGCCTTAAGCGGGAAGTGGTCACTAATGCCGGCGCCCGAGCCGTAGCTCGTCCAGCGCCAAGGAGTGACCGGGTAAGTGTGGGCATTCAGTCCGGGAAGAATCATCGCCCCGAAGCTACCGGGAACGTAGTCCAAGCCTTGGCCGTCGGCGAGTCCCTGCGAGATGATGAGGTGCATCAGGGTCCCCCATTCACCGCGGAATTCATCGGATTTCCGGGCGGATGGTTCGACGTCATACCAGAGGTTGTAAAGGTCGGCGCTACCGTTCGCCAGTTTGGCGGGATCGCCCTGGGAGCGAAGCACGTCCTGGATGCCAGTTTTGGCCATGGCTGGGTACCGCTGCTTTTGATTGTAGTGCGAATTCAGGTC
>CAIYEN010000127.1 GCA_903925205.1 uncultured Opitutia bacterium | reverse complement strand
GATGATAAGATTCTTATTCTGGAAGACACCGACGGCGACGGTCGGGCCGATAAGCAGACCGTCTTTGCGCGCGGCCTGCACCTGCCGCTGTCGTTTGAGTTCGCCCCCGAAGGTGTCTACGTGCCGCAGAGCAGTCACCTCATCTTGCTGCGCGATACGACAGGGTCGGGCGTGGCCGACAGTGCGCAGATCGTCCTTAGCGGGTTCGACGACCATGATACGCACCACGCCATCAGCGCCTTCCGGGCCGACCCTTCGGGCGCGTTCTACATGGCCGAAGGCACCTTCCTGCATAGCCACGTGGAGACGCCCTATGGCGTGGAGCGGAGCACCAACGGCGGCTTCTTCCGTTACGCCCCGCAGCGTCAGCAGCTCGAGCGTACCCTGCGCGTGAGCATTCCCAATCCATGGGGCATTGCCTTTGATGCCTACGGCCAGGACTTTTTCGCCGACACCTCCGATCCCAATGTGCGCTGGATGTCGCCCGCCTCTTTGTGGGTGCCGTTCGGTGAGTTCGCCCCGCTGCCGCCCAACCTTATCCCGAAGGCCCAGATGGTCCGTCCGACCGCCGGCCTGGACTTCATCAGCAGCCGTCACTTCCCCGACGACGTTCAGGGCGACTTGATTATTAATAACACCATCGGCTTCCTCGGCACGAAGCAGCATGCGGTCGCTGAAGACGGCACGGGCTACAAGCTGACGTTCCGGCAGAACCTTCTACAGTCGAAGGATGGTAACTTCCGTCCGGTCTCGATGGAGTTCGCTCCCGACGGTTCTCTCTATGTCGCCGACTGGCATAACGTGCTCATCGGCCACATGCAGCATAGCGCTCGCGATCCGCTCCGCGACCACACCCACGGTCGTATCTATCGTATCACCTACCCGAGCCGTCCGCTCGTGCAGCCACCCGTCATTGCAGGTGCCCCCATTGCGCAACTCTTTGCCAACCTGACGCTCCCCGAAGATCGCGCCCGTGAGCGGAGCCGCCTCGAACTGCGGGGCCGTCCCGCCGCCGAGGTAATCGCAGGGCTGCAGAAGTGGGTGGGTGGGTTGAAGTCCGACGACGCTCGCTTTGAGCTCCATCAACTCGAAGGTCTCTGGGTGAGCTGGGGCCTCGACCGGGTGGATGTCGCGCTGCTGAAAAAGCTCCTGCAGGCCAAGGACCATCGCGTCCGCGCCGCCGCAGTGCGTGTCTTACGTTACAATGGCCATCGCGTGGCCGACCAACGCGACCTGCTTCTCCGCGCCGCTAGCGATGTCCATGGCCGTGTCCGCCTTGAGGCCGTCAATGCCGCGACGTGGTTGGGGAAGGACTTCGGCCTGGCCGTGTTGGCCGAAGCCCGCAAGCAGCCGGAAGATGCCTGGTTGAAGCCGGTCTTCGCCGCTGCAGCGTCTTACCTTAATGGCGGATCCGTGGTGGCCGCACCCCCAGCGAAGGCATCGACCACGCTGACGGGACAGGACAAGCGTCTCTTTGAGCTCGGTGAGCAGGTCTATCGGCGCGAGGCGCATTGCATCACCTGTCACCAAGCCGATGGCCAAGGCCTCCCCGCGGCGCAGTTCCCGCCCATCGCGAAGTCCAACTGGGTGAGCGGTAACCCAGAAAGCCTGATCCGCATCGCGATGCACGGCCTCATGGGGCCTATCGAAGTCAATGGCGTGAAGATGCCAGGTCAGGTGCCGATGACGGCCTTCAAGGGTTTGACCGACGATGAACTGGCCGGCGTGCTGACCTACGTCCGCAATTCTTTTGGTAACCAAGCGACGCCCATTCAACCCTCGCAGGTGGCCAAGGTGCGGGCCGCGACCAAGGATCGGCCGAACTTCTATACCCCGGATGAACTCTTGAAGGAGTTCCCTGACGCGAAGAAGTAGTGAGGTGGGGAGAGGGGATGGGGGATAGGGGGATGTCTGGCGGCCTTAGCCGCGAGTGAGGCGCTACGCGCCAGCAATGGGTAGGGGTGCGACTGCGTCGCATCCGTTCGTCTGCTGACGGAGAATACCCACCCGTTTGGCTATACTCACCATGATTCGGTCAACGGACGCGACGCAGTCGCGCCCCTACCTGAGGAAAAAGAGCTGGGGAGATAAAAGGGGGGCGGATCTCGGAAAGGTCGTTCATTATCCCCGCGGCAAGGCGTTAGGCTTGCGCTTGCCCGGGGCCATGAGTTCGGCATCTTGGCGGCATGCCGCTCAATCAGCCTCAGCCTGCTTCTCGTCGTGAATTTTTAGGCGCTGCCGCGTTCGCGTTGGCTGGCCTGGCCGCCATGAACGTGCGCCTCGGGGCGCAGGAGGCCCCGAAGCCTGCGCCCGCGAAGCGCCCGCCCAACCCTTTCGTCTACAAGTTCAAGATCGGCGAAATCGAGGCCTTCTCCATCAGCGATGGGCACATGCTCTTCCGGGAGGGCTTGAACCTGATGTGGCCCGAGGCCGACCGTCCGGTGATGAAGGACGCCATGGTCTTCAATCGCGAACGCCTCGATGCGCTACCGCTCTACGTTAATATCATGGGCCTGAAGGTCGGCAAGGAAGTCGCCCTGATCGACGCCGGTTTCGGCGAGCGCCACTCTAATCCCAATTTCGGTTGGTTGGCCGAAGGGCTCCGTCAGCTCGGTATCACCCCCGATCAGGTCGTCGCCGGCTTCCTGAGCCACTCGCACTCTGACCACCTTGATGGCTTCGTCGATCGCGATAAGCCGGCGTTCCCGAATGCAAAGATTTACCTGCTCAAGGAGGAGTATGACTTCTGGCGCGGCCCGAACCCCGACTTCTCGAAGTCTAAGCGCGATAAGAAGCCCTTACCGAATATGGTGAAGACCGTCTGTAAGAATTTCGATATCCTCAAGGAGCAGCTCGTGATCGTGCAGGACGGCCAGAAGCTCTTCCATGACTCCGTGGAGATCATTGCGGCTCCTGGCCACACCGATGGCCACGCCTGTTTCGAGATTCGTTCGGGTCAGGAATCGCTGGTCCACATCAGCGACGTCGTGCACCACCATGTGCTCATGTTCGAGAACGTCGGTTGGACTGTCGCGATGGACCATGACCCTGAGACGGCGGTCAAGACCCGCAAGAAACTCTTCACCCGCATGGCCGCCAATAAGTCGCGTGCCTTCGGCTTCCACCTTCCGTGGCCCGGCATCGGCACCGTTGTCCCCAAGGGCGACCAGTACGCTTGGGTACCCGAGCGCTGGAGCTGGGGCAGTTGAGTGGATTAGGGGACAGGGGGACTAGGTGACACGGTGACAAGGGGTGAGCCCTATTCGTTCGCGCATGCGAACGTGGAGGGCGCAGCGGAGCCACGCCCCTACCTTAAGAGACAGCTGCGGCTGACTAGCGGTCGTTGAACGCGTTGTGTTCGTTCGCGCATGCGAACGGGTAGGGGCAAGGCTATGCCTTGCCCTCCACGGTTAGGAGGGCGCGGCAAAGCCACGCCCCTACCTGATGGCCACCATGCCAAGGAGGGCGCGGTAAACCACGCCCCTACCTGTTGCCGAGGTGATTTACATAGGTGATTAAAGTAATTCGGGCCGGGCCGCGTGAGGGCAGAATGCCAGAATGGACTTCACTCCGCGTATCCGGCTCTACCATGGTCGCCCTTCATGGGTGGATCCATCAGATCCAATATTCATTACAATTTTCTGTAAAAAGCGTTTCGTAAATCAATTGGCCAACGGTAAGGCATGGGCTGCCCTCGTGGACACCGCTAATAGTCTGAGTGCCCAGAGTTTCTGGTACCCAAAGCTAATGGTCGCCATGCCTGATCATGTTCACATGTTATGCCATATCCCGGCATCCCCTGGGATTGCTGAAGTCATCCGACTCTTTAAGGCCAAGACAGCATTGGACGTCGGCATTATCTGGCAACGTGGTGCCTTCGATCATCGGGTTAGAAATGACGACGCCTACGACGAGAAGGTCCGATATGTGCTACTAAATCCCGTGAGGGCGAAACTCTGCGAGGTGCCGGAAGCGTGGGAGTATGTGTTTAAGTGGAATCATGCATCCTGACCCTGTTTGTTCGTTCGCGTAAGCGAACGGGTAGGGGCAAGGCTATGCCTTGCCCTCCACGGTTAGGAGGGCGCGGTAAACCACGCCCCTACCTTAAGAGACAGCTGCGGCTGACTAGCGGTCGTTGAACGCGTTGTGT
>CAIYEN010000126.1 GCA_903925205.1 uncultured Opitutia bacterium | reverse complement strand
TGGGCGACCAGCGGCGTACCGGTGATTTCCGAGGTCGATGGGGATACGCTGATTCTCAAGCGCGCGATGGGTGCCGGGCGATTGAGCATCGGGGCTTTCTTTAACTCGCAGCGAGCCGGTGGAGCGCGGTTAGCCACGGAGGTTGAGGTTGCTGAGCAGCCCCTAGATTCATGGCTCGCCCGTCCGGAGCCGGCGGAAGAATTGCCGATGGACGGTCAATTCTATGCCCGCGAGGGCGATGGCCTGGGCAAACTCTATTGCAAGGGTAGCTTAGCTACGACGGCGCAGAAGGTGACCCTCAAGCTCTACGCCGACGATAAGCTCGTCGCTGAAGCCACGCAGGCCCCGCAGGAAGGGAAGGGCTATCGCTTCGTGCAGGCGCTTAAGGCTGGCCTCATCCGCTACCGTGTGGAACTCCTTGCTGACGATAAGCCCGTGCACGCGGCGGCTGACCTGGTCTGTGGCGACGCCTTCATTATCCAAGGACAGTCCAACGCGGTCGCCAATGACTTCGGCAAGGAAAATCCCCTTCAGCCCAACCCGTGGGTGCGTACCTTCGGTGCGACCGATGGCAGCCCCAATGGTTCTCGTCAGAAGGTATGGGGTCCAGCGGAAGCCCGGGCACGTGGTGGCCGTTTGGAAATCGGTTTCTGGGGTATGGAACTCGGTCGCCGTTTGGTCGAGTCGCAGCAGATCCCTATCTGCCTAATCAACGGGGCCGTGGGTGGTACCCGCATCGATACGCATCAACGGGACGTCGCTGACCCGACGAACGCGGCCACCATCTACGGGCGGTTACTTTGGCGCGTACGCGCTGCTGGACTCGACTACGGCATCCGCGGCATTCTTTGGCATCAAGGAGAGAACGACCAAGGTGCCGATGGCCCCGATGGTACTTATGGTTTCGTGCACTACCGAAAGTATTTCGACCAGATGGCGGGTTCGTGGCGCCAGGATTACCCGAATGCCCAGCGCTTGCACCTCTTCCAGATTTGGCCCAAGTCCTGCGCCATGGGTATCAATGGTTCCGATAACTACCTCCGCGAAGAACAACGGAAGCTGAAGACTGCGTACGCCAACCTCGATGTCATGCCCACCCTGGGCATCCGCCCGCCCGGCGGTTGTCACTTCCCGGCGGCCGGCTACGCGGAATTCGCCAAACTCATGACCCCGCTCATTGAGCGCGACCATTATGGCGTGAAGAACGTCCAGACCGTCTCCGCCCCGAACATCCTGTCAGTGCAGCGCGTCGGCGATAAACAAGACGCCGTCGTCTTGACCTTCGACCAGCCTGTCGTCTGGCGGGATGATTTGGTCGCGGAGTTTTCGTGCGAGGTCGACACGGGTTTTGCGCGGCAGACCTCTTCGGTCAAGGTCGTGGGAGGATCCGCACAGGGCTCGACCCTGACCCTGCGTCTCAGCGAAGGGCTACCTACGGGTAGCTCAATTAGTTACCTCGATAGCAAGAATTGGAGCCAGGACCGCTTGCTCATGGGGGCGAACGGCCTCCCGGCGTTGACCTTCCGCTCCGTGCCCATCCGATGATCTGGTTACGCGTCCTCTTCGTCCTGTGGCTCGCGTCGGTTGCCTTGCCCGCGGCCGACGAGGCCCCCAAGTCCGTGCCGGTGGCGCCGCGCGTGACTCCGAAGGCGATCGAACTACCCGCTTTCGACCTGAACCATCCTCCGCGTAAGTATAGCGAGCGCACCTTGTCCGGCTGGAATGTTTTCGTGGAGAACCAACTGCTCGAGGAAGACCCGGCCACGGCCCAGCAGGCGATGACTAAACTCGAGGTTAAGCTGGCCGAAGTTGCCAAAACCTTGCCCGCCCCAGCGGTCAAGTCGCTCCAAGGGGTGAAAATTTTTCTGCTCTATGGCCCCAAGGCCACGGGGGGCGGCCGGAATTCGAGCTTCCAGTATTTTCGTCCCGGCGCGCCGAAGTATTCGCCGTACCTCGATGAGCGGATGTCGAACAGCGTCCTGATCTTCAGTGCCTACAACTATAATTACCTCGACGCGCTTTGGTCGGTGAAGGGCCTCGTGCATGAGCTCGCCCATGCCTGGCACCTCCTGCATTGGAAGGAAAAGGAGCCGGGGATTTATGATGCGTGGGCGGCGGCGATGAAGGCTGGCCTGTATAAGAGCGACGTCGCCGCCGATGCGAAGAATATTAAGACCCTCCGGTACGCGGCCCAGAACCAGCTCGAGTATTTTGCGGAACTCTCGGCCATGTATTTTGTGGGTTGCAACTACCCGCCTGCGAATCGGTCGGAACTTAAGGCCTACGATCCAGTCGGCTACGACCTGATTGAACGCTATTGGGGGGTCGGGCAGGCTTTGCCGGCAGATAGCGCCCCGCCTGCCCGCTAGGTCAGCGGTTGACCGGTACGAAATACTCGAAGTAGCCGATCATCATCTCGTCGTAAGTCTGCGGGCCCCAGCGCACCAGCTTGGTCGGGTCCGGGTTAGACTTATTGTCGGCACTGTTGTCGAAGACCGCCGTCAGTTTGACGGTGCTGCCGCGCGGTAGGACGCGGGGTTGCTTGAAATCGTAGCGCAACTGCCAGTTAAAGTCGTAGTTGGGCAGGTCGAGTAACGTCTCGGTTTGGCCATTAGGCGTCGTTAGCTCGAACTTGAAAGCCTTGCCGCGGACGTGCATGTGGGCGAGCAGGCTCGTGACCGGGAGGTCGACCGGCACGGGGCGGGTGATGGTCTCGACGTGGTTAGCCGCGCCGGGTGGAATCTTGAGCAGGATGTTCGGTACGGCCACGGTACGCATTTCGTACTTCGGTGGGGACTTGGCGTAGATTAGGCCAAGTCGCAGGCGTTCCTTGGTCGCGGTGCCGTTGGGCGTGTAGTGAATCTGGAAGTTCAGTTTGGCGCCGGCGGGCAGCTTGCGTGCGAAGCCCTCGGGAAACACGTGCGAGCCGTTGCCTGGAACGTAGGCGGCCCAGTAACTCTCGTTGTCGGCGACCTTTTCGTTCTTTTCGTGCATCGTCACGATCACGTGGTGGACGACCTCGCGGGCGGACGGGAGGATTTCGAAGGCGGCCACCCATTTATCTTCGGTGAGCGTCGTCTGCACCACGTCACGTTGGTAGGGAAGGTAGCCCGTCGCCTTAATGTCATAGGCCTTACTCAAGGGGATGATGAGGTCTGGTTGGCCAATGGACCATTCGGTGGGGTAGGTTAGGCGGCGCGGGGCGTCGGCGGGGTTGCCCAGCGGACGGTCGGAAGAATCAATCCACGCGAGGAGGTCGGCCTTATCGCGTTCGCTGAGGGAGCAGTCGTTGGCCCAAGGGTTGGGCTTGCCCGGTGCTTCGGGAGCGGCGAACCAGGGCGGCATGAGCCCTTGGGTGACGACGCGACGGATGACTTTTGTGCGGTCCTTAACGCCCGTGAAGCTATCGAGGGCGAAGGGCGCGATGCCGCCGCCGTGGTGGCAGGACACGCAGTTCTGTTGGAGGATGCGGGCGACGTCCCCGTAGTAGGTGACCTTGGTCGGCGCGTCCGTTGGCTTAGGTCCGAGGTCCAGTTCGCAGCCCGGGGCGGAGGTGGCGGCGGTAGTCACGGTGCGTCCGGCGAGGAAGTCCCCGATCGCATCCTTGAGGTAAGTGCGCCGCGGGGTTTCGCGGTTGTAATTGGTGCCGTATTGGTCGTCGAGGGCGCCGCGGTAGAGCAGGGTGCGCGTGCCATCGATGAGGAAGACCTCGGTTGTCGTGCGGGCGCCGAGGGCGCGGG
>CAIYEN010000125.1 GCA_903925205.1 uncultured Opitutia bacterium | reverse complement strand
TTCCGCCTTTCGACGGGCACCAGCTTCACCGCCGACGAACGCACCAACCGCGTCATCGTCATGGGCTCGGCCGACCAGCACGCCTTCTTTGATAAGTTGGTCGAATCCCTCGACGCGACTTCCGATCCCAATACGAAGACCGATGTGGTCTTCCTCCGCCACGCGAACGCCACCGAAACGGCTTCGTTGCTCACGCAGTTGATCACCGGTCAGACCAAAGCGGCTTCGACCGCCAACGGCGGACGGACGACCAACGGCACGAACCGCGTGACGACCCCGACCCCTGCTGCGCCCGCCGCCACCGGCGCTGCCGCCACGGGCTCGCAGCAGAATGGGGCCGACGAGTTTAGCACGATGGTCACGGTCATCGCCGATGTCCGCTCCAACTCGATTGTCGTCTCTGGCACCAAGGACGACCTACGCCTCCTTCATGAATTGATCGACAAGGTCGACGTCGTCCTCCCGCAGGTGCGGATCGAGGTCGTCATCGCCGAAGTCACGCTCACCGACAACGACAGCAGCGGGATCACCTCCCTCGGCATGACCGTCACCAACGGCAAGTTGACGGGCGTCAATGGCACGCTCTTCGGCGGCGCCGGTGGCGTCACCGGTGTCGGTGGTGGCTCGGCCGCCCTGGCTCCGAACGGCACGCTGACGGGTATCGTCAGCCTCGGCACGTCTTCGACGCCGACCAAGAACGACCTGCACGTCCTCTCCGTCCCGGCCATCACGACTTCCCACAATAAGGAAGGCACGATCTTCGTCGGCGAATCGCGCCCCGTCATCACGGGCACGCAATCCACCGCCGGCACCACGGGCCTGGTCTCCAGCTCGACGGTCTCCCAGCGCGATATCGGTATCCAACTCAAGGTGCTTCCGCTCATCGGTAAGGATGGCTCCGTCCAACTGCAGGTCACCCAGCAGGTCGAAGACGTGCTCGGTTCCGTGACCATCGACGGCAATGAGCAGCCGGTCATCGGCCGTCGCTCGACCGACTCGTTCGTCAGCGCCATGAGCGGCGAAATCATCGTTCTCGGTGGCCTCCAACGCTCCAACGACACGACGACCAAGAATCGCCTCGGGCCTATCCCGATTATCGGCGACCTCCTCGGGGGTTCCTCGAAGACGAAGACGCGCACGGAGCTGCTGATCTTCCTCCGCCCCTACGTCCTCAACAATTCCGCGGTCGATAACCTCAACGCCATCAGCCGCGTTGATGCCACCCCGATTGCCGAACAGGTCCACAAGCACATCGATAAGGCACCAGCTCCGGCGGGGTCGGCCCCGGCCACGGCTCCAGTTAGCCCGCTCCTCAATGGCCTGCCCGGTCCGACCCTCGAAGTCGGCGGTTCCTCCAAGTAAGCTTCCCGATGTCGACCGCCGTTAGGCATGGTTTGCCCGCCGCTTTGGCGGACCGTCTTACGGACGAGGCCCGCGCTTCGTTCGCCGAGGCCCCGCGCGACGCGCGCTTCAAGCTGTTGTGCCAAGCGCTCAGCGTGACCGAAGCGGTCTTACTCGACGAGTTGTCCAAGGCCTCCGGCCTCGAAGTCCTCGATGAACCCGCCGTCGATCCCGAAGGTGTCAAGGTCCTCCCCGCGCGTATCGCCACGGAGTCCCAAGTCATTGCGGTCATTCTGCCGGGCGCCGAAGAGGGCCGCCTCAACCTCATCTCACCGCTGCCGCCCGATGCGGAGACGGTCGATTGGATCGCCACTTTCGCTGCGCGCCGCCCGAAGTGGTACCTCGCCCCGCCCGAACGGGTCGCCCAATTGGTGACCGACAATTACGGCGTCGGTGGCGGCAGCCTCGACGATGAAGGGGGCGACTTGCCCGAACTGGAAGCGGCGAACCAAGACGTCGAAGCCGATGCTGATGCCGCGGTCGTCCGCTTCGTGACCGATGTGTTGTCCCAAGCGGTCGCCGAAGGCGCGACGGACGTCCACTTCGAGCCCCAGGAAAACAACCTCCGCATCCGCTACCGCGTCGACGGTATCCTCATCCCCGTCCCGCTGCCCGATAACCTCGCGCGCTTCCAAGATGCCATCATCTCGCGCCTGAAGATCATGGCGCGCCTCAACATCTCCGAGCGTCGCCTCCCCCAAGACGGTCGTATCAATTTCCGCGACGGTAAGAACGTCCTCGATATCCGCGTTTCCACCATTCCGACGATTTACGCGGAGTCGGTGTCGCTGCGCCTACTCAACCAGCGCAAGGAAGCCTACGACATGAACCGGATCGGGATGTCGCCCGACGAGCAGGCCGTGGTCCGCAAGGTCCTCGACTACCCGCACGGGATCATCTTGGTCACGGGCCCGACGGGTTCGGGTAAGTCGACCACGCTCAACGCGTTCCTCCGCGAAATCAATTCGCCCGAGCTGCGCCTCGTGACGATCGAAGACCCGATTGAATACGAAGTGCCCGGCGCTAACCAGGTCCAGACTAAGGCCGAAATCGGCCTGACGTTCGCCGGTGCCCTCCGCAGTACGCTCCGGCAAGACCCGGATGTCATCATGGTCGGCGAAATCCGCGACTTAGAGACGGCCGAAATTTCCATCCGCGCCTCGCTCACGGGTCACCTCGTGTTCTCGACGCTCCACACCAACGACGCCCCGGGCGCCATCACGCGTCTCATCGATATGGGCGTCGAGCCGTTCCTCGTGGGCTCCGCCGTCGAACTGGTCATCGCCCAGCGTCTCGTCCGTCGCCTCTGCCCGGACTGCGCCAAGACTTCCCCGGTCAATAAGTCCCGGGCCGTTCCGGCCCTGGAAGCGCTCGGTATGAACGAGTCCGATCTTGCTGGCGTGACCGAACTGCGCGAGCCGGTGGGTTGCCGTCGCTGCCGTAACACGGGTTACCGCGGTCGCGTTGGCGTGTTTGAAATCTTCCACCCGAAGCCGCTCCACGATTTAATCATCAACCGCGTCAGTAATCGCGAGCTCACCGAACGCGCCATCGCCAACGGGATGCGCCCGCTTGCCCGCGCGGGTTGGGAAAAGGTCAAGTCCGGCCACACGACGCTCGAAGAGCTCGTCCGTAACCTCAGCTCAAACGAATAAGGTCGGATGCCTTCCTTTACCTACACGGCCAAGGACGGCCAAGGCGCGGCCAGCGATGGCGCAATCGACGCCCCGAGCCGCCGCGAGGCGCTGCGCCGACTGCAGTCGCGTGGGCTTCGCCCGATTAAGGTCGAGGAAGTCGGGGCCGCCCGCCGCGAAAAGGAAGGTCCGTCGGCCAAGGGGGGCGCCGAAGAGGCGCCGACCGTTGCCGAATGCTTACCGTTCCTGGAAGCGATGGCTGATTTAGTCCGCAGCGGGATGTCCGCGGGTGAATCGCTCCGGCTGCTTTCCCTGCGACTGCAGAAGTCGCGCCTGCGCAACTTGTGCGCTGGCATCTGGGCCAAACTGAGCGAAGGCCAGAGCCTTTCCGCCGCCATGGGTGGCTACCCCGCCGTCTTTGATGGTCAGACGATCAACCTAATCGCGGCCGGTGAAGCGACGGGCAATATCCGCGATGTTTTGGAGCGCCTCATCGCGCACTTCACCGAGCAGGCGGAGTTCCGCCGTAAGCTCATCGCCGCGATGGCCTACCCGCTGTTCATTTGCTTCATCGCCATCGGCGTGGTGATCTTCTTCGTCCTGTTCCTGCTGCCCCGCCTGCAGACGCTCCTCAATTCCCTCGGTGGCAAGCTGCCGCTTTCCACCAAGATGTTGATGTGGTTCGCCGAGATCTTCGTGGTCGTCGGCCCGATCTTAGTCGTCGCCGTCATCGTCGCAGTCATCGGCATCTTCCAATGGCGCAAGAAGGAGGAGGGTAAGATTGCCTCCGACGCGCTCCTCCTGAAGACCCCCCTTGCTGGCGCTTTCGTGATGCGCGTGTCGGTCCTCAATTTCTGTCACACCCTCGCGGTGCTTCTCGAAAACGGCATCACTACCGCCGAAGCCTTGCGCCTCGCCGAAAAAACCGCCCCGAACCGCGCCATGCGCGCCCAGATGCGCGAAGCGACTGACCGCGTGCTCGAAGGCGAAAGCCTCTCCCGCGCCCTCGCCCGCACGGGGTATTTCCCTCGCCTCCTGCTCGACCGCGTAGCCGTCGCCGAACAGACCGGTAACCTCGCCCCTGGTCTCCGCGATATTGCCCGTTCTTACCGCGCTGAATTGGACCGCTGGCTCGGGACGATTTCGCAGACCATCTCGGCGTCCGTCCTCGTCGCCGCCTTCGCGTTCGTCGCCTTCATCGCCTTTGCTATCGTCTCCGCCGTCTTCGAAGTCAGCTCGTCGTTTAAGTTCTGAGGAAGACTAGAGGACTGGTTGGATCGTTGGCTCGTTGATTGGTTGAATTGAGAAAGTGCGACGCATCCTTCCCGGTCCCCGGTTCCCCTTTTCGGTAGAGAGAGAGGACTCGTTGGCTCGTTGATTGGTTGAATAGAGGTTGTGCAACTGCCTGGG
>CAIYEN010000124.1 GCA_903925205.1 uncultured Opitutia bacterium | reverse complement strand
CGCCCTGAAGCGTAATATCGGCGAAACCTGGCGGCAGTACATCAACCTCATCCGCCTGCGCCTGCCTGAGACCGTCGGTGAGTGCGCCCCCGGCAAGCACAAGACCCCCGATGGGGTCATCGCGGACCTGCTTTTCCTGCGCGAGACCTTGGTCGAAGTAGGGGCGGGTAATATTGCCCGCTACGAGCTCGACCCGCTGATCCGTTTCCTGCGCACCTTCGGCTTCCACATGGCGACGTTGGACATCCGTCAGAACAGCGCCTTCCACGATAAGGCGATTGGCCAGCTGATGGAAGCGGCTGGCCTTGCCGACACCGACTACGCGCACTGGGATGAATCCCGTCGCCTCGGTTTCCTCGATTCTGAACTCCGCTCGACCCGTCCGTTCATGCGCGAGCAGGCGAGCATCGGCGCGGAAGCCGATGCGGTGATTGCCTGCCACCGCGCCCTCGTTGAGCACATCAAGCAGTACGGTTCGGCCGGTTTGGGCGCCCTCATTGTCAGCATGACGCGTTCGGTGTCGGACTTGCTGTCGGTCTACCTCTTGGCGCGTGAAGCCGGCCTCACCGCCGGTGGCGCCGATGAGCCTTACTGTCTGCTCCCGGTGGTGCCGCTCTTTGAGACCATTGACGACCTCGAGCGCAGCACGGCGATCTTGGATGCCTTCTTGTCGCACCCGATGACCCGCCGCACGCTCGAGATGCGCCGCGACACGGGCGTCACGGATGGCCTCACCCAGCAGGTGATGATCGGTTATTCCGATTCGAACAAGGATGGTGGTATTCTGGCCTCGCTCTGGAATCTCTATCGCGCCCAGTTGAACCTGACGGCCGTGGGTGCCAAGCATGGCGTCCGCATCGTCTTCTTCCATGGCCGTGGCGGCACCATCTCGCGCGGCGCCGGCCCCACCCATCGCTTCATCGACGCCTTGCCTCCGGGCAGCATCAACGGCGAGCTCCGCGTGACCGAACAGGGGTGAGAGCATCACGCAGAAGTACGCCAACCACATCACGGCGGTGAACAACCTCGAGCTGCTCTCGGCGGGCGTTACGCAGAACACGCTCCTCAATGAATCCGTCGAGGCCGATGATGTTGCCTTGAGCAAGGTCATGGACCGTCTCGCCGAATTCTCGCGGGAAGCCTACCAAGGCCTCATCCGGACGCCGAAGTTCATCGATTTCTTCCGTCAGGCCACCCCGATCGACGTCATTGAAGCCAGCCGCATTGGTTCGCGTCCTTCGCGCCGGACGGGCGCGGCCTCGCTCGAAGACCTCCGGGCGATTCCTTGGGTCTTTGCGTGGAGTCAGGCCCGTTTCTACCTCTCTGGTTGGTATGGCGTCGGCTCCGCTTTGGCCCGCATGAAGGAAGAAGACCCGAAGGGCTTCGAACTCCTCCGTAAGCATTATGACTCGTGGGCGCCTTTGCGTTACATGCTGAAGAACGCTTCGACCAGCGTCATGGCGGCGAATCGCAGTATGATGAAGCTCTACGGCTCGATGGTCACGGATAAGAAACTTCGCGGTCAGTTCCTCGGTCGTATCCTCGCCGAGCATTCGCTCACGCGCAAGATGCTGAACGACCTCTCCGACTCCAAGCTCACCGAAGGCCGGCCGCGTCTGCGCAAGGTCATCATGCTGCGCGAAGCCGCCATTGACCTCCTCCATGAACAGCAGGTCGCGTTGCTCAAGGATTGGCGCAAGAAGTTGGCGGAAGGCGAGCGCAAGGAGGCGGAAGCCCTCTTGCCGCAGATGCTCCTTTCGCTCAACGCCATCGCCGCCGGCCTGCAGGCCACGGGCTGAGTGCTTAGCGCTTCGGCAGGTCTGCGGTCGCCGGGATTTCCCCGCGGACCATGCGACCAATTTGGCCGGTGAGCCAGAGGTAGTGGTCTGTCGGCACATCCGACAGGTCCACGAACGGGCTGGCGCCGACGGGGCGGGGGCCGCCGCACTTCATGATGGCCGTGCCCTCGTCGATTTCATCGAACATCGCGACGTAGATCATCTTTGCGCCTGCCTGTTGGGCCGCTACGGCCTGTTTCCAGAGTAGTTGGCCACCTTGCCTCGGTATTTGGTCGAGACGGGCCTCCTTGCCCCGGAGGGCGGAAAGGTTATGCCAGCTAAAGCCAGGGAAAATGACCGGTAGGTAGCCTTGTTTGGTTTCGGCGCAGGCTTGGAGGTCAGGCCGCCAAACTTTCTGGGCATAGTTAGCGACCTCGCTCGGGCGCCCATAGCGACCGACCGACCAAGGGCTGATGAGGTCGGCTTGGCGGATGAGCGTGCGGACGGCGGGGTCGGGCCAAGCGTCGGCCTTGCCTTCGCGCCAGTAGGAGGGCACGCCGAGCATGACGGTTGCTCCGGTCGCTTTGATCGCTTGCAGGAGTGTTTGCCACTCGGCCACGGCCGCGGGGCGATCGCTAAAACCTAGGCCCCACAGCGCGACCAGTGGTTTCCCGGCGTGGTGTTGGTAGCACGGTTGTTTCGTTTGGCCAGCGGCGAGGAGTTTCTTCCAGTCCTCGGCGACCACGGTGAACTTCTCCGGCTTTAGTCCCGAGAGGTCATACATTACTGTCAGTGAGCGGCCTTCGGCGGCCGCGGCCTCATTGCAATGCTGCAGTACCAGGTCCATGGCGGCGGAGCCGCGGCCATGGCCGAGTCCGACCGCAAAACGTTGGAGCATCGCCCCATCGATGCCGTACTCCTTCATCCAGCGGAAATGTCGGCGGACCGTGAGCGGATGGACGCTGCTGAAAAGCGGGGCGGGTTGACCATCGGCGAATTTGAACGGCGACGCGTAGCGCTCTTCGGGGGTGGACTCCGCGAGGTCAGGCCAGAGGTCAAAACCACAGGTGCCCGGGGCGAGGCCTTTACCTGGTCCGTAGTGGTCCCAGCCGAGGCCGCTGGCGTCACCCTCGGCGCGGAACCAGCCCTGATAGCCACAAACGACTTTCCCGTCGAGGGAAGGGTGGGCGGGGGAGGCGCCGTGCAGGCCAACAATCGCGAGCAAGCCAGCGAGGGCGGCCTTAAGCATCGGAATGGTTTAGACGTGCTTCCAGAAATCCATCAGGAACCGCGTCGCCAGTTGGGTGAGGAAGACGATATTCCAAAAGATGAGTTGCAGGCCGAGCGAGGGGCCGAAGCCCATGCTGAGGACTTGGGCGGCGGCGCTGGTGACGAGCAAGACGACGGTCGCCGTGCAGAGGGAGATGACGAGGATCTCGATGGACTGCGGGATGAAGCCAGAGAGGCTGGTGTCCGCCATGCAGATGGCCGCGAAGGTGAGGGCGACGGAGAGGATGCCAGTCAGGCCGATGCCGATGGCGGAGCCGTCTTTACCGAAGAAGTGTTGGGCGGCGAGGCGGCCAAGGACGGGGAGGTAGATGAGCACCATCGCGAGGGCGATCCAGAAGCCCGTGCTGCCGTATTCCTGCCCAAGAATCTTCTGCGCGTAGTTCTCGGCCGCGCTCTTGATGACGGCTTCTTTGATCGGGTTCAACGGATTGGCGAGGAGGAGAATCACGGGGGCAAGGAGTAGGTAATCTGGGCTCCGCTGTCGACGCTTAAGGCAGGCGGAGCTCGATGGTGAGTTCTTTACCAGCTTCGGGCGTGAGGGTGCGCGTGACTTCGCCGCACTTCACGGTGACCTTGCCGCCGGCGGCAGGGACTTCGACGCGGGTGACATCGTTGAGGTCTTTATCTTCACCCTTGGTGGTGGCGGACTGCGTCGTGGTTCCTTGGCTGACCGTCACCTCGGCGGCAACGCGTTTATCGCCGCGGTACGCACGGAGAGCGATATGGGTTTTGTCGGGGGCGACGGGCACTTTGCGGCCGCCGTTGAGCGCATGGTACGCTGCGGTCCGGTCGATGCCATGAACCTGCGTGGAGCGGAGGTTCCAGACCATCGGGAAGGTCAGGCCAGTGCGGGCCCAGGAGCTGGCGTAGATCCACGTTTCGGGCTTAGCGGGGTCCGCGGCCGCCGCCCGCTCCATGAACCAAGCGTGGTCCCAGCCCTTGGCGTCGGGGTTGTATTCCGTGACGCGCCAGCCGGCTTGCCATTGCAAGGCCAGCAGCGGCGTGACTTCGGAGTCAGGCTTGGGGGCGCCATCGGCGCCGAGCCAGAGCTCGACCCAGTTGTGGTTGCCATTGACGGTGACCCAGGTGGGG
>CAIYEN010000123.1 GCA_903925205.1 uncultured Opitutia bacterium | reverse complement strand
GGCACGATGAATCGTGCCCCTACCCGCGAGCGTAGCTCGCGAGAGGCAAGTAGGACCGCACGTGGCGCGGCCTCTACCTCGTGCGCAGGAATTCGCCCGGAGTGCGGATGGGGAGACCGTAGACGGAGTCGCCGAGCAGGTCGTGAAAGTCGTCGCGGTCGAGGGTGAGGAGGAAATCCGCGTGCAGTGTTAAGGCCGAGATGACCACGGGGCGGTCTTTGACGGCACGGTAGGCCAAGGGACGATCGAGGACTAAGTGGGTGCCATGAATGCTGAGTGCGGGCTGCACGATGGTGCTCCACGCGCGTAGCCCTGAGACGCCAAGTTTGGGGAGGTTGTGTTCGGTTTCGCGGAGGCAGTAGTCGGACGTCACCAAAGACCAGCCAGCGACGGCCGCTTCATTAAAGAGTAACCGCGAGGCGCCTGAAGCCGAGCCCGCCGCCGCCAGCAGCACGCTCGAGTCCATGAATAGCCTCACTTCTTGCGGCGGAAAGCTTTGAGGGCTTTAGCGTCAGCTTCGTCGTTGAGTACCCACTGGCGGATGGTCGCCTTAGGGATGTCGCGGATGGGCATGGCCACGGCTGACTGAAGGAAGAGCCCGCCGTCGCGTTCTTCGACGATGACCAGAGGCGAGGTCACTTGGTCGAGCTTGAGGCGCCGGCGTAGTTCGGGCGGGAGTGTGAGTGTGCCGCGCTTGCTGACGGGTAAAGTGTAGGTCATGCCGTAATGCTGTATTGCCGTAATGCGGTTACAAGCGGGAAGACGCCTTAGGCGAAGGGGTGAGGAAGAAAGGTGCAAAGGTGCGCGTGGGCGAAGCCCACGAGGGGACAGGCTGGCAAGGGGACAGGGGGACAAGGGGTTGTGTCGCCGCTTGGCGGCGGGACATTGTTTGAGGTAGGGTCGGGACAGCGTACCGACCTAGGCGCGCTTGATGAAAAGGGGAACCGGGAAGGATGCGGGGGTGAAGGCCGCAGCACTTCGCGATACCCGCAGCCCACAACGCGATGCCCACTGGCGAAGCGCCTGTCCGAACGGGGTCAGGCACCATCGCGTGAACGCGCTGAAGCCAGACCCCAACAGGCGCAGCTAGGTTGGCACGCAGTGCCAACCCTACCCGAGGCAACGAGGACCGCACGTGGTGCGGGTCCCTACCTCGTCCAATAAAAAGGCGGCCGGGTGGCCGCCTGCTTTCGTCGATCCAACGGATCAACGAATCAACGATTCCACTAATCAACCAATCAACCACTTACCCCGGCAACGTGAACGCGGGGAGCTTGCGGATTTCGCCGCCGGCCATGGCGGACTCGTGGGCGAGGATGCCCGTGCAGGTCCAGTTGGCGGATTGGCGCGCGTTGGGGAAGGGCTCGCGGCCGGTGAGGAGCGCTTGGATGAACTCGTTCGCCAGGTGCGGGTGGGAGCCGCCGTGGCCGCCGCCCTGGGTGAAGGACAAGTGGTCTTCTCCTTCGCCGTAGACGCCCTTGGTCGTGAAGCGCTGGATTTCCTTCGGCAGACGGTGCGCGTAGTCGGGCACCTTGACCTTCTGGGGGATTTCGGGCTCGGGCTTCTTCGCCGTGTGGATGACGGGCTCTTCACCTTCGACGAGCGGCCATTCGAAGGACTTCTTCGAGCCGTAGACGTCGATCGACTCGCGGTATTGGCGGGCCGTGTCGAAGAGCGAGCGAATGATGCG
>CAIYEN010000122.1 GCA_903925205.1 uncultured Opitutia bacterium | reverse complement strand
GTAGCGACGATAGGGCGAAGGTTGTGCAGCGGCGTGGAAGAAGGACCCCCTTAGCGGGGTGATCGGCGCCTAAAAGGGACCCCTCATTCCGATGGTTTAGGCACGGCCGCTTGGTTCAGCCAGGCGGTCAGATCGGGATGTTGGTGGTGGAGACAGTGGTTCGGATTCGCCGGGAGTTTGCGGCGGGCAAGCCCATCAAGGCGATCGCGCGGGACTTGAGATTGTCGCGCAAGGTGGTGCGCAAGGCGATCCGGGGCGAGGAAGGCGCGTTCAGCTATCGGCGCACGACGCAGCCGTTTCCGAAGATCGGGCCGGTGCGCGAGCGGCTGGAGCAGCTGCTGGTCGAGAACGACGCGCGGCCACGGAAGGATCGGTTGAAGCTGACCCGGGTGTGGGACCTGCTGGTGCGGGAAGGCTACGACGGCTCCTATGACTCGGTGCGGCGCTATGCGGCGCGCTGGCTCCTGGAGACCAAGGCGGCGCCGGGCGACGGCGGTATGGCGTTCGTGCCGCTGATGTTTTCACCGGGCGAGGCGTTCCAGTTCGACTTCAGCCACGAGGACGTGGAGATCGCCGGCCAGCCCATGCGGGTGAAGGTGGCCCATGTTCGCCTGTGCGCGTCGCGGGCGATCTATCTGCGGGCCTATCCGCGCGAGACCCAGGAGATGGTGTTCGACGCCCACCAGCGGGCCTTCGTGTTCTTCGATGGCGTGCCCACCCGAGGCATCTACGACAACATGAAGACCGCCGTGGACGCGGTGTTCGTCGGCAAGGAACGGATTTTCAACCGCCGCTTCCTGCTGATGGCCGATCACTACATGTTCGAGCCGACAGCCTGCACGCCGGCTGCGGGCTGGGAGAAGGGTCAGGTCGAGAACCAGGTGAAGATCAGCCGGGACCGGTTCTTCAAGCCGCGCCTGAAGTTTTCCAGCCTGGAGGAGTTGAACGGCTGGCTAGAAGCCGAGTGCCTGCGCTGGGCGCGCCAGCATCCCCATCCCGAGCAGGGCGAGATCACCCTGGCCCAGGCCCTGGAGGCCGAGCGACCAGCGCTGCAGCAGATCCTGGCCCCGTTCGACGGCTTCCACGAGGCCCAGCACGCGGTCAGCGGCACCTGCCTGATCACCTTTGATCGCAACCGCTACTCGGTGATGGCCAAGGCCGCCAAACGCACGACCCAGGTGCGCGCCTACGCCGATCGCATCGTCGTGCGCTGCGCGGGCGAGGTGGTGGCCGAGCACGCCCGCTGCTTCGGCCGGGGCCGCACGATCTATGACCCCTGGCACTACCTGCCGGTCCTGGCCCGCAAGCCCGGCGCCCTGCGCAACGGCGCGCCCTTCATCGACTGGTCGCTGCCGCCGGCCCTGACCCGGCTGAAGCACAAGCTGGGCCGCGGCGACGAAGCCGACCGACGGTTCGTTCGCGTGCTGGCCGCGGTGCTGGTCGATGGCCTGGACGCGGTCGATGACGCTGTCCGTGAGGCCCTGGACGCCGGCGCCGCCAGCGACGATCTGATCCTCACCATATTGGCCCGGCGGCGCGAGCCGCCAGCGCCGGAGCCGATCACCATCTCCCAGGCCCTGGCGCTGCGCTACCCACCCATCGCCGACTGCGCCCGCTATGATCGCTTGAGAGGCTCCCGTGCAGCGGCATGAGATGATCGAGGCCTTCTCCCAGCTGGGCCTGAAGGGCATGGCCGGCGCCTTCGACGAGACGGTCACCACAGGCATTCAGCGCAACCGCACGGCCATGGAGATCCTGGCCGACCTGCTCAGGGCCGAGGCCGCCCATCGCCAGGCCGCCTCGATCCGCTATCGCCTGACCGCCGCCAAGCTGCCGGTGATGAAGGACCTGGCCGCGTTCACCTTCGAGGGCTCGCCGATCAACCAGGGCCTGGTGCGTTCGCTGTACGACGGCGCCTTCCTGGCCAACCATCGCAATATCGTCCTGGTCGGTGGAACCGGCACCGGCAAGACCCATCTGGCCATCGCCATCACCGCCAACGTGGTGCGCGCCGGCGCCCGCGGCCGCTACTTCAACACCGTCGATCTGGTCAACCAGCTGGAGGACGAGGCCCGGCGCGGCAAGGCCGGCGCCCTGGCCGCTCAGCTCTCCCGTCTCGATCTCGTAGTCCTCGACGAGTTGGGCTATCTGCCGCTCGCCCAGGCCGGCGGCCAGCGTCTGTTCCACCTGGTCAGCAAGCTCTACGAGCGCACCTCGGTGATCATCACCACCAACCTGGCCTTCGGCGAATGGCCCAGCGTGTTCGGCGACGCCAAGATGACCACGGCGCTCCTCGACCGGCTCACCCACCACTGCGACATCGTCGAGACCGGCAACGACAGCTGGCGGCTCAGGAACCGCAACTGATCCGCCGGCCGCCCGCCAAGTTATCCACAGGTT
>CAIYEN010000121.1 GCA_903925205.1 uncultured Opitutia bacterium | reverse complement strand
TTGCTCTGGACGCGCGCCATCATGGGAATCAGCGAAGCCTTCTATATCCCTGCCGCATTGGCGCTGATCGCCGACTATCACCTCGGCCCGACCCGCTCCCGTGCGGTCGGCCTCCACCAAATGGGCATCTATGCCGGCGTGATTATCGGCGGCTTCGCGGGGTACGCGGCGGACAACCCCGAACTCGGCTGGCGCGGCGCCTTCGCGTGGTGCGGCCTGCTCGGTATCGCCTATTCCGTCCCGCTCTTCCTGTTCCTTCGCAACCGACCAGCGTCGAACGATGACGAGCCTAAGCCGGCCGCTGGTTCGACCGCCCGAACGCTACTCGGCAACCCGAACTTCCTGCTCCTGATCCTGTACTTCACATTGCCGGCCATGGCGGCCTGGATCGTACGCGACTGGATGCCTGATATTCTCCGCGAACGCTTTGACCTTGGCCAAGGAAAGGCTGGCGTCTCCGCGGTCCTTTATTGGCAACTCGCCGCCATCGTCGGCGCGGTGCTCGGCGGCTGGCTCGCCGACCGGTGGATGCGGACGAACATCCGTGGCCGTATCTTTGTCAGCGCAATCGGCACCTTCCTCCTCCTGCCCGCGCTCTTCGGCGTCGGCAACGCGACGACGTTGGGCGTGGCCGTGCTCTTCCTGATCATCTTCGGCCTCGGCTGGGGGTTCTTCGATTGCAACAGTATGCCGATCCTCTGCCAGCTGGTTGGGCCGCAGCATCGCGCCACTGGCTACGGCCTGATGAACTTCGTGAGCATCAGCTGCGGCGGCTTCGCCGACTGGATCTTCGGCGCCCTGCGCGACCGGCACATGCCGCTGAACGCCATCTTCGGCGTCTTCGCCGGCATCGCCTTGCTTTCCATCTTCATCGCGCTCTGCATCCGTCCGCGCGAAAACCCCGCTTCCTGACCATGTCTCCCTTCAAGTTCACCGGCCTCTGCACGGCCACGCACACCCCTTTCCACGCGGACGGCTCGCTGAACCTAGCCGTTGTCGAGCAGCAGGCCGCCTTCCTCCGCGGGCACGGCATCACGTCCGTCTTCATCGGCGGCACCACCGGCGAAAGCAGCTCGCTGACCGCGAGCGAACGCGCCGCACTCAACGACCGCTGGGCGGCGGTCGGCCCCGCGACCGGCATCAATGTCGTCGTGCACGTCGGCGCGAACTGCCTCACCGAGGCCGCTCAGTTGGCCGCCCACGCGGAGAAGAACCGGGCCAAGGCGGTGTCGATGATCGCGCCGTCCTACTTCAAGCCGCGCACGCTGGCCGATCTGGTGGCGAGTTGCGCGATGGTGGCCAAGGCCGCGCCGCGCACGCCGTTCTATTATTACGACATCCCCGGGATGACCGGCATCAGCGGCTTCCCGGTTGACGATTTCTTGAAGGCGGCTTCACCCGTTATCCCTAACCTCTCCGGCGTGAAGTATTCTAACCCTGACCTCGAGGCGATGCGTCGGGCCCAAGTGCTGGAAGGCGGCCGCTTCGATCTGCCTTTTGGCGTCGACGAACGCTTCCTCGCCGCGCTTCGCGCCGGCGCGACCGCTGGCGTCGGCAGCACCTACAACTTCAACCCCGGCCCCCTCTTGCGCGCCATCGCCGCGCACGGCAAAGGCGACGCCGCCCAGGCCGAAGCCGAACAGGCAAAGGTCCAGCCGGTCGTCGATATCCTCGCCAAACGCGGCTACATGGGCGCCGCCAAAGCCTTGATGGGCCACCTCGGTGTGCCGCTCGGGCCAGCTCGACTGCCCAACGGCAACCCCGACGCTGCTGAGACGAAGAAGATGATCGGTGAGCTCGAAGCCATCGGCTTCTTCAGCTGGAATTTCTAAAGATGCGCCTCGCCCTACTCCTCGGCCTGCTCTGCGTCCGTTCCTTCGCCGCGGACGGCACGGATATCATCGTCTTCGAAGCTAAGAAGAACCTGTCGCACCCGTCGGTGCGCATCCCTTCGCTGCTACGGACGCAGAAAGGCACGTTGCTCGCAGTGGCCGAGGGACGCGACAAGCCCACCGACCAAGCTGGCAATGACTTGGTGATCTCATCCTCGAAGGACGAAGGCGCCACCTGGTCCAAGCCTCAGGTCGCCTACGAACAAGGCGGCGACAGCTGCAACAACCCCTGCCTTGTCCAGGAAACGAAGTCCGGCCGCATCTTCCTGTTCTACCAGACCTTCCCGGCCGGCGGACATGAGTTCGGCGGCCTGCCCGTCGGCCCTACCGACCCCAAGGGCAATCGCTCCTGCTACGTGACGTCCGACGACGACGGCGTGACGTGGAGCAAGCCGACCGACGTCTCCGCGAGCCTCAAGCCCGCCGAAGCCATCACCACCGCCTCAGGCCCCGGCATCGGCATCCAGCTCAAGTCGGGCTCCAAGGCCGGTCGACTGGTCATCCCTTTCAACTCCCAGGACGCGAAGAAAAATTTCTACAACTGGGTGGCCTATAGCGACGACGCGGGCGCGACCTGGAAGCGCGGCGAGAAAGTGCCGCAGACCGAAACGATCCAACTGAACGAAGTCCAGGTGGCCGAGTCAGTGGGCGGGGGCCTTTACCTGAATTCGCGCAGCTGGCGCCGCGGGGCCAGCCTACGCAAGACCTCCTGGTCCCAAGACGCCGGCGAGACCTGGACGCAAGCCACCGAAGACGCCACCCTGCCTGACCCGATCTGTCAGGGCAGTCTCCTTCGCCTGGACGAGCGCACCATCGCCTTCCTCAATCCGGCCGGACCCAAGCGCGCCAACGGCACGCTGCGCCTCACGCACGATGATGGCCGCACTTGGGCGAGCTCCCGCCTGACCTTCCCCGGACCCTTCGCCTACAGCAGCATGGC
>CAIYEN010000120.1 GCA_903925205.1 uncultured Opitutia bacterium | reverse complement strand
GGGGGCGGCTTCCCTAACCCTCCTGCTGTTTGGGGCCGTAGCTCAGTTGGTAGAGCGCGTCGTTCGCAATGACGAGGCCGTGAGTTCGAACCTCATCGGCTCCACCAGCAGGACTCTTACTCAGGCCGACGGCGGGGCTTCGTCACCCGTCAGTTCCTTGGCTCCTTTGCGGGGCCGCTTCACTTCTGGCAGGGATTCGTGGGCCTGGATATCGATGGTGGCGCCGTCCGCCAGCTGGCGCTCGGCCTTCATCTTCTCGCCTTCGGTGATCAACTTCTCGGCGTTGTTATATACGCGTGAGCGGAGCGTCTCGAGCGTCTGGTTATATTCCTTCACGGCCTTGTTGAGGCTGCCGCCGGCATCGGCGAAGTGGTCGCTGGCGATGCGGACGCCGTCATGCAGCTTCTCCGCGAGTTCGATCACCTTCTCGGCGCGCTGCTCGACCTCGACGCGGTCCCAGGAGTGCGCGATGGTCCGCAGCACGGAGAGCAGGGTGGTGGGGGTCGCGATGACGACCTTCTGGCCCCAGGCGTTTTCGATCAGCAGCGGGTCGACCTGCAGCGCCGTGCTGAAGAGCGCCTCGCTCGGCAGGAAGAGGATCACGAATTCCGGCGACGGCTTGTACTGGTTCCAGTATTCCTTCGCGCCGAGCTTCTTGGCATGCTCCGCGAGTTTCTCCGCGAAATCCCGGAGCAGGCGGGTGCGCTCGGCCTCGGTCGTGGCCTGGCTCGCCTCGATATAGGTCTTGGTCGGCGCCTTGGCGTCCACGACGATCTTTCGTCCTCCGGGCAGCGAGATGACCATGTCCGGGCGCAGGTTGCCTTGTTCGGCGGCGGTCGAGCTCTGCGTCTCGAAGTCGACGTGCTCCAGCATGCCCGTCAATTCGGCGACGCGGGAGAGCTGTAGCTCGCCCCAGCTCCCTTGCTTGTTCGTCGAGGTCATGGCCGCGGCCAGCTTGCGTGCTTCCTCGGCGACTTTCTCGGAGCGTTCATTGCTGGTCTTCAGCGAGCCCTTGAGCTCGTTGTTGGTGCGCGTCAGCTCCTCGAGCTGGCTCTTGAAGGGCGCGAACTTCTGCTCCGCCATGCCGATGAACTGCTCGCGGCTCTGCGTGAGCTGGCTCTGGGCGGCGTTGGCAAAGGCCTCGCGCATGCGCTTCTCTAACTCGACGAAAGATGCCTTGGTTTCCTCGAGGCTGCGCTGCGTCGCGGCCTTGTCTGCTTCAGCTCGCGCCGCCCCGGCCTCCGCGGTCGCGGCGCGCGCCAAGGCTTTTTCACGCTCGCCTTGAAGCGAGGCGGTGTCCTGCGTGCGACGTGTTTCTGTTGCGGCGAGCAAGGCCTTCGTGCCGGCGAGCTCATGTTGCAAAGCCTGGTCGGCTTGGTTCTGAGGTTGGGTGCGACGGCCGAGCAGGTAGCCGACGTAGCCGAGCACGAGGCCCAGCAATAGGGGGACGATGTAATCCATTTGGTTTCTTATGAGAAAAACACTCTGCCCAGCCGCGGGCCTTCCGCAACTTATCCCCGCGGGTCGCCTTCGATCGCGATCGCGTTGCCGAGTTCCCACGCGGCTTCGTACGCGGCCACATAGTCGGGCGAAGACCAGGCCGGTGACGCGGCCTCGCCGCCAAGCCCGGCGATGAAGCCGTAGCGGATACCATGCGAGATGCGCCGGCGTCGCGGGTTCTCCCGTTGGTTGCTCCACTCGAGCGCGCGCGTGAAGGCTTCGTCCGGGATGGGCGAGACGACCGAGCGGCCGACCTGCCAGGCGACGACGCCAGCGTGATCGAGGTCGCTGACCTTTCGGCCAAGGGCCAAAGTCATGGGCACGGGGCCGTTCTGGCGCCCAGCTTCGATCTGCCCTTGGACCTGCAGCCGCAGCGCGACCAGCCAGCGCTCCTCGACGGTCAGGAGGCCGTAGTCGTAGTCAGGGTCGTCCGCGGCGGTATCACGTAGCTCGGTCTTGGCATAGCGTCGCCACTTGGCCAACCAGTCGTTCCATTGGTCGGTCCCGCGGAGGGGGGGCTTGCCCAGCCAATCGGGGAGGTCTTCGCGCATGGATCAGGGGGGTCTTTTGTGCCTGATATGCCGTCTTTTGGGTGTCTGGCAAGATAAAGGTGAAATCTTGTTCACCATAATGAGGCCTGCCCCCTATCCCTCATGGGGTTACCTCTCAAAATAACCTCATTAAAACCGATTTTTCGTCGAACTATTCCCGCGGTTTGGTGTTATCCAAGACGTACCCCTTATTCCAGTGATCAGCACCCATTCGACCCAACGTGAAGGGCGGGCCTCCTTGCCCCTTTTCTATATGCTCATCGCCGCCGCCTTGGCGCCGACCCTGAGCTTCGCGCAGGCCGCTCCGGCGCCTGCTGCCGCTCCGGCCGCCGCCCCCTCGCCGGCTCCGGTGGCTGGCGTCGCCGCCGCGGTCCCACTCCCGGGTCTCAGTGGTTCCGACCAGGTTGGTCCTGTCATCCTGCGCGACGAAACCGTCGCCCAGGTCCTCGACCTGATGCAGCGCTGGACCGGCAAGTCCATCCTGCGCCCGCAGGCCCTTCCTGCCAGCGTCTACACGCTCTCGCTCCCGGCTTCGATTACGCGCGATGAAGCGCTCCTCGCCATCGAGACGCTCCTCAACCTCAACGGCATCGCCGTCATCCAGCAGGGCGACAAGTTCCTGAAGGTCGTCCCCAACCTCGTCGCGAAGTCCGAGTCCCCCGCGCTCATCGCTGGGTCGACGCTCACACTTCCCCCCAGCGGTCGTATCGCCACGAAGATCTACACGCTCAAGCACGCCAACGCGCAGGAGTTCGTCACGCAGATTATCTCGGGCCTCAACACGACCCTCGCCTCGCCGCCCATCTACTTCGGCCGCAACAACGCCTTCCTGGTCACCGACTCGATCACGAACCTCCAGAAGATCGAGAAGCTCGTCGAGCAGCTCGACAAGCCGCAACTCGACCTCGTCGTGACCAAGAGCTACACGCTCAAGAACGCGATGGCCACCGACATGGTCGCGAAGCTGACCGCGATGCTCCGTACCCCGCAGGTCGCCTCCGGCGGCGCGCCCTTCCGCCTCAGCACCGGCACGACCTTCCTCGCCGACGAACGCACCAACCGCGTGCTGCTCATGGGCTCCGCCGACCAGCATGACTTCTTCGACAAGCTGATCGACACGCTCGACCAGAAATCCAACCCGAACACGAAGACCGACGTGATCTTCCTGCGCCACGCCGACGCCCAGCAGGTCGCGACGCTCGTCACCTCCCTCGTCACCGGCCAGACCACCGCCGCCTCCCGCGCCGGGAACACGGTCCGTAACACGACGCAAAATCGTACCCCGACGCCGGTCGCCGTCCCTGGTGCCGTCCCTGGTGCCGCCGCTGGCCCGTCGCAGATGGGTGCCGACGAGTTCAGCAGCAGCCTCACCGTCCTCCCGGACGTCCGCAGTAACTCGGTCGTGGTCTCGGGTACCAACGATGACCTTCGCCTCCTCCATGACCTGATCGACAAGGTCGACATCGTCCTCCCGCAGGTCCGCATCGAGGTCGTCATCGCCGAAGTGAAGCTCTCCGATAACGAAAGCAACGGCTTCAACACCCTCGGCCTCACCGTGACTAACGGCAAGCTCGTCGGTATCGGCGGTACGGGCGCCGGCTTCGGCGTCAATGGTGCTACAGCTACCGCCACGGCTGTCGCCCCTAATTCTGCGAATGCTACCCAAGGCACGCTCGGCGCCAACAACAGCCTGAGCGCCACAATCGGCCTCGTCACCACGCCGCGTAAGGGCGACCTGAAGATCCTCTCGGTCCCGGCCATCACGACGACCCACAATAAGGAAGCCACGCTCTTCGTCGGCGAATCCCGCCCAGTCATTACAGGTTCCACCGTCGCCGGCACCACCGGCCAAATCACCTCCACGGTCTCGCAGCGAGATATCGGCATCACCCTCAAGGTCCTACCCCTCATCGGCAAGGACGGCGCGGTGCAGCTCCAGATCTCGCAGTCGGTCGAAGACATCCTCGGCTCGACCCAGCTC
>CAIYEN010000119.1 GCA_903925205.1 uncultured Opitutia bacterium | reverse complement strand
TCCGCGAATCGATTCTCGAGCCGAACGCCAAGAAGCACGCCTCTTTCCTGAAGTCGGAATTCGCCATGCCCAGCTTCGCCGGCGTGCTTTCCGACGCGCAGATCGACTCCTTGATTCTTTATATTAAGTCGCTGAAGTGACCTCGGGGCGCTTGTTTCTCGCAACTCCTCGGCGGTCTGGTTGTTAGATAGGCATGCCCACCCCGCGCACGCCCCTGCTCGCCCTGCTCTGCCTCGCCGCCTGTCAGGCCCTCTCCGCCGCCGACCGTAAACCCAACTTCGTCTACGTCTTCACCGACGACCAGCGCTGGGACGCGCTGAGCGTCGTCCAGAAGGAACAGGGAGAGAAAGGCCGCTTCCCCTGGCTCAAGACTCCAAACCTCGATCGTATCGCCGCCGAGGGGGTCCGCTTCCGCAACGCCTTCGTGGTGAATTCCCTGTGCGCCCCGTCGCGCGCTTCGCTTGTGACCGGCCAGTACGGCCACGTCAACGGCGTCACCAACAACCATACGCCTCATCCGGAAGGGAATATCTCCGTCGCCACCCTGCTCCGCCCGGCCGGCTACGTCTCGGGCTACTTCGGGAAGTGGCACCACGGCAACCAATCTGGCAAACGCCCGGGCTTCGATACGTCCGCGAGCTTCGTCGGCCAGGGCGTCTACTTCGATTGCCCAATCGAGGTCGACGGCGTCAAGACCCCGAGCAAGGGCTTCGTCGACGACGTGACAACCGAGTATGCGTCGAACTTCATCAAGGCCAATAAGGAGAAGCCTTTCCTGATGATCCTCGGCCTCAAGACCTGCCACGGTCCCTTCACTCCGCCTCCCCGCAACGCGAAGGATTATGAAGGCACTCTGGCTCGCTCGGTACCTAACTACGGTATCCCCGCCATCTACGCCAAGGTCGGACCGAACGGCGCCAAGGGCAAGGCCACCGACGCTAAGGAGGTTCCGACTAACCTCGGTATGTTCCGAGGCATCAACTCGGTCGACGACAACGTGGGCAAGCTCCTCAAGCTCCTCGACGACCTCAAGCTAACCGAAGACACCGTCTTCGTCTTCTCGAGCGACAACGGCTACTACCTCGGCGAACATAACCTTGGCGACAAACGCACGGCCTACGAAGAATCCATGCGCATCCCGATGCTACTCCGCTTCCCGCGCACGGTGAAGACCGGCCGCACCGAAGACCGCATGGTCCTCAACGTCGACCCGGCCGCGACCTTCCTCGACCTCGCCGGCCTGCCGGTGCCCACCGCGATCCACGGACGCAGCTGGAAGCCGCTCTTGGAAGAGAAGCATACCGACTGGCGCGACAGCTTCTTCTACTGCTACTTCTACGAAAAGGGTTTCGGCTCCCCGCTCACGACTGCCGTGCGCACCGCCGAGGCCAAGTTGATCAAGTACCCTGGACACGACGAGTGGACCGAGGTCTTCGACCTCAAGGCCGACCCCTACGAAATCAAGAACCTTGCCGCCGACCCCGCCTACGCCGACCTACGCAAGAAGCTGGAAGCGGAATACGACAAACAGGCCAAGGCTATCGACTTCAAGGTGCCCGACTACGCCGACAAGCCCGGTGCTGAAGGCGAAGAAGGCGCCAAGAAGAAAGCCGGCAAGAAGAAGGTAAAGTAAGCCAAGAAAACGGATGGTTTTCTCCGCAAGGGCTGTTATCGTGCAGCCCTTGCTTATGTCCGCCCTGCTCGACCTCACCCGCGCCCCCACGACCGACCCCTTGGGCATCTACCGTTTCCGCGATGGGCTTTACGCCGTAGACCTGATAGCCGCCGCGATCACGGAGTTCGATCTTTTCACGAAGCTCGCCGCGAAGCCCTCTGACCTCGCCACGGTCTGCGCCGACCTCGG
>CAIYEN010000118.1 GCA_903925205.1 uncultured Opitutia bacterium | reverse complement strand
GCGACAACCATCGAAGACCGCGGCATCGGCCGCGCGCCCAAGATCAAATTACTCGTGTCGAGCCGCGCGCTCGGTGAACACGGGTATTCTTCGAAGCTGCATTTGAATTCGGAATGAGCGTGCGACGAAGTCGCACGAGGGGACACGTGGGCAAGGTGACAAGGTGACACGGGTGAATACGCCAGGGGAACTGCTGGCATGGTGAACTTCTGCGAAGCAAAGGCCGCCGCAGTCGCGACGTTGTCGCGAGGGGGACTGCTGGCATGCTGGCAGGCTGCGAAGCAGAAGCATAAACACGAAATTTCCTCAGGTTAATTCCACTGCGTTGCTTCGCAGCGGTTCACCATGCCAGCAGATCCCCATTGCTCAGCCCGCACACGCGACCCCTGCCAAATATCCCGTCGTCCAAGCATTCTGGAAATTGAAGCCTCCGGTGACGCCATCGATGTCGAGGACTTCGCCCGCGAAGTGTAGCCCCGGGATTTTCCGACTTTCCATCGTCTTGAAGTCGACTTCGGACAGCTTAACGCCGCCGCAGGTGACGAACTCGTCCTTGAACATGCTCTTGCCATCGACCTTGAACTCCGCCGCGGTGAGTTGGGTGGCCAGGGCTTGGAGCGAAGGGTTGCTGACGTGGGCCCACGGGGTGGTGGTCGGGATGCCAGCGGCGACCACAAAGCGCTCCCAGAGGCGCTGGGGCATGGCAACAGGGCTAAAGGTGGTGACCTGCTTGCGGGCGTTCTGTTCGCGGACGACTGAGAGGGCCTTGATTAGGGAGTCGCGGGTATGGGGTGGGACCCAATTGATGGCGATCGGGAAGGCGTAGTGCTTCTCAGCGAAATCGCGGGCTCCCCAGGCCGAGAGCTTGAGGATGCCAGGGCCGCTGAGGCCGGCATGGGTGATGAGGATGGGGCCGTCGGTCTTGAGCTTCGTGCCGGGTGCGGTGACGGTCGCGTTCTCGACTGAGATGCCCGCGAGGTCGGTCAGGCGGGGGTCGGTGATGTGGAAGGTGAAGAGCGACGGAACGGGCGCGACAATCGAGTGGCCGAACGATTCCGCGATGGCCAGGCCGCCCGAAGATTTATTGCCGCCGGTGGCGACGATGACGCGGTCGAACTCTTCGATTGAGCCGGTACCAAGTGTCAGCTGGAAAGTCTCTCCTTGTTTGACGGCTGAACGGACGGCGGTGGAGAGTCGGATATTCACGCCGGCGCGGGTGGCGGCAGACATCAGGCAGTCGACGATCGTCGCGGAGTCATCGGTGACCGGGAACATGCGTCCATCTTCCTCGGTCTTCGTGGCCACGCCGCGCCCAGCGAACCATTCGATCGTGTCGCGGGGTTGGAAGCGGTGGAAGGCGCCGAGGAGCTCACGCCCGCCGCGCGGGTATTTCTTCACCAGCTCGGCCGGCTCGAAGCAGGAGTGCGTGACGTTGCAGCGGCCGCCGCCCGAGATACGGACTTTCGCCAGGAGATGCGGGGTCGCTTCGAAGAGGGTGACCGAGCCGGATTTACCGAGGCCTTCCGCGCACGTAATCGCCGCGAAGAAGCCGGCGGCTCCTCCGCCGAGGACAGCGATGCGGGGGTGGGAGGGCATTAGGATAGAGGACAGATGACGGAGGACAGATGGCAGATAAGGTAAGAGTATCGAGTATAGAGTATGGGACGCGACCGATGGTCGCGTGGGGTAATGCTGGCAGGCTGCGAAGCAGATACAGGGACTCAAAGGGGGCAGCATAGGGAGACCGGATGATTGGCTGGGGATATATGACGAAGCATTAATCCCGGTCTCCGGTTTC
>CAIYEN010000117.1 GCA_903925205.1 uncultured Opitutia bacterium | reverse complement strand
CGCGAGATGAATCCGCCCGCCTAAGGGGGCCTTTTCTCTCTTAAAGACCCCTTAGAGAGGCCGAGTTGGACTTGCCAACCCCGCAAGCGCGTATCAGATAAAACCATGCGCCTCCTGACCCTCCTCACTGCCCTCCTCGTCCTTCCGGCCTTTGCCGCCGACAAGAAGGAAAAGTCTTTTGACCTCCGCGATTTCGCTTGGGGCAAGCCCATCAGCGGCCCAGCGGCCACCATGGGTAAGCTGACGGGTAAGGCGGTCGTGCTCGAAGGTTGGGGCGTCCAGTGCCCGCCGTGCATCGCCAGCCTGCCCCACATGCAGGAACTCTCCGAGAAGTACAAGGACACCCTCGTCGTGATCGGCGCGGAGTGCCAAGGCCATACCGCCAAGGAAATCGCCGTCGTCACGAAGAAGGCGGGCGTCCAATACGCCATCGTCTCGGGCATCACCAAGACGCCCATTGAGTTTTCGGGCATCCCCAAGGTCTTCGTCTTCGACAACAAAGGTAAGCTCGTCTTCGACGGCAACCCCGCCGACGCTGGCTTCATGGAAGCCGTGAAGAAGGTCGCTGAGAAGGCCGACGCCAAGGCCGCCCCTGCGACCACGCCAGCCTCTGGCGCTAAGCCAGCGGCCGCTAAGTCGGTCTAAGCGATGTCAGCCCTCGCTGACCGTCTGCTGGAGAACCTCAGCGACGGGGTCGGGTTTTGGGAACTCAAAGGCCGTCTCATCTACAACGGCGTGCTGGGCTTGGTGTGCGGCTTACACGCCCTGCACCATCCGGGGCGTGGCCTATCGCACCTATTGCGCTGGGACGGGACCGGCTCCCTAGCCAGTTTCCTCATCTTCGCCATCATGGCCAACGTGGTTTACTGCGCCGCCTACGTCCCTGACCAGGCCATCCAATTGACCCCCTACCGCGACGGCTGGCGACGCTGGCGCTGGTTGCTGCTGGCCTTCGGCACGCTCGTCGGAGCCCTCCTCACTTACGAGGCACTCGTCAGCACCAGCCCGTTTCTCCCATCTGCCGGCTAAGTCCGGTCGGTCCGGTAGACGCGCTGCACGCGTTGCGTGAGCGTGCAGAGGGCTTCCCAAGGAATGCAATCTGCCCAGGCACAGAACTCGGCCACGGTGATGCGGTCGCCACCTTGGGCGCCCAGAATTGTCGCAACATCGCCCACCGCTGCCGCCGGGACATCCGTCACGTCGATGACGGTCTGATCCATGGTCACACGGCCAAGGATCGGACAACGCTGGCCACGCACGAGGAAGAAGCCGCGGTTGCTGGCGGCGGTCGGTACGCCATCGCCGTAACCGACAGCGACGACGGCCACTCGGGAATCGCGAGCCAACGTCTTGGTCCGATTGTAACTGACCGCCGTGCCCTTGGGCAGGTCTTTCACGAGGACGACGCGGGCGTGGAACGACAACACGGGGTCCGGCTTCAGGCTGGCCAGGAACGACCCCGCCGATGGCGGCAGGCCATACTGCATGAGACCGATGCGGACGGCGTTGAACGGCGAAGCCGCCGAAAAGCTCTCCAAGCCCGCGCTATTGTCCGCATGGATGAGCAACTGATTACGAACCGCGGCGGGGATGGACTCCAGCAGGTCGAGGAAGATACGGCGCTGCTGCGAGGTGTAGACGGTATCCGCATCGGCATCCGAGAAGTGCGTGTAGACGCCGCGCCATTCCAAACCCGGACTCGCCAGCACCGCGGCGAAAACCTCCCGGGCGCGCTCGTGCCAGACGCCCGCCCGGCCCATGCCGGTGTCGACCTTCACGTGCACGCGCACCTTGCGGCCATGGGACGAACCCCAGGCGGCAAAGGTTTTGGCCTCTTCGAGCGAATTGATGGTCAGGTCGAAACCGTTCTCCGCCGCCCGGGCGACTTCATCAGGTAACGTTGGACTAAGCAGCAACGTGTCGCCTTCGTGGCCGACTTCGCGGAGCCGGATGGCCTCGGCGACGTTGGCGACGGCGAACGCATCCACGCCCGCTTGCAGCAAGCGACGAGCCACCTCGGGCATACCGTGCCCATAAGCATCGGCCTTCACCACCGCGACGTAACGCACGTGCCGCGGCAAGGCCTGCTTGATCCGGCCGACGTTGCGGTCGAGGGCGGGCAGGTCGATTTCGACCCAAGCGCGGGACTGAGAAAACGGGGTACTCATGGCGTGCCACGATGGCGTTCGCCCGACCATGTTGCGAAATCAGCGGCGGCGTTCAAGGCCTCAGGCTTAGGCTCGAGTCGTAAGACGCCAGCCTCTGCAAAAACCTTTGGTAACGCACTCCAGGCTTCAGGGACGACCACCGCCGCCGGCAAGACCTGCGGGGCCGACGTCACCGTGGTCAGGATGCGCCCGGACAGGGCCGCCACCTGCTCCAGTTCGCACTCGCGGGCCGGGCTGGGTAAACCAGCGGCATCGACGGAAACGACATGCCAGCGTTTCAGGCGCGATTCGGAGACGACATGGAAAGCACCCGCCTCACCGCGCAGTCGCACGGCGGCGGCGAGCGCCACGAGCGGCTCCCAGACCCAGACCTCGCAGGGTTGCAGCGCCGCCCACGTCCGCACGGCCATCGCCGTGACGCGGATGCCGAGCATGGATCCAGGACCGACGCAGACCGCAAAGGAACGCAGGTCAGCGAACTTCAGGCCCGCCGCCGCCAAGGCTTGTTCCGCGCAGGCGAACGTCGCCTCCAAGGCCCCTTCGTCGGACTGCGCTTCCGCGATCCAGCGCCCACCCTGCAACACCCCGACGCGCACGCCGTGACGGGCGGAGCCATCGAGCACGAGGCACGGTTCGGCGGGAGCCATGGTGATTAGCCCGGAGGCCAGCTCAAGGCGCGTCCACCAAGGAGATGCACGTGCAGGTGCGGGACCGATTCACCGCCATCAGGACCGTTGTTGATCACGATGCGAAAACCCTTGGCGAGGTTGAGCTGACGGCTCAGCTCCGCGGCAACGAGCAGCAAGTGCCCGAGTGTGGCCTGGTCTTCGGCGGAAGCTTCCGCCACCCGGGCGATGGGCTTGCGCGGCACAACGAGCACATGCGTCGGCGCCTGTGGCGAGATGTCATGGAACGCCACGCACACGGCGTCTTCGTGAATCAGCTTCGCGGGAATCTCGCGGTCGGCGATCCTCTGAAAAAGCGTCTTCGGGGGGCTCATGGGAAAGATTATAGCACGACGACCGTCAGGCGCCCGCGGCCCTGCACGCGGGCAGCATAGGCGTTCACGCATTCAACGGCCTCGTCGTAGGCTAGCCGGGCCTTCGCCGAGCGGGCCTTGGGGCCGGCCAAGTACTGATCCTGCAGGCCCACGACCCACAAGAGGACGTCCGGAGCGTCCCCCACCTGCCCGAGGGCGGTCTCGATACGTTCCGGCGCCCAAAGGGGCTCAAACGGCTCATCCCGGTGGTCAAGCACGGCAATGGCAGGCAGGACGGCATCCGGCGCCAAGAGGCGCAGCAAATGGGCAGCCGCGTCAGCCAAGCCTTGGGCATCGAGGCCCTGGGCCGAAAACTCATCGGATTCAAACACCCGCACGACCGCATCCACATCCCGGCGCAATGGGGCCTCGGTCCCGACCAAGGACGCCAGCATCGCGTTCAGCGTACGGAGGCGGGCCGGGCGGGTGGGGGCGGCAGCGGCGGAAGTCACTTGGCTTTGCCGCCCTTGCGGAGCTGGTCGATGGCTTTGGCTAACTCGTCGATATCGCGGAACTCGCGGTAGACGCTGGCGAAGCGGACGTAAGCAATCTGGTCGACCGACTGGAGGTGCGTCATGATCTCCTCGCCGATGGCGCTGGAGGGGACTTCATCTTCGAACTTCTTCTGGAGGCCTTCAACAATCTCGGAGATGAGCAGGTTGATGCGTTCCACTTCCACCGGACGCTTGTCGGTCGCCTTACGGATACCCGACGCGATTTTGGTGATATCGAAGTCTTCACGGGCACCGTTGCGCTTCACGACGACGAGGCCTTCGCGCACGATTTCTTCGATCGTGCTGAAACGATGCGAACACGCGAGGCACTCGCGCCGGCGGCGGATGGAGTGATTCCCCTTCCCGAGACGCGTCTCCAGGACCTTGGTGTCTTCGTGATTACAGCGCGGACAAAACATCGATCAGAGACGCAGGAAGTTCGCCAAGAGGTCGAGGCCGTTCTGGGTGGCGAAAGATTCCGGATGGAATTGCACGCCCCAGACCGGGAGGTCGCGGTGGCGCAGGCCCATCACGAGGCCGTCGTCGGTCCACGCGGTGATTTCGAGGCAAGCGGGGAAGGTTTCGCGCTCGACGATGAGCGAGTGGTAACGGGCCGCGTTGAACGGATTGGGCAGTCCCTGGAAGAGGTCGGTGTTGTTGTGGAAGACCGGGGAGGTCTTGCCGTGCATCAGGTTCGGGGCGCGGAGGACGCGGCCGCCGTAGACGTGCCCGATCGCCTGGTGGCCGAGGCAGACGCCGAGCAACGGCTTCTTGCCGGCGAAGGCGCGGATCATGTCGCACGACACGCCCGCTTCCGCCGGCGAGCACGGACCAGGCGAAATCATCACGCGGTCGGGATTAAGCGCGAGCGCTTCCTCGACCGTAATCTGGTCGTTGCGGAAGACCTTCTGCTCCACGCCGAGCTGGCCAAAGTATTGCACCAGGTTGTAGGTGAAGGAGTCGTAGTTATCGATGACCAGAAGCACGGGCTGACGATTTGCTTCGCTCGCCAAAGTGTCAAGGAGTCGCCCAAACGTGTGAACAAGTGCACGGGCTCCGAAGTTGTTCGCAACGCGACTTCACAAGGGTTGTTTTACGTTCTACCTGACACGGCGACCGCGACGGTGCGCCACTTCGTGACAGCGCCCGCTCCGCGACTTTTTCGGCAAACTGACCGCACGAGGACGGGGGTCTTTTATCCTGCATTTATGGGGCTAGCGGCCAAGCCACCCCCAGTCGGAGAGCCCCCGCATGAGGTGAGCCCTAACCATTCACATCCAGGCGGGGCACCCCCTCCCTGCGAGCACCTCGAATAGCCACACAAACCCCTTGAAACTATGACTTTACAGAGCAAGGGGGGTGTGAATAACTATGTGCACGGCATGAAACAGCGCACCCTCGGAAAAGAAGCCTCAGTCAAAGGCAAGGCCCTCCATACCGGCCAAGAGGTCACTTTGACCCTCAAACCGGGTGCCCCTAACACTGGCCTCGTCTTCCGTCGCATCGATCTTTTCGGCAAGCCCGAGGTCCGTCCGGTCTCCGAAATGGTCACGGATTTGGAACGGAAGACCACCGTTTCTTCTGACGCCGTCAAGCTGCACACGATTGAGCACGTGCTCTCCGCACTCAGTGGTATGGGCGTCGACAACGCCATCGTCGAACTCGATGCCTCAGAACCGCCGATTGTCGACGGCTCCGCCCGTCCGTTCACGACGCTCATCCATCAGTCGGGCATCGTCGACCAGCCCGACGAACGCGAAGTCTTCACACTCACCCAGCCCATCACGATCAACGAGGGCAGCCGCTCCATCATCGCCCTCCCCTTCGATGGCCTGCGCATCACATGCACCTCGGCGGATGACCGCGGCATCCACACGCAGCACCTTACGATCGACATCGATTCCGAGACATACGAAGCACAGATCGCCCCGGCCCGCACGTTCACCATCTACGAGGACATCGAAGAGCTCCTCAAGAAGGGCCTTATCCAAGGCGGCTCGCTGGATTCGGCCATCATTCTCAAGGGTGATAAGGTCGTCAGCAAGGAGCCGTTGCGCTTCAAGGACGAGCTCGTCCGCCACAAGATCCTGGATATCGTCGGTGACATCGTCCTCGCCGGCATCCGCCTCAAGGCCCACATCATCGCGGTCCGCCCCGGTCACGCCCTCAACGCCCGCCTCGCCGCCGCCGTGCGCAAGCAGTGGCAGGAGTCCAAGAACCCTAAGGCCAAGGCGGAACCGGCCAAGAAGGTCGACGCCCCGAAGGCGCCCCTTGGTAACGCCCTCGACATCCGGCAAATCCTCAACGCCCTTCCCCACCGCTACCCATTCGTCATGGTGGATCGCGTGGTGGAGCTGACCGACGATTCCCTCGTCGCGATTAAGAACGTCACGATCAACGAGCCCTATTTCCAAGGCCACTTCCCGGGCCAGCCCGTGATGCCAGGTGTGCTGCAAATCGAAGCCATGGCGCAGGCCGCCGGCCTCATCATGCTGCGCCGCGGGGCCGCCGACGAAGCCCCGAAGGTCGTGTTCTTCATGAGTGCCGACAAGGTCAAGTTCCGTAAGGCCGTGACCCCGGGCGATACGCTCGAAATCCGCGCCAAACTGACGAAGGTCCGTGGCCGCATTGCCGCCGCCGAGTGCGAATGCCTCGTGAACGGCGAGACGGTCTCCTCGGCCGAGCTCCTCTTCACCATCGCTGATTCGGTCGCCCAAGGCTAAAGCCCGGATGAGCGCCCAGATCCACCCCACCGCCATCGTTGAAGCTGGCGCCCAGCTCGGGGCCGGCGTGCAGGTCGGGGCATATGCGTATGTCGGCGCGGACGTCACGTTGGGCGATGGTTGCATCTTACACCACCACGCCACCGTCGAGGGCTACACGCAGCTCGGGCCGCAGTGCGAAGTCTTCCCGTACGCCTTCATCGGTGGCCGCACGCAGGACCTCAAAGCCCGCCCGGGGAAGCCCGGCCTCAAGGTTGGCGCCCGCAACACCTTCCGCGAATACGTCAGCGTCCACCTCGGCACCCAAGAGGGCGAATGGACCATCCTGGGCGACGATAATACCCTCCTCGCCTATTCGCACATCGCCCATGACTGCGTCATCGGCAACCACCTCGTCATCTCCAGCCACTCCGCCGTCGCTGGGCACGTCCACGTCGGCGACCACGTGAACATCGGCTGGAACGCCGGCATCCACCAGTTCTGCCGCATCGGTGACCACGCGATGGTTGCGGCCTGCTCGAAGTGCGTGCAAGACGTCCCGCCCTTCGTCATCGCAGACGGCAACCCCTGTGAGACCAAGATGATCAATGCCGTCGGGCTCAAGCGTTCGGGCTTCACCGACGAAGAAATCGCCTCGGCCAAGGCCCTGCACCGCCTTTTCTACCGCGACGGCCTCAACACCGCCCAGGCCATCGAAAAGGCCCAGGCGCTGCCCGAAGCCTCTTCCCGCATCGTCCGCAATTTCGTGGCCTTCGCCCAAGGCACGAAGCGCGGGTTGGCGTAAAGCGTCTGGACTCCGCCCAAGCGCCGTAGCACGGGCTTAAAACAAAAGAGCCGCGGATCACTCCGCGGCTCTCTGTTTCATTTTCCGGACCTAACTTAGGCCACGCGCTCGACGACGAGCGGCGGAATGTTCGGGCGCTTCGGAGCGAGGCGGTAGGCATCGCGGAAATACGGCAGCGCGGCGTCGACCTTGGCCTCGTCGTTGTAATGAATCATGATCAACGG
>CAIYEN010000116.1 GCA_903925205.1 uncultured Opitutia bacterium | reverse complement strand
GTTTCGACGGGCTCGCACTCGACGCCGTCGATCTGCTTCATGATCACGGTGGGCTTACCCACGGAGAGTTCGTAGCCTTCGCGGCGCATCGTCTCAATCAGGACGCCGAGGTGCATCAAGCCGCGACCCGAGACCTTCCAAGAGTCATCACCGGCGACGCGGTCGACCCGGAGAGCCACGTTCTTTTCGAGTTCCTTGATGAGGCGCTCGCCGACCTGACGGCCGGTGACGAACTTGCCGTCACGACCCGCGAACGGCGAATCATTGACGCGGAAGGCCATGGTCACGGTGGGCTCGTCGACGCTGACGGGAGGCATCGGACGGGGGTCCTCGATGTCCGTGATGGTCGCACCGATTTCGACGTGGTCGAGGCCGATGACGGCACAGATGTCACCAGCGGAAACTTCCTGAGCCTTCACGCGGCCCAAGGCCTCGAAGACTTCGACTTCCAGGACGCGCTGCTTGAACTGCTCACCATTGCGGGTGACCATCATTACAGGCATGCCTGGGGCGATCTTGCCGGCGGTCACGCGACCGACCGCGATACGACCGACGTAATCGGAGTAAAGCATGGCGGTCACCATGATCTGGAGCGGGTTCGCGAGGGCTTCAGCGCGGGACTTGAAACCGGCGGCGGCACCACGGGACGAGCCTTCGGCGTAGGGCTCAGGGATCTTGTCGACGATGGTATAGAAGAGATCCATCAAGTCCTTCGGACGCTGACCTTCGACGGTCTTGGCGCGGTCAAGGGTACCCCAACCTTCGCGGCCGGAAGCGTAGACGATGGGGAAGTCGAGGGCGGACTCCGGTGCATCGAGGGCAACGAGCAAGTCGAAGACTTCGTCGACAACGGCGTCCGGACGGGCCGAGGCCTTGTCGATTTTATTGATGACGACGATGGGCTTGAGGCCGAGGGCGAGTGCCTTGGAGAGCACGAAGCGCGTCTGCGGCATCGGGCCTTCGAAGGAGTCGACGACGAGGAGGCAACCGTCGGCCATGTTGAGCACGCGCTCGACTTCGCCGCCGAAGTCCGCGTGGCCGGGGGTGTCGATCAGGTTGATCTTGTATTCCTTCTGATCGCGCGGGTCGGTCCACTTGATGGCACAATTCTTCGCGGTGATGGTGATGCCGCGCTCACGCTCGAGGTCACCCGAGTCCATGATGAGGCCGTGCTGGCCACCCGCGAGCTTGTCGAGGTCCTCGGCGCGGAACATGCCGGACTGGTAGAGCAGGCGGTCGGTGAGAGTGGTCTTGCCATGGTCGACGTGGGCAATGACTGCGATGTTACGGAGATTCATCTGTAAAGGCCTTACGCATAGGAAAAACCCCCTCGGTGCAAGGGGAATAAGGCGTCCTAGCCCATTTAGTGGGCATTTTTACGCTTCCGTCACCTCGGGAGGGCCTCAGGCCAGGCCGTCTCGGACCAAGACGGCCTCGGAATCGAGGTCCCGGCCCATGAAATCGCGGAAAACCGCCTCGGCCGGCTCGGAATTGCCCTTGGCGAGGATTTTAGCCCGTAATTCGCGCCCAACCTTAGGATTGAGGACGCCCTCCTTAAGGAAGCGGGTGAAGGCATCGGCCTCGAGGGCCTCCGCCCATTTATAGGAATAATACCCCGCCGCATAGCCCGTGGCATCCGAGAAGAGGTGGTTGAACCGACGGGCCATGGATGGGAGGCGGCGGGTCGTCCGGGTCTGCCAAGCCCCCAGGTCATCGTTCCAGTGCTTATCGAGGTCGGCGTCCTTGAGCTCTTGCGCGCGGATGTGGAGGTCGAGGTCGAGCTTCGAGAAGCAGAGCTGACGCATGCAGGTGGACGCAGCCCGGAAGTTCGCGGCGGCTTCGAGCTTGGCGAGGAGCTCGGTCGGCAGGGTCGCGTCGGTCTCGTGGTGGCGGGCGAAGAGCGCGAGCGACTCTTCTTCCCAACACCAGTTCTCCAGGATCTGCGACGGGAGTTCCACAAAGTCCCAAGCGACGCGCACGCCGGAGAGGGATTCGACTTCGACCTCGGAGAGGACGTGGTGCAGCAGGTGGCCGAACTCGTGGAAGACAGTGGTGACTTCGTCGTGGGTGAGGAGGGCCTGCTTGTCGCCGACCGGCGGCGTGAAGTTGCCGCACATCAAACCGAGGTGCGGGGCGAAGGAACCGTCGCGGCGCGGGCCACCCGTGCGGAGGAAATTCATCCAGGCGCCGCCGCGCTTGGATTCGCGAGGGAACCAATCGGTGTAGAAGGAGCCGAGGTGACGGTCGCCGTCGCGGACTTCGTAGAAGCGGACTTCAGGATGCCAGACGGAGACGGGATCACCCTCCCCGCGGGGCGCGGCGGCCCGAATCACCTGCCGAGTCCCCGTCGCATCGACGGTGACGGTGTCGCGGCCCACGACTTGGATACCGAACAATCCGCCAAATAATTTGAACATCCCGGCGATGACGCCATCGACCGGGAACCATGGGCGCAGGGCTTCATCATCGAAGCCATGCAACTCGCGGCGCATCTGTTCAGCATAGAAGCCGAACTCCCACGGGTGCAACACACGCACCGCGTCGCCGGCCTTCTTCGCGCGGTAGGCCTCGAGTTCGGACATCTCGGCCTCGAACTTCGGGCGGATGCGCTTGGCCATGTCTTCGATGAACGCCAGCGCGGTCGCGCCATGACGCGCCATGCGACGGACGGTGGTGAAGTCAGCGAAGTGCGCCTTGCCGAGGAGGCGGGCCTTCTCATCGCGCAGGGCGAGGATTTCCGAGACCAACGCCGTGTTGTCCCACTTATCCTTGTGGCCAACCTGCGTCAGGCCTTCCCAACAGAGCCGGCGAAGGTCGTCGTCTTGGGCGTACTGCAGCACCGGGAAAACGGACGGCTGCTGCAGCGTGAAACGCCAGGCTTCGGGGCGGCTCTTGCCCGTGGCGGCTTGCTTCGCAGCGGCGAGCGCACTGGCCGGGAGGCCCGTCAGGCGGGCTTCGTCGGTGACGAAGTGTTCCCAATCATTGGTCGAATCGAGGACGTTCTCGGAATACTTCTGGGTCTTCGCAGCGAGGAGCGCATTGAGCTCGGCGAGGCGCTGCTTCTGCGCCGCCGGCAGGTCGGCGCCATTTTCCTCAAAGTCGGCCATCGTCTCTTGCAGAAAACGACGGTGTACGCCCTTCAAGGCCTGGGCTTCAGCGGTGGCGGCATACGCCTTGAACACGGCCCAGATCTCCGCGTCGAGCGTGAGCGAGGTGTAAAACGCGGTCACCTCAGGCAACAAGGCATTGTAAGCAGTGCGGAGGTCGGGCGAATTCAGGACCGCGTCGAGGTGCGTGACCAAGCCCCAGCCGCGACCGAGTTCGCGGGTGGCGTTCTCGAAGCCCAGCAGGACGTTATCGTAAGTCAGGGCCGGGCCGGAAAGTTTCTTGAAGCCATCGACGTTGATGCGCGCACGGCGGAGGGCCTCGCGAATGTCCGGCTCAATCGTCGCTGGCTGGAGTTGGCTCCAATTGAAGAGAAAGTCGTCTTTGAGAAAGGGGTGCACACCTCGAAGGTGCCCCAAAAGGGTTGAATTTCAAGGTTGGTTGGCAGGAATATGCGACGGCTTTCGGGCGTAATCGGGTGGTCAGGCTTGCGAACCGCAATGGATGGCCCAAATGCTTTCGTCATGAGCAATCTGCCCGTGCTGCCCGTCAAGCACCTCGAGGTCATTCCGACCAAGGGAGGCACCGCCGTCTTCTTGGTCACCGAGCTCAAGACTATCGTCATTCAGGTCGACGCCTCCGTCGGTGAAGCCCTGCTAGCCGCTTTGGCGGGGAAGGTCGCTGAACGCCCGCAATCGCACGACCTCATGTTGCACCTGCTGCTCGGCTTAGACGCCGTGGTCGGTCATGTCGTGATCCTCGAAGTCAAAGACGGCGTCTTCTTTGCCCGCATCGTCCTGAGCCAAGAGGGCCCAGTCGCCCGCAAGGTCGCCGAAGTCGATGCCCGTCCCAGCGACGCGCTGGTGCTGGCGGTGAAGGCCAAGCGGCCAGTCTTCCTGAGCCGCCAAGTCATCGAAGCCTGCGAAGACATGACGGAGACGCTCGCCCGGCTCCGGAAGCAGGCGTGAGCACTCCCCTACCCGCCCCTCAGGTCGACGGCACGCGCCCCTCAGTGTTGGCGCCGATGCAGGACGTGACCACAACCGGCTTCATGCGCGTCATCGGCCGACGGGAAGGGCCCGATTGGTTTGTGACCGAGTATTTCCGCGTGCACGAATCCTCGACGCCGGAAAAGCACATCGTGGATTCGTTGTTGAACCACGGCACCGGCCGGCCGGTCTTCGCCCAGCTCATCGGCGAAGACACGCCGCACATGGTGCGGACCATCAAACTGCTGCAGAAATACCCGATTGCGGGCATCGACCTCAACATGGGCTGCCCGGCCCCGAAAGTGTACCGTAAAAACGTCGGCGGCGGCCTCTTGCGCGACCCCGCGAAGATTGACGAACTCCTCGGCGCCATGCGCGCCGAAACGCCGGGACGCTTCACGGTGAAGATGCGGATCGGCTTCGAGGACCAACGTCACTTCGACGCCATCCTCGCGCTCGTCGCCAAGCACCAGGTCGACCTGCTCACGGTCCACGGCCGGACGGTCAAAGGGTTGTACTGGTCCGAGGTCGACTACGCCGCCATCACGCACGCGGTGCAGTCCGTCCCCTGCCCGGTCATCGCCAACGGGGACGTGACGAGCTCCGCCAAGGCCCAGCGGCTCCTCGCCGAAACCGGGGCGTGGGGCATGATGATGGGCCGCCACGCCATCCGGAATCCTTGGATTTTTCAGCAATGGCGGGCCGTCCAGCAAGGCCGCGAGCCGTTCGCACCCACGCTCGGGGACGTACGTCATTACATTCAGGAGATCGCCGAGGAATGCTGCGATCAAGCGATGGCCGTCGACCGCCAGGCGGGTCGCCTCAAGAAATTCCTGAACTTCATCGGCCTCGCCGTGGATACCGAAGGTCGTTTCCTGCACGAGATGCGCCGGACCGAAACGATGTCCGACCTCCTGAAGTGTTGCGACGCACACCTCCTCGGCGCCCGCGCCACCGAGCGTTATCCGGAAGAACCGCACCGCGGACTCATCGCCCGGCCGACGCGCGAGACCCAGCAAGGCTGCGAGCTCTGATCAGTCGCCCTTCACCGCGGCACGTAGACGGCGGTCACGGGCCAAGACCAACAAGAGCGGGCCGCCAATCACCAAGAGCGACCAGAGACCCGTGACCAAGGCGACGAATGTGCCGAGGCTACAGGCGCAGGACTGCTTCCGCCGGAGTACCAGGTACCACGGCAAGCACAGCGCCAGGCCGACAAGCGAGGCCTTACTGGTCCGCAACAGCGACACCTCCAAAGCGGACTCATCGGAACGGACGCGGCGCAGGAGAATGGCGGTCCAGACACTCCACGAGACCCGCCAAGCGACGAGGAGACCGATGATGAACGCACCGCTCTCGAACTCCTTGGGATGTGCGCCGGGCAGG
>CAIYEN010000115.1 GCA_903925205.1 uncultured Opitutia bacterium | reverse complement strand
TGTTCGGCGTCGATGTTGCCTTGCTTGGCGGCTTTCATGTACCAGGCGAAGGCTTCCTTCAGGTCGGGCGATACCCCTTCACCTAGACGAAGTGTCTGCGCGAGCGTATATTGGGCCACGGGAAGGCCCTGTTCGGCGGCTTTGCGACACCAGCGGGCAGCTTCGGTTTCGTCTTTCTCCGTACCACGGCCAAGATGGTAGAATACGGCGAGTCGGTGTTGCGCGATGACCTCGCCCTTTTCTGCTTCCAGCTTGGTCGCCGCAAAATCGTTTTTCTCGGCGATAAGATCCTCCGGATTACGAGCGAAAGGAGAGACGTATTTCCGCTGTCCCGAAAGTTGCTTGGCTCGATTTTCCGCCTTGGCCTGATTGGCCTCACCGAGGCCGAAGTAGTCAATATTCCAGGAGCGCGCATTGTCCTCGTCATGGATGTTGAGCAGGACAAGCCGCCAGGCCATCGATTCCACAGGGTCTGAATCCACGCCAAACCCGACGGTATAGATGTATCCCATGATGTAGCATGAACGAGCATGGCCAGCCATCGCACCTGGGCGGACCCAAGTGGGTACAGACTTGGCACGTTTACGGTCTTTCTCCTCCAGAATTTCCTCGGCAAGATCGGCCCGCGCGTCGTGGTGGCCATGTTCCGCTGCTCGCAGGAGCCACTTCCGGGCTTCGCTCTTATCCGTCGCGACCTCTGCTCCCTCGGCGTAGGTCTGATGGAGCAGGTACTCTGCCTCGGGAAGCTTCTGGTCGGCCGCCTTGCGAAGCCAGGCGATGGCCGCGGCCGGATCCTTCTTCACTCCGGCACCGACCATCAGTTCATGTCCGAACGTGAACTGGCAGAGCGCATCCCCCTTCTCGGCGCCCAACTTATGTAACCTGGCCGCCGCGTTCTCATCCTTGGTCGTGCCGATGCCTAGGAAATAGCAATTTGCCAGAACCATTAGCTTCGCAGGATCGCCGTCATCGGCATCGGTCTTGGCGCGGGCAAAGGTCTCAGCCTCCTCCCGATCCTTGGAGCGCTTGAGCGGGATAGAAACACTCGTGCTGTGGCAGAACGGGACCTCTACGGGTGGTTTGGCAGGTTCGGTGAGTTCGATGGCCGCGTAGGAGAGCAGCGTGGCGAGTCCGAGGGCGGAGAAGACGACGATGAGTGGTCGGTGGTACGAGCGCATGGTTACGAGAGTATGAAGTTGAGAGTATGGAGTATGGGTAAGGATGAACGGCTACTTGCTGATGATATCGGCAGGTGGGGTCGGGCGTTCGGGTGAGAACCAATGGGACTTCAGCGCGTAGGCGCCGTAGGGCGTCTGCGGGAAGCGATTCACGAGGAGTCGATAGGCCGAAGCGGCGGTCTTGGGAGCTCGGTACTTAAGGAGATTGCCAGCGTATTGCAGGATCACGCCGCCAGCGGGATCGTTGGCGGGGAGGAGTTCCGCGGCTTGCATCGCGTGGCGGAACGAAGCGAACCGGGCATCGCGCTCCGCTAGGTCAGGGTTGTCGATGTGCTGGGTCTGCCAATCGGAGAGGCGGCGAAGCTCCTCTTGCCCGGCAGCGACGAGCTTCATGGTCGGGAGAGGCTAATCATCCTGAGGTTTGCCGAGGCGAAGGCGGGGGAAGTAGCCGTAGCCGACATGCCAACCTCCGCTGCTCGTCCAGCTCTGGCCGTAGGGAGCATGCAGGATGACCTCGCCCAGCTCACGGATCGCGAGTGCGCAGCGCCAGTGCGAATCGGCCCGCGAACGGTCGCCCAGGTCGGTGCGTTCGGCACCCCGTCGCAGGAGCACGTAGTGCGTCGCCTGGGAACGGAGCACAGGGGCCACGAACTCCAGGGCTTCTTCGAGCCGTCCCGCGCGCATCAGGCGGGACGCCAGTTCCTGCTCGAGGTCATCGAACGGTTCCTGCCAATGGCTCTCGATTTTTACCGGCTTCTGTCCGTTCTTCCGGCGCGTGATGACATGCTGTTCGAGCTCTTCGAGCGTAAGGAGGCATTCGGCGACGTAGAGTGCCTCCACGCCGTAACCCCCTGCTTCGAAGCACGACAGCGCGACGGCGAGCTGGTTGTTCGCGAGGGCGTGCAGGCCAAGTTCGCCTTGGACGCGATTACGTAGTTCTTGTTCCGCTTGCAGGCTGATCAGCGTCGTCATGTCGAACTGCGTCGTCACGGGCGCAGCGGATTTTGAGCTCGAATTTGTCGCGGCGGCCGAACTCGGACGTGGGTCGAGCAAGCGACGCGCGGCGGACATGTCGCCATCGAGGCGCAGCTGGCAGCGTGCGAGCAGCAGTTGGCGTAGCGGTTGGTCCGGTGGCATCAGTTCCGCGCTCCGCCGGCAATCCTGCCATCGGCCGCAATCGTATTGGAGCAGGGCGATGTATCCGGGCGCGAAGGCCGGGTCGATCTTCGCCTTGGCGAGTGCATCGAGCCAGTCGTTGCGTCGTTGCTTGACGAGATCATTCGTAAGCATGGTCTCATCGCTGTTGCCGCCCCCAGCGCAGAGGAAGAGCGTGATGAGCAGCCGGACGTCCGGATCCGCTACGGCCACCTCGAGGTGACCTTCCACGCAGAGCTTGCGGGCGAGCCACAGGCAGGAATTAACGGCGTTGGCCTGGCCTCGAGGCGGCATGCGTAGGTATGTGGTGACGGCGCCCGCGTAATCGGCTTCGCCGAGGCGGATGAGGCGTTCCGACGGGACGATCATCGAGCGCGTGTAGGCGAGCCAGTAGGCGGCGTTTTCGGAGATTTCCGCGGGGTCGAGCGAGCCGTCACGCGCGTGCTGTGCGACCGAGGTGAGATCTTCCCGGATCGACTTGAGGCTCGCCTTGAGATCGGCGTCGCTCACGTCGGACCAATCCTCGCGCGACATCCGCAGGCGCGCCCGGCGATACTTGGCGATCGCGTTAAGCGGCCGACGCTGCTCCGCGGGGAGTGCGAGGAGCTCATCCATTAGCTCGATTCCTCGGGCACGATCTGCGTCGAGCGAACGGAGATAAAGCGCGTAGGCGCGATCGGGCAGATTGTCCAGATTTCCGGGCAGGTCCGCGAAGGTGATCTTCTGCGGGACGCCATCCTTGGTGAGGATGTCTCCGAGCGCATCCAGCACCGCCGCGACGATCAGCGCGGAATTGGGCTCGGCTTTTTCCTGGGTGTTGAGCCGGCTGCCGAAGTGACCTTTGAAGTCGTCCATGAAGTCGGTGCGAAAATCGTTGAGCAGTGCGCCGTCGCCGTAGCCCATCAGGATGCGCAGACGGGAGCGATAGGGGTGCGAACCGTAGAGCCCGTAGTCGAGGCGCTCGGCGATCTGTTCAGCTGTCAGCGGCGGTGTCACTTCCTTCTTTTCCGGCGTCGCGACGGCCACGACGGCCGGCTGATGGACAAGGGCTCGCGGCGTCGGCGCCGAAAGTTTGTCGGCGATGTACGCGACAAGGAGCGAGAGCCACAGGCAGGTAGCGATGACGCCGAGGGTGCGGAAGAAAGGACGAATCTTGAAGCTGAAGAAGGACATGAAGAGGATGCGAAAGAGCAG
>CAIYEN010000114.1 GCA_903925205.1 uncultured Opitutia bacterium | reverse complement strand
CCGCGGGTGGTGTCGCCGCCGATGCCGCGGTTCGCGAGCTTCATGCCATCGAAGGACTTCTTGAAATCCGCTCCCCAGCCTTGAGTAATCGAATCGCCGAGGAAGACCACGGCGCCCTGATCCTTGGCGACGTCGGCCGCCCACTGCGGACGGATCGTATTCCAGCGCTTCACGTAGCCGTCGTAACGGCGCAGGGCGCCTTCGCCCGGCAGCGAGGCTTCGGCCGCGGCGGGGGGCAGTGAGTAGTGTTCGGCGGGAGCGGGTTTGGCCGCGATTAAGCTGAACGGAAGCAGGAGCAGGGCGAGCAGGGGGTGGTGCACCACCCTAGGACAAGGCCCGAGGCCCTTGGTTGCAAAACCTAAAGCAGACGCGAGGCCTTTCGCTCGCTTAGGCGATCATCTGCGTGAGTTCGCCTGAGCTGTCGCCGTGGCGTTCAGCCTTCACGCCGACGCCGCGGAGCATCGCGAGCCAGGCGTTGCAGAGCGGAGTGTCCTTCGGGGCGATGATATTGTGGCCAAGCTTCAGGCCCGCGCCGCGACCCGTCACGAGGGTGGGGCAGTTGTCGAGGTTGTGCTCAGTGCGGATATTGCTGCCGTAGGCGAGGGCGACGTGGTCGAAGAGGCAGCTGCCATCGGCTTCCTTGGTGGCCTTCAAGCTGTCGATGAAGCCGGCGAGGAGTTCGCTCTGTGCGAGGTCGCGACGCTGGGAGGCCTCGAGTTTCTCGCCCATGGTGGAGTGATAATGGCTCATGTCGTGCGGGGCGACCTTCACGCCGATGCTCGTGAGGAGCGTGCTGACGGGCTGGCGGTAGGTCATGACCCGGGTGCTGTCAGTACGCATCGCAGCGATCATGATATCGTACATGATCTTGATCTCTTCTCGGCCGGCGAGGCCGGCAGGGGGCTCGGGCAAGTCGGTCTTCGGCTGCGGTACGCCCAGCCACTGCTCGTCCTTGCTCAGGCGGACTTCAATCTCGCGGATACCCTGGAAGTATTCGTCCAACTTCTGGGTGTCGTTCTTAGAGAGGTCGCGGCGCAGATCGCGGGCGTTTTCGACGAACGCATCGAGTACGCTGCGGCGCTGGGCGAGCATGGCCTTCTGCTGCTCGATCGGGGTGTTATCCTTCGCGAAGAGGCGATGGTAGGCCGCGACGGGCCCATTCTCGCCGCCGATCGGTTTGCCGGAGGCGTTCCAGGCCATGGAGAGCCCCGGGCCATGGCCAGAGGCTTCGCCGTTCTCGGCACCATTTAACTGAAGCGACGTGAAGCGGGTGGAGAGTCCGAGTTGCGCGGCGGCGACCTGGTCGGCCGAGATGCTATTGTGAAATGTCTGACCGGCTTCGGCGAAGCGGTTGGCGCCGGAGAGCCACATGGTGCTACCCCAGTGGCCGTCGTTGGAATATTTATTCCAGAGGCCTTGCACGACGGAGAAGTCCGCCTTGTGACGCGCGAGCGGGGTGAGCCCGGCTGGCAGGGTGTAATCCTTGCCCGGCTGTTTCATGTCCGGGAACCAGCTCTCCGTTGTGATGCCCCAGCCGAAGCCGAGGAAGATAAGGCGCTTCGGCGGGGTGGGCGCCGGTGCAGCGGAGGCGAAGCGCTGGAAGCCCAGCGAGGCGAGCACGGGCAGGGCGACGAGGGCGCTGCTGGAGCGCAAGAAGTGCCGGCGGGTCTGGGGGTGGCTCATGGCGGGGTAAGGGTTATTTAGTGTGGAACTCAGGGCTCGCAACGAGCGAGTGGATGAAGCTGCGGAAGGCGTAGTCCTTGTCGGCGCCGCGTTTCACCATCGCGTCGATCAGAGGTTGATCGCGGAAGCCGATCGGCCGTCCGAGGGCATATTCGATGAGCGCTTCGCTGTAGCTACGAGCGAAGGCGTCAGGCTTCGAGGCGATGATGTCGCGGAGGCCGAAGTAATCCTTGAAAGCCGGGCCCTTGTAGAGGGCGGCGGCGGCTTCGATGGTCCAGGTCTTCTTGGTCTTGGGATCAGGTTTACCGGTCTCACTGAGGGCCATGATACTGTCGGTGGTGCGCCACTGACCGGCGGCGTCGAAGTTCTCGAGGCCGAAGCCGATTGGGTCGATCTTGCGGTGGCAGTTGGCGCATTGCGGGTCTTCCTGGTGGGCGCGCAGGCGTTCCTTGGTCTCGAGGGATTTGCCAGCGAGGCGAGTGAGGGCAGGGATGTTTGCCGGCGCCGGGGGCGGCGCATCGTGAAGGAGTTTGCGGAGGACCCAGGCACCGCGTTCGACGGGGCTGGTGCGTTCACCGTTGCCGCCCATGAAGTGGATGGCGGCCATGCCGAGGAGGCCGCCACGAGGCGAGCCTTCGGGCAGTTTGATTTTCTCGTAGTCGTCGCCCTTGACGCCCTCGATGCCGTAATAGTGGGCCAGGATGCGATTGATCACCACGTAGTCGGACTTGAGCAGGTCGCGCAAGCTGGCGTTGGTACGCATCACGTGGGCCATGGTCTCATGGACCTCGCCCTTGGCGGCGACCTTGGTGCCCGTGTCGAAGCGTGGGTAGAGCGCCCGGTTCACTTCGAAGAAATCGAAGCGATCCATGCCGAGCCACTGATTCGTAAACGGCTGGAGGAAGCCTTTCGAACGCGGGTCGTTGAGCAGGCGTTCGGTCTGCGCCGCGAGCACATCGGGCTTGGAGAGTTCGCCCTGCTGGGCGAGTTCGCGGAGGGCGGCGTCAGGCGGCGCGGACCAGAGGAAGTAGGCGAGGCGGACGGCGAGCTCGTGATCGCTGAGCGGGCGTTTCTTATTATCCGGGGCAGGCTCGGCGAGGTAGAGGAACATCGGCGAGGCCAACACGAGCGCGAGGGTTTCTTTGAGCGCGGCGGTGGGCGCGTCTCCAGCCTTGAGGCGGACGCCATAGAAGGCCATCAGGCGGTCGAGATACTTGGCCGGCGGTTTGGCGCCGCGGAAGGCTTCAGTCGCGAAACGGTCTAGCGCTGCGCGAAGTTCAGCGTTGGCCGGTGCCGGTGCCTTGTCATCGAGTGGAAGGTTTAGGGCCACGAATCCAGGTGGCTTCGGTTTGATGGCGTTGGGGATGCGTTCGATTTCGACCCAGTCGACCCAGAGCGCTAGTTCCGGACCGATGCCATTGCGTTTGACCGCTTCGCTCCGCTTGCGGCCGCCTTCGTCATTGCTATCCCAACTGCCTTTTTCCCGAAGGTACACGAGGCGGTTGTCGCGGGCCGTGGCGTTGCCGCGGGTCAGGGTGAGGGGGAATTCCACGACCTGCGGATTTTCAATCGTGCCCGTGATCTCGCGGGTCGACATGACCTTGGCGGTGCGGGCGTGGATACCGAAGTCGAGGAAGCGGCGTTCCTTCGGGGCGTCCTTCACCGCCGCGGTGCGGACGCGGACGATATACTCGCCGACCGGCCAGTCGAACGGCACCAGGATCTCGATGTAGTTGAGGTTGAGTTCCGCCGGATGTCGCGTCTGGGTGCCGAGATAGGCGCCCCGCTCCACGTCCGGCATGCTGGCGTAATATTGATGATACTTCAGCCAGCCAGCTCCCAGGGAGTCGTTTGCCAGGTCGGCATCGTTCTCGCCTTTCTTATCGAAGCCGAACGTGCGCGGATTGGGTGCGCCGGGAATGCGGGCCCATTCGCGGCGGAAGCGGCTTTCATTGTTATTCGTCTCTTTCTTGATCTGAGCGACCAGGGCGGCGTTCTCCGGCTTGGCGGCGGCGGCTTCGACTGCGGCTTTCCATTTGATCGCGCGTTCACGGGCGTCGAGTTGATACTTCACGAAAGCGCGTACCGTCGGCGTGATGGTCTCACCTTCGTAATGGAGTTTTTTCTGGACGCCCGCGGCCGTCTGCCAGGCGAAACCTTCTTCGAGCGCTTCGCGACCCAGTAGTTGATACTGGTCGATCTGGTTCGCCGACATGAAGAGATTAGCGCCGACAGTGTCGAAGCCGCCCGAGCCACCGTCGGGCGGGAGTTCGCTGACATTGATCTCGACGCCGAGCAGTTCGCGGAGGCTGTTACGGTATTCGCGACGATTGAGACGACGCATCGTGATGACGCCGTTCTGGTCGCCGAGATTCTTCCGGGCGGCCACCATCATATGAGAAAGGTCGTCGAGGAGTTCGGTCTTGGCGGTGGCGGAGGGCTGCTTCTCGTCTTCGGGCGGCATCTCGCCTGAGTTGATCTGATTGAGCACTTTCTGCCAGCGCTCGGCCGTCTCGACGGTGTCGACCTTCAGGGAAAGTTGGTCGATGCGGAACTTGCCCTTCTGCTTGTCTGGCCCGTGGCAGGAGACGCAGGTGTCTTTGAAGAGTTGCTGGTGCTTGGCGTCCAGGCGGACCACCGGGGTTTCCTCGGCAAAGGTGGCCAAAGGTAAGAGAAAAATCACAGCCAGACGCTTCATGGGGTAAGATTAGGAGGTGGGCGGGGTGGGCTTTGTTCCGTACTATTTAAAGCTATGAGACTGTCTCGCCGGTCCGGGGCGTTTCTGGCCTTATTGTCGGCACCAATCTGCCCAAGTCTTCCTTAGGCTTGCCTCAAGCTTGCGGGTGAAGCCAGGGGCGTCCAAGAGCGGCGATTTCAACAGTCGGGGGCGCAGGTCGCGTCGGAGCGTGGAGAGTCTCGGGAGATTGTTGGCGGTCCGGACGGCCAAGTCGACATAGGCGTCGATGGAATCTGCGGCGAATTCGGGCAGCCCAGCCGTGGTGAGCAGGCTGAGTCCGGCACGTCCGAGGCTACGTCGCCCGACATGGCTCACTACCGGCACGCCCATCCAGAGCGCGTCGAGCGTGGTGGTCATTCCATTGTAGGGGAAAGTATCCAGAGCGATGTCGACCTGATGATAGCGGGAGAGCAGGGTGCCCTGGTTGAGATCGTCGGTCGCGGGCAGGTAATCGGCGAACACCAGCCGGTCCGGGGTGATGCCATGGCTCGCGAGGCGGTCGGTGATGCGTTGGCGGTGTCCGCCCTGTTTGGCGAGGAGCATGAGACGCGAGTTTGGGACGCCGCGGAGGATGCGGCCCCAGGTCGCGAGGACTTCGGCGCTGATCTTGCAGGAATTATTGAACGAGCCAAAGGTCACGTCGCCGCGCTGAAGGGCCGGCAGCACATTGACCTCAGGGAAGCCGGCGGGGGGTTCATAGCAGGTCCAACTGTCCGCCAGCAGGCAGGGTTTTTCGTGCGCGGAACTCAGGGCATTGCCTGCCGGGGGTTCGAGGTGTCGATCGCTGATGCGGTAGTCGATGGTCTCGAGGCCGGAGCTCTCGGGGTAGCCAAGCCAGGAGAGCTGGAGCGGCGCAGGTTTTAGGGCAAAAGCGGTCAGGCGATTGTCGGAGGTGTGCAATCCGAGATCGATGAGCAGGTCGATTTGGTCGGCCTGCACTTGGCGTGCGAACTCCTGGTCAGTGCTGCCGGCGATGTCGCGCCAGCAATCCGCATGGGCCTTGAATTCTCGCGTGAGCGACTGCTCGGAACTCATCGAGTAGCAGAAGATCTCGAAGGCCGTGTGGTCGTGGTGGCGGAAGGCGGGCAGGAGGGCGCGGCCGACGACGTGGTCGCGCAGATCGGCCGAGACGTACCCGAGGCGGAGGCGTCGACCGGGTTCCTTTAGATTCGGATGATTTTTGATCGGTCCGGCCGGCGGGGAGCCATGCCGGCGATTCCATTCCCGGTGCAGTTCGGCGAACATCTCGTCGGTCGACGCAGGATCGTAATGCATCGTCAGGATGATGTTACTGAGGACTTCGGCTGACTCGGGGTTGAGGACGAGGCAGCGGCGCAGGAGTTCGACGGCCTCGGCAATCTCGCCGCGCTCCTTGAGCATGATGCCGAGGTTGTTCAGTGCGAAGAAGTTCTTCGGCTCGATGGCCAGCGACTGCTGGAAGGAGGCAATGGCACCGTCAATGTCGCACTGGGCTTGGAGTAGCGCCCCCAAGTTGGTCGCGACTGCGTAGTCGGTCGGACGTCGGGCCAGCACCTCGCGATAGTGGGCGATGCCTTCCTCCGTGCGGCCGACGAGGTGCAGCGCCATGCCGAGCTGCAGTTCGGCCACGGCGTAATCGGCGTTGCGGGCGAGAGCACCGCGATAGCAGGCGATGGCTTCTTCGTGGGCCTTGGCTTGGACGTAGGCGTTGCCGAGGTTGTAGTGATGCTGGGCGGCATCCGGGGCGAGTTCCACCGCGCGGCGTAGATAAGCAATTGCCCGCTGGGTGTCGCGTTGATCGACAAGTTTGGTGCCGTAATTCCCGTGGTAGTGGGCGATGTTCGGATTAAGGCGGATGGATTCCTGCAGGAGTGCTTCACCTGCCGCATGTTGTCCGAGTTCGAAAATCACCAGTCCATGCAGGTGGACTAGGTCGGGTGATTGCGGGAATTGGAGGCGAAGCTCCCGGTAGATTTGTTCCGCCTCGGCCAGACGCCTCTGGCGATGGAGTTCCATCGCATGGTTGAGCGCGGCCTGAGGGTCGGGGAACTGCACGTCGCGGTCAGCGAAGCACTCCGGTCAGCGGTTTACCAGCCTCATCCAGCAGCTGGAACTCGTGCACGCCTTCCTTCGTGGCATCGGTGTAGGTCCAGACGATCTTCTTCTCGCGGGTGATCTCGACGACCTTGGCCTGCGG
>CAIYEN010000113.1 GCA_903925205.1 uncultured Opitutia bacterium | reverse complement strand
GCGAACGTGAAAGCCCTGCAACAGGTCAAAGGCCTGACGGCCCCGATGGTCGCCAGTCTCCTGCAGCGGGACTTCGACTATGTAGCCGAAATCCGCCGGAGCGAAGCCCTGAACTTTCGCATCCTGCATGAGGCTGATGCGGTGTGGCCGGCGGCCCTCCGCCAGCTCTGGGATGCACCCCTCGTCCTTTACATGGAAGGTGCCGCCATGCCCAACGAACGGGCGGTCGCCATCATTGGCTCGCGGCATTGCACGCCGTATGGGGCGGGCCTCGCGCGCAGTTTGGCGCGAGACCTGGCCAAACTCGGCTGGTGGATTGTCAGCGGCCTCGCCCGAGGTATCGATTTCGCCGCGCACGAAGGAGCCTTGGAAGCGGAGGGTCGGACCGCGGCGGTCTTAGGGCACGGCCTCGACCTCACGTATCCACCGGAAGCCTTGAAGCTCCGGCAACGCATGACGGAACGTGGCTCCGTGCTTTCGGAGTTTCCGCTTGGGCGCCCCGCGGATCGGCAAAGTTTCCCCCAACGCAACCGCATCGTCGCGGGGCTCGTGCAGGCCGTCATCGTGGTCGAAACTGATGTGGACGGCGGCAGCATGATCACCGCACGTTTCGCCGGCGAACAAGGCAAGACGCTATGCGCCCTCCCGGGCCGCGTGGATAGCCCTACCAGCCGCGGTTGCCATGCCCTCATCCGCGACGGCGCCACCTTGGTGTCGTCGCTCGACGACATCTTGGCCGAACTCGGCGAAGCGCGCGGCCAACTGACGTTACCCTTGGAAAAGCTCGATGCGGCGGATGCCCGTTGGCTCAAGCATTTCGGCGGCGGCACCGCGCATGACTCCGAATCGCTGGCGGAACGCACGCAGTGCTCCCAGGCCGAAGCGGCGGTTGCGTTGACCCTACTGGAAATCAAAGGGTACCTACTCCGGCGCAGCGATGGACGCCACGAACGGACGTAATCAGCGGGCCGGTACGTTACCCGTGGCGACTGGCTGCGGCGTGGAGAGTTCGCTCCCCGTCAGCCAATCCCAAACCGCCTTCGGCTTGGCGAGCACATCGCGAGCCGAACCCCAGAGCGGACGCCAGCCATCGCCAAAGGCGGCTGGATAAGCACAAGCCTGCAGCGGCAGACGATCCGCCAGCCACAGTGCGCGGTCGCAGTGCCACCCTTGAGAAACGAAAACCACCGGCTCTCCCGGGTAAGCGGCCGCCACCCGATGGACTGAGTCGAGCGTACGCCAGCCGTACGGGTCGCGGACGATGGGACAAGTAACGCCAGCGGCACGGAGGTCACGGGCCATGGTGAAAGTCTGGGACTCAATGCCGGAGACCACGGCCACTTTCACCCGACCTGATTTGGCAAGCTCCGCCGCGGCCACGATGCGGGGACGGTAGGTGCCGGTGGGAATCTCGGATTGACCGACAAACTCGTTCGTCCCGAGGAGGACCAACACGGACCCGGGTGGGACTTGCTCGGGGTGGGCGTAAGAGCGACCAACCCCCGCCGACCAAAGCCAAACGTTAGCAAACAGGCCTAAGGCAGCTAAAAAACCGATGCTAACCTTCAGAAATAGGCGGAGTTTTTTGGCCACGAACCCACCCTAAACGCGCTTAAAACCCCTGCAAAGGCCTTTTTTAATTGGGAATGCTTAAAAATAAGCACGACCCTGTTGCTTAACAGCTCATTAGGGACAAAATAGACCGTCTCCGCTCTCTGGCACGCTTTCTGCCTACTTTTATTCATGAGTTCACCCGTTCCCGCCAAAGTACTCGTCATCGATGACGACAAGGACCTGCGCTATTCGCTGAAGCGAGCCCTTGCTGGCCAGGGCCACACGGTGATTGAAGCCGACAGCGGCGAAACCGGTGTTGCCCTCGCCAAGCGCGACCAACCCGATGTCATCCTCCTCGATAATCGTATGGGCGGGATGACTGGGATCGAGACCTTGCAGATGCTCCGCGGTGCGCAGCCGCAGGCCATGGTCATTCTAATGACCGCGTTCGGGACAACGCAGACTGCGATCGAGGCGATGAAGTTTGGCGCCTACGACTACGTCATGAAGCCCTTTGATCAGGCGAAGCTCATCGCGCTGGTCGACCGCGCCCTCGGCGCCCGCCGCGACCTAGCCTCCGCCGGCAAATCCGCGCGCTCGCTCGTCAACCCAGCCGATTATAAGGAAGGCATCGTCGGCAGTTCCGAGCCAATGCAGGAAGTCCTCAAGTCGATCGGCCAAGTCGCTGCCAGCGACGCGACGGTCCTCATCACTGGCGAAAGCGGGACGGGGAAGGAACTCGTCGCTCGTTGCATTGCCCAGCACTCCTTGCGCGCCAAGGGCCCTTTCATGGCCGTCAATTGCGCAGCCATCCCGGAAAACCTCATTGAGTCGGAGCTCTTCGGCCACGAAAAGGGCGCGTTCACCGGAGCGGCCGCCATGAAGCCCGGGAAGTTTGAACTCTGCGATGGTGGCACGATTTTCCTCGATGAAATCGGGGATATGTCGCTCCCGACGCAGACGAAAGTCCTCCGCGCCATCCAGGATGGTGAGATCCAGCGCGTGGGTGGTACGACCACGCTCAAAGTGAGCGTTCGCCTCGTTGCCGCGACGAACAAGGACCTCGAAGCGATGGTCGCTGCCCGCCTCTTCCGCGAAGACCTCTTCTACCGTCTCAACGTCTTCCGCATTCGTCTCCCCACGCTGCGTCAGCGCAAGGACGACATCCCGCTGCTCATCGACTACATGCTGCAACGTCAGGCCGCGGCGAAGAAGCTACGTCCGAAGCGTCTCTCCAACGAGGCCCTCGACGCCCTCATGGCGCACGATTGGCCGGGCAATGTCCGTGAGCTCGAAAACGTCGTGCAGCGCGCCAACGTCCTCGCCAAGGGCGAAACCATCCTCGCCAAGGACCTCCCGCAGGAAGTCCTTAACCCACGCCGCGCCGCCGCCCTAATCACCACGGCCGCCGTTGCGAGCTACGCGGCTGCTCCCGCCGCCGCACCACTGTCCGATGCCACCGCCACAGCCGGTGCTTCGATGACCGCCGCTTACGAGGCCATTTACCGCCAGAACCGCCTCAACGAGGGCCTGAACATCCTCAGCACCATCGAGGTGGAGATGATCCGTCGAGCCATGGAAGAAACCCGCGGGAACCAACTCCGGTCCGCTATGATTCTCGGCATCAACCGCTCGACGCTGAAGAAGCGCCTCATTGAGATGCGCGAGGCCGGTATCAAAGTCTTCAGCTAAGTTAAGACTTCCGAACTGGCGGGGAGTGGCTTTGCTAGAACTCGTCATGATACCCCGTGCCTCCCTCCGGACCCTCGCCGCCTCGGCGTGCGTCCTCCTCACCGCCGCCGCTGGCTTCGCTGCCGACGCGGTTAACCTCTTTGACGGCAAGTCCCTCGCGGGCTGGAAGCCTTCGAAGAACTCGCCCGAAGGCACCTATAAGGTCGCCGACGGCGTGCTGCAAGTTCGCGGCGGCCAAGGCCACCTCTATTACGTCGGCACCGACGGAAAGGCCTCCTTCAAGAACTTCGAGTTCACCGCCAAGGTGAAGACCTACAAGGGTGCCAACTCGGGCATCTACTTCCACACCGCCTACCAGGACGCTGGCTGGCCATCCGCCGGCTATGAGTGCCAAGTGAACGCCACGCATGCCGACAAGAAGAAGACCGGCGGCCTCTACGCCGTGAAGGACGTCATGGACGTTGCGCCCGCCCCGGACGACGAATGGTTCGACTACCGCATCCGCGTCGAAGGGAAGCACATTCAAATCTGGATCAACGGTAAGCAGACCGTCGACTTCACCGAACCTGCGGATTGGACCCCACCCAAGGGCATGGCGGGCCGGAAAGTTGGCGCGGGTACGTTCGCCCTGCAGGCGCATGACCCAGGCTGCAAAGTCGACTACAAGGACATCAAGGTCGAACTGCTGCCCTAATCACTGAACCGAGCCGCTGAGCGCTTCGTTCAGTGCCGCAACCAGGCGGGCCCTCACGGGTTCCGCCTTTTTTGTGAGCCGACGTTGCTCCTGCTCGTACTCACTGCGGCCTTCCAGCGTCTCAATGCAGATCGGCGCGAGGCCGACGGCGGAAAAATCGTAAGGGCTGGCCCGCATGTCCACGGAGCGTGCATCCCGGGCGAGTTCGAAGCAATCCGCCGCCAATTCCGCGGGCACCCACGGCGCCGACTTCATCGCCCACTTATAGAGATCCATCGTGACGTGCACGCAGCCCGGCTGTTCGTTCACCAAGCGACCGTCGAGGTCCGGATTCAGTTTATTCAACGGCCGCGCGGGCGGCGTGAAGAAACGGAAGGCATCGTAATGGGTGCAGCGAATGGGCAAGGCACGGACGACCGCATCGGTGCCTTCGGGGCCGAGACGTAGAGGCCAGCCTTGGTGGCGACGTTCGGCCGCCTGCTGATAGACCATCGCCCATTCGTGCAGGCCGAAGCACCCGAGGAATGCGGGGCGACCCGCGACGGCGACGCAGAGGTCCCGCGCGAAGGCCAACCGACCGCGCTGTAATTCATCAGGCGCGACCACGCGCACTAACCCATCGGCGCCGCGCTGAAACCGCCCATCCGTGAGCAGTTCATCGGCTTCGGCTAAGGCCACGCCAGCCCCTGGCGTCCACCGCTGCAGCGCGCTCAGGCGAAACGGGTAATACGTGAAAAGGAAATCCTCAATCGGCTCGCGTATACCCACGAGGGCGCGGTGCCGGCGCGCTTCCACCAAGACGGACCCGCGGGCTTGATGGGCCTCACGCCGCGGCCGCCAGGCCTCTGGACCGAGAATCACTTCTTTAGACTGGACGCGGGGGGCCGTCACTCGAAACGGCGATGGTGCGCGGCGACCTTGACGTATTTCTCAGCCCAACCGGGTAAGCTCGCCTGCTCGGCTGGCGTCAACGGACGCACCACTTTCGCGGGCGAACCCAGGACCATCGACCCTGCGGGAATGATGGTGCCCTTCGTGACCAATGCCCCGGCGCCGATGATGCAACGGGGTCCAATGACGGCACCGTCGAGAATCGTGGCGTGCATCCCGATGAGGCATTCATCACCAATAGTGCACGCATGAATCATCGCCAAGTGGCCGACCGTTACGCGCTGGCCAATCAGTGCGGGGAGACGATCCGCCACATGGACGACGGTCCCATCTTGGATGTTCGTGCCCTCGCCCACGCTGATCGGTGCGATATCCCCCCGCAGGACGGCGCAGGGCCAGATGCTGGCCTTCGCCCCGACGGTCACATTGCCAAGGACCACGGCCTTGGAATGAACGAAGGCACCCGGGTGAATCGTGGGACCTTTGGCGAGATTACGGGTCAGTTCGCGGGAGAGTTCCTCGTCTTTATCGGGCAGATCTTCAAAGGACTGGGGGGTAGACTGAAACGGATTCATGGGTTCGACTGTGGCTGGGGGGAGGGGGCAGGAAAGCCCGAATCAAATGTTTTTAGCGAAAAACGCCCTTTTAGGCCTTCTAATCATATTCCTGAGGGTATTTCTGGGTTTAATCGCCCCTAGACCTAAAATCCCCTTGCCAACCCCCCTTCCCTCCGTTTGCTCCGACCTTCCGACAGCCATGAAGGCCACATTTATCACCTCCGGTCGCCAGTTCACAGTCAAGCAAGGCGACGTTCTCATTGTTAACCAGTACCCTGGTAAGAACAAAGGGGATACCCTTACCTTTGACCAAGTCCTCCTCGTGGGGGAAGGCGCCTCTGCGAAGATCGGCACCCCCACTGTCGCTGGTGCGACCGTGACGGCCAAGATCCTCGAGAACAAGCGCGGCGAGAAGATCGACATCTTCAAGCACCGCCGCCGTAAGGGCTACTACCGTCGTCGCGGCCACCGCCAAGAGCTGTCCGTGATTAAGGTTGAGACGATCTCTGCCTAATTAACCCCTTTTAACCAGATACTACCATGGCAACAAAGAAAGGTGGCGGCACTTCCAGCAACGGCCGCGACTCCCGCTCCAAGCGCCTCGGCGTCAAACTCTACAGCGGCGAATTCGCCTCTGCCGGTTCCATCCTTATCCGCCAGCGTGGGACGCAGATGCGTGCCGGCCGCAACGTGGGTATGGGTCGCGACCACACCCTCTTCGCTAAGGCCGACGGCCTCGTGAAGTGGGACAGCGAACACCGTAAGGTGGAAATCGTGCCGGTCGCCTCGGCTGCCTGCTCGCTCTAAGCCGAACGAAAGTTCGCTCCTGAAACCGGCCGCAAGGCCGGTTTTTTTGTGCCGAGACGACGACGATCCCGCCGAGGTTTTCCTAGGCTGCCAGCTCCCTTGAAGCGGCTGCCATCCGGCTTACGGCCGGAGACGATCGAAGGTCGAACGGAAGAGTAAACGGGTGGACGCGGAGTACACGGGGTCGCGCGCTACATAATCACAGACGCGTTCCATTGCTACGCTCGGCAAGCCCTGCTTGCCCTCCAGGACACGCAACTCGGCGACGAGCAGCTGGATTTTTTCGAGCGACATGAGGGTAACGTCGGCTTCGGCTTCCTCGCGGTAGCTGTATTCCGGATCTTCTTCCATCTCCCAGGAATCGTTGATTTCTTGAGTGAGGTGCATTGGGGTGCACCCGAACACTAACCGCTCGCCATGGCCTGCAAAGCCGAAGCCCTGTTAAGATTTCACCACAGCCCGATGGCGAACGGGTGACGGCTCAACCCGCCACACCGGAGCGAGCAACCTGTCGGAACTTCCAAGTCATGGCGAGGGCCACCAGCGTCAGACCCGTTGCCAAGGAAATCCAGATACCCGACGGGCCGAGCCCGTACCAGCCGACTGGCACGCCAAAGAGCGTGAAGCCACGCGGAAAAGCCAAGGCCAAGGAGAACGGTAGGCAAAAGAGCCAGTAGACCAGGAAGACGCTCCACGAAGCCCAGGCGGCACAGTTTACAGAGCGGAGCAGATAAGCGGCGACGACCTGCAACCCATCAAAGGGTGCCCAGAGCGCGGCGAAAATCAGGAGCGACGAGGCGACGGTAGCGATGTCTGTCCCGGCGACGCCATAGGTCTGCATCAACCAAGGGCGGGAGAGCACCATGATGAGCCCATACAATGACATGATGAGGCCACCCAAGATCAAAGCCCCGTGGCCAATCGCCTGGACGCGCCGCGGGTCCTTGGCACCGTAGGCTTCGCCCACGCGAATTCCGGCGGCGATGCCTAAGCCCAAGGGCAGCATGAACGCCGCCGAGGCCGTGCTGATAGCCACTTGGTGTGCGGCCTGTGCCGTCGCGGAAAGCCAACCCGCCATGATTGGGACAATCGCAAAGATACCCACTTCGCTTAAGCTATGCAGGCCAGCCGGCCAGCCCGTCTTGAGCAAACGGTCGAACACCGTGAGCTGCAGGCCATCCGCCCAACGGACCTCGCCACGCCCTGGCGTGAACCAGAGGCCGAGGAGCATCACGCAGCGGGCGACTAAGGTGGCCCACCCAGCCCCCGCCAGACCCATGGCCGGGAAGCCCCAGTGACCGAACATCCAGAGCCAGTTTAAAAGGATGTTCGCGAGGATACCCACACTCAACCAAGCCAAGGAAATCCAGGGCTGGTGTTGCGAATCGCGATGCCCGCGCAAGGCGTGGAAAAGTAGGCCCGGTATCATCGCCCAAGACATCAGGATGAAGAACTCCCGGGCTTCGGCCGTTACCGCTGGCGAAGACCCTAACAGCGGGAGATAGCCGACGAGGGCATGACTCAAAGCGGCGGTGGTGACGCCGATGACGAGCGCCAACGCCATGCCGTGGCGCAAGATGGCGGGAGCGGACTCCTCCACGCCGGCACCGTTATCCTGCGACTGGTAGACGGCGACCGCTCCGACCACACCGATGCCGAAGACGTACGGAATATAACTGAGGTTCGAAGCGAGGGCCGACGCTGCGAGGGCGGTTTCGCCCAAATGGCCGGCCATGGCGACGTCGACGTAGAACATCAGCCCATACCCCAACATCCCCAGCATGATCGGGATCGCCAACTTGAGCGTAGGACCGATTTCCGAACGGATGGTAGGCGAAGTTTCCAAGCTCCCACAGGAGGCAAGCAAGCGGGCGAATTGGCGAGGAAAACCCGCCAGCAATCAGGGCTTAGATTTCGTCGAAGCGCAGCCAACGAAAAGACACTAACTTCACGCGGCGACCCAGCACAGTGTTCACTAAGCCGACGGTGGGCTTGGTCGGATCGGGCTTATTGCCTAAGGGGGCTTCATAAGCTGGAATGCGGTTGTCGACGTATTCGGGGACGCGTTGATAGACCGCTTCACACCAGGCGCGGGCCGTGCCCTCGCCGTGCGGGGACTCGCCCAAGCACCGGACAATGAAGGTGTCATCGCGGACAGAGATAATGGGGGCCAAGCCCCGCAGTAAATCGGCCTGCCGCGGCCAGCCGGGCAAACCGTGCGTCGAGTTGCCCACCGAGGCACGTGGATTAATATAATCGCTCGGGTAGCCCGCCGGCGATAACCGCGCATCCGTCGGCGGGGTCGTGGGCTTGCCGAGCGCAGCGGCCCGCGCGGCGGGATGGAGGGCCGGTGATTGCTCTAAGGCCTTCAAAGCCGCCTGCAGGGCACCATTGAGCGCCAAATCCTTATCCGTGCCGTCGTAGAGACGCAGGCGCCGGTTGACGAACTCGGAGAGCGAGAGGAAGGGGCCACGCGCCCGCACCTGCTTAACGATTTCAACGGCGAGTTGATCCAGCTGGGCATCCGTCAGGGCCGCAAAACCCGTCAAGGCCGCGGCCGCCGTGCCGCTCCCGGTCGCCGCCTCGGGGGACGGTAACATCCGCGGCAGCGGGTGGCGCGACTTCTCGAGGGCGACCTCACCCGACGCGGTCTTGGCCACCGGAACCTGCTGGTCGCGCAAATGTCCCAGCACCGCCCGCCAAGCCGGCACCGAGCAACTATTGACGTTAAACTGTCCTGGCACGGTGAGGTACGCCCCGAAGCGAAGGTAGGCATCGGGGAATTTCGTTGCGTCGACACTGTCGGGAGAGAACTCCGCGGCGTCCGCACTCAAACGATAGCAAGCATTCGGCAGCGACTTCCCCGCCAGATACTTTTGATAGGACAGCTTGAGTTCAGCGACGACCTGACTACCCGCGGCCGAAGCGCCCAGCCGATTCCACGCGGACTGGTCGGGCGCGAGGGAGGATACAAACCAATCATCGAAGAGCACGTGATTGAGGCAGAAGCTGTCATCGTGCTGCAGGAAGGTGGCCGAGAGCTCCGTGCGGAGGTGGTAATTGCCAGCGTTATCAAACCAACGCCCCACCACATCCTCGGCGGGAAGAATCGGCGAAGCATCTGAGTTGCCGATTAAGCCGAACTGAAATGGGGGGGCAGGATTGAAACCTCGTGCATCCCAGCCTTGCAAATCCGCGAGCGACTGGGGTGGGACGGTCGGCAATTCCGCGACGACCGCCCGACTCAAGCCACTGGAGGCATCCAAGCCCGAAACAATGAACCCACGCTGGTTGGCGTCGACCTGCGGCGCATAACTATCCATCCAACCACTGAGCGGCCGATAATAGAGATCAAAGGGCGCGTTCACCGGGTGGAGCGCACCCTGATACTGAATGCCATCACCGAGTGTGGTCACTTGATTTGTTGTCGGCGAAAGGTCCGTGAGCACCTCGCGCGACTTGTCGCCGAGCTCGGTATAGCCGGAAAACGGACTCGACTGAATCGTGCCGCGCGAGACCACGCCACGGTCGAGCTTTACCGTGCCGTCATTGGCCGAGCGCAGGCCGAAAGAAAAAGTGCCAAACGGACGGGGGCTGGTGCGCACGTCGACGAGCGACGCTTCGGGGCCGGGCGGATCGTCGGGCCCATACAACGTTGTAAAGATGAAGGCCGCCGCGACAGGGTCATTATTCCGGAAGCTGAGGCGGATTGGCGTCCCACGCGTCCAGCCCGGGATATTGATATCCGCGGCGATCGCATCGCGGCCGGTGTTCAACTTCAACATCCGCGAAGAAATGCGGGTCTCGCCGGGTAGGTTCTCCAAGTTCAGGAAAATCCCAATCGGCCGACCGGCGGCGTAGCCGGGCGTCAAAGGCAAGTTGACTGAACCCGGTGCGCTGAGCGAGAGCATGGCACTTTCGGTCGCCGCGGAAAAGACGCGAGTCTCGCCGGGCATCAGGTCAATTTGCCCCGAGGGGTCCTGTAACGATAGGCCGAGCGACCCCCAGTTGCCATTAAACCATGAACCCATGGGCACGGGGCCACCCGTCGCCGACGCCGGGGACAACTCAAAAGCCACGGGCAGGCTATTCCCCTTCATCGTCAGCGAAAAGTTCTTCACCTTCATCCGCACATTGTAGGGGTTCCACACGGTGACGACGGGCTGAGCCAAAATCGCCCGACAATGGGTGCCATCCAGAACGCCGCTATCGGTCGCCGCTTGCGCAAAGACGAATTGCACGCGGGCGACGACCGGCTGGCGGTAAACCGTTTCGTGGTAGCTGAAGAGTGGACTGCTGCCCGCCTGCGAGGGCGCCATCTCAACCAAGCCGCCGGCGCTACGATTCACGACGGCTTTACGATACTGCAACGTGTAGTCGATCAACGTGTTCCAGCTGCGGATTGGTGGAATATAGGATAAAGAGCCAAAGGTCCCGGCGTTATAGCTCGTCGAGCCCCCACTGGAGCCGTAATCGGACCACCAATACATCAAAGTATGGCGGTAGCGATTGCCGGCCGCGGTGCCCTCGACTTCCGCGGACTTAGGGCGGGCATAATAAAGGTCCGCCGTGGTCGCAGACGAAGCCGCCAGTCGCGGCCGGGCGCGAAATAGCGGCAACTTCACCTCGCGCCGCGGGTCCACGTCGTCCATCCAATCCCAGGTTTCGGCGAGTAATGATAAGTCCTTTCGGACACCGCCCGTTGCGGTATTCGTGAGCAGACCGACCGAGTAAGTCGTGTAATCATGGAAGCCTGACTTACCGGCGGTCGCCACAGGCACGAGCGCGGCGGTGCCACGGCTCGGCAAAGTGGTCCCCGATGGCGGAGCGACTAAACCGAGGGACGCGAGGTCCGTACTCCCATAAGTGCGCACGCGCTGCATGGCCTCCTCGATCGTCGGGGCAGGCGCCGCCGGGTTTTCTGCGGGATGCAACAAGGCCTTCTGGTTTTCACCGGAGATCCACCAAGCGAAAGCTCCCGTCCCATCAGGGAAAGCGTTCGGTGAAAGGTAAATGCGGCCCGTGGAGACCGCCGTCGTCGCGGGACCAACCAAAGGGGAAATATAATTAAAGTAACCGAACGACGGCAGGATGGCCGCAAAGCGCCAAGTCCCTAGGCCAGCGGAATCATAGGCGGGCGTGACCTTCGGCGGGGCAGTCGGCTTGGGATTCACCGGGGCTGGCGTCGGCTTGTTCGGAGGCGGTGCGGGGGGCGGGGGTGGAGGGGGGGTTGGGCCGGGCACGACTGGTACCGTCGGAGGTTTAGGTGGCACCACAACGGCTGGTGGGGCGGGCGGCGAGACCGCCGCCGAAGCGACGAAGTAACCCATCGAAGACGACGTTAACCACCCGACGAAGCGGCCACCATAGAGCGTCCCATCTGCATTACTTGTCGCCTTGAGATTATAGTCGGGCTTGTAGGGCCGGCCGGCGTAACGTCCGCCCGTATCATGGTCACGGCCCTGCCAACCATGCCAAACGCCGAGCACCGGATAAGTATACTGGCCAGTGGTGGTCGCTGGGTCCTCAAAGAGGGACGAGGGGGCCGTAACGCGGGCGTCCGGTCCGATAAATTGCTGCAGCGCCCCACCGGCGAGCCGCATCGACGCCAAGGCATTCAGGCGGGCACGCAGCACTGCATGCCGGTTATACGCGAGCTGTGACTCGACGCGAATGAAGCTAGCGAGGACGATAATCGTCAGGACCAGAACGGCGGTCACCATCAAGGATAGCACCAGCGAAAAGCCGGGGCGACGAAGGGGGAGCTGTCTGGCGGGGCAAGCCACGCCGTTACTCAAGAGAATCTACGAGAGACCGCAACCCTCACCCGCCGGCACAAAACGGCCTAACTGGTTATTTTACCAAGCCAACCACGTCTTCCGGCTCGGCCCAGGCATAGACGGTGGCCTTGGAGCCCAGCCGCTGACGGGGGTTCAGCTCCGCAACCTGCAAGACCAGTCCCGCTGGGGTCGTGAACCGATGGACCGCAAGGTCACCCTGGAAGAGCGAATCGGTGACCTTGCCGGCGAAGGCGTTCTCATCCGGCGCCATCGCGTCCAGGTGCAGGCATTCGGGGCGGATACAGACAACGAGCGCCGCGCCGACCGCGGGCGGCTGCGCCGGTTGTGAGAGCGCCCCCCGCACTTCGCCTAAAGCGGTGCTCGCAATGAATTCGCCGGCGGCCGCATGCACAACCGTACCCGGAAAAAGATTGGCGGAACCAAGGAACGTCGCCGTCCAACTATCGATGGGCCGACGATAGACGTCGATGGGTGCGCCCGACTGAATGATTTTGCCCTGCCGCATCACGCCAAGCTGATCCGCCATCGCCAAGGCATCCTTCTGGTCATGAAGTACACAGATAACCGTCAAACCTTGAGTGCGGACGAGCGCCCGCAGGCGATCACGTAACTCAATGCGGGCCGCCGCATCCAGGTTACTTAAAGGCTCATCGAGCAGGAGGAGTTTGGGCTTGGCGGCCAAGGCTCGGGCCAAGGCGACACGTTGTTGCTGGCCGCCAGAAAGTTCCTGCGGACGGCGCGCAGCCCAAGCCTCGGCGCCGACCGAGGTCAACGCTGCCAAAGCGCGGGTGCGAATCTCCGCCTCCGCTAAGCCCAGCGCCTCAAGGCCAAAGGCGGCATTCTCTAGGACGGTCAGGTGCGGGAATAGTGCGTAATTCTGAAAGACCATCGCCGTCGCCCGCTCCCGTGCATCGAGGGCCTTGAGGTCTTTACCGCCCAGCAGCACGCGGCCGCCATCAGACTCGGACTGGCCGGCGAGGATTTTCAACAAAGTCGTCTTGCCGCTCCCCGATGGGCCCACGAGGCAATAGAGCGTTCCAGCCTCGACGGAAAGGTCGACGCCGCCAAGCACCTCGGCAGAACCGAGGCGCCGACGCAGGCCAGAGACGCGGACGGAAAGCACGCCCCCCATTAGTTGGAAGACTCGGCTGGGCGCAAGCGCCAGCGGTCAAGAGGATGGTAAAGCCACCCTTCTGCCCCACTCACCGCGGACGGAGACAAGAATTGTGGATAAAAACCTTCCTCGGGACGCTTGCCTCCGCCCCCTTTTGTGCCAAGTTATGCCTTCCCATGGCTCACGACGACGAAGACGAGGACGAGAAGACCCCCGCAGCTCCTAAGGATGCTTCGCCGAGCGCGATGCTCATCCAGAAGAAGTTCCTGGAACAGCGTAAGCTCTTCCTCTGGGGTGCCGTCGACGACGCCTCCGCTAAGGACATCGTGGAGAAGCTCCTGTACCTGGAGACCTCGGATCCCGGCAAGGACATCACTTTCTACATCAATACCCCGGGTGGCTCGATCACCGCGGGCATGGCGGTCTATGATACCATTCGCCTCATCAGCTCGCCCGTCACGGTCGTCGTGACCGGCATGGCCGCCTCGATGGGCTCCATCTTACTCCAGGCCCCCAAGGGCAAGGGGAAGCGCCTAGTCTTCCCGCACGCCCGCGTGATGATTCACCAGCCGCTCATCATGGGCCGCATCCAAGCCCCGGCCGTGGACATCCACATTCAGGCGCTGGAGATGGAACGCCTCCGCACCGAACTGAATGAAATCCTTGCGAAGGCCTCGAAGCAAAAGATTGAAAAAGTCACCAAGGACACGGACCGCGACTTCTACATGACCGCCGAGGAGGCCATCGAGTATGGCCTCGCCGACGAGATCGTGAAGAAGCTCTAAGCCATCTGGACCGTGGGCATCGGTGACCGAGCCTACATGCGCGACAGCACGCCGGAACGCCGGCAGCTGACCGCGACGGCTTGGACACTCGGGGTATTACTATCCTTTGGTATCCTCGGCCTGATTGACTGGAGCACGCGCTTCAAGGGCTATAGCTTCCTGGAGCCCTTGGAACTCAACAATGCGGCGCCCCAAGCCTGGCAGTGGCTGACCTACGCACTGATCCATGGTGGCGTCTGGCATTTCTTGATGAACGCCTTCGGCCTCTGGTGGCTGGGCAACCTCGTTGAAGAAAGCTACGGCCGCCGCGCCTACCTCCAGACGCTCATGGGGGGCGTCCTCCTCGGCGCGATTGTCTGGTGGCTCACGGGGGTTGGCGGGCCGCGCGACAGCCTTCACCTACTCGGCATCTCTGGCGGCGTCTACGCCTTGATGGTCGTCGCCCTACTCGACCGACTGGAGAGTATTATCACACTGCTGATTCTCTTCTTCCCGGTAAACATCAAGGCCCGCTGGCTGCTGATCTTTGCCACGGGCATCGCGGCGCTTGGCTGGATCTTCCTGGAGCTCCCCGGACGGCATCAGTGGGCCTTCTGGAATCCCGCTTGGGCCATGAACTCGGAGGAGGCTATCGCCCATTCGGCCCACTTGGGCGGCTTGCTTTCAGGCTGGCTCATGTGGCGCTGGCTGGGACGGACAATTCCCGAGGCTGGCGGCGCTTATATTGTACAAAGCCAGCCTATGTCCGCATCGCCTGAAGCCTACCGCCCCGAAACACCCGCCAAAAGCTCGTCCGAAGGGCTTTCGCCAGCCCAAGCCCGGGCGGAACTCGACCAACTGCTCGACAAGATTTCGGCCCAGGGTTTCGGCTCGCTCACGGAGAGCGAGAAACGCAAACTCGAAGAACTCAGCGCCCGCCTCCGCTGAATACCCCCACCATGCGATTCCTCCCCCCGTCCTTGCTGGTCCTCCTGTCGGCTGCTGCCTTCGGTCAGACGACCCAGAACTACACGACCACGGAGCTCATGCAGAACGAGACCCGGGCCACCGTCGCCTTGCTCGAGAAGCTCCACATCAGCAAAAAGGAGATGGCGTCGGTCGATACGAATGAAGTCATCAAGACCTACTTCGAAAGCCTCGACCCCGGTAAAATGTACTTTACCCAGAAGGAAGTCGATGAGTTCACGGCCCGTTACGCCAAGAGCCTGGACCTCTACCTCCAGCGCGGCAACCTGACGCCCGCGTTCGAAATCTACAAGGCCTTCAAGGCCAAGGTCGCCCTCCGTACAGACGAAGCCCTCGCCGCCCTCAACGCCCCGATCGACCTCAACCAACCCGGCGTCTTCCCGACGGACCGCCGCAAAGGTAGCTGGCCGACGAGTGATGCCGACGCCGACGACCTCTGGGCCCGCCGCCTCCGCCTAGATATCCTCTCCGAACTGCTCGGGGAAGATAAGCAAACCACCAAGGACGCCCCCAAGGCGAAGCCTTCGCATGAGACCACCGCCCCGGTCATCACGCCGGAGAAGGTTAAGGAAGCCGTCGCCCGCCTTAAGAAGCGCTACGAGAAAATTCGCGTCTACCTGACGTTTGACCCGCAGGAAGTCGAAGAGCTCTTCCTCAACGCCTATTCCACGCAATACGACCCACACTCCATCTTCTTCTCTCAGCAATCGCTGGAAGAATTCGAGATCGCGATGCGCAACTCGCTGTGCGGGATCGGCGCCACGCTCGCCGATGAAGATGGCTATTGCACCATCAAGGAAGTCCTCCCCGGCGGCCCGCTCGACCTCTCAGGCCAAGTGAAGCCAGGCGATCGCATCATTGCCGTCGGCCAAGGCGAAGCGGGCGAGATGGATGACATCGTCGGCCTGCGCCTCCAGAAGGCGATCAGCCGCATCCGCGGCAAGCAAGGCACGACCGTCAAACTGCTCGTCGACACCGCCGGCGTCCGCAAGACCGTCGCCTTGAAGCGCGACCAAATCAAACTCGTCGGCCAGATGGCCTCCGCCCGTTGCTTCGAGGCCCCGAACGGTAACGGCAACGTGACCATCGGCGTCATCGACCTCCCCGCTTTCTATGGCAAGAACCCCGACGGGACCGGCTCCAGCCCGACCAAGGACGTCGAGCAGCTGATCGAGAAGATGAAGAAGCTCGGCATCAAGGCCCTCATCATGGATCTCCGCAAGAACGGTGGCGGCCTGTTGACCGAAGCCGTCGACCTCTCGGGCTTATTCATCCCCAAGGGCTCCATCCTGCAGGTGCGCGACAGCCAAGGCCGTATCGAAGACTACCGCGACGAAAATGAAAAGGTCGCTTGGAATGGCCCGCTGATTGTCCTCACGTCCAAGCTTTCCGCATCGGCTTCGGAAATCTTCTGCGGGGCGATGAAAGACCACCACCGCGCCCTCGTCGTTGGCGACACCACGACCCACGGCAAAGGCTCCGTCCAGAACATCATTGAGCTGAACCGCGTCTTCCGCGGGCTCGACGTGAAGTCCGCCGTCAAGGTGACCATCCAGAAGTGGTACGCCCCGAGCGGCTCCTCCATCCAGCTCAAGGGCGTCCCGGCGGACATCGTGGTGCCGTCCGTCTTTTCCGTGCTGCCTGTGGCGGAATCGGACCTTGAACGCCCGCTGGCCTGGGACTCCATCCCCGCCTCCCTCACGAAGCCCGACGAAGGGGATTGGCTGAAGGCCAAGCTCTCCGATGACCTTGTTAAACTGCTGGGCGAGGCCTCCGCCAAGCGCCAAGCCGAGATGCCTGAATTCCAGACGCTCACCCACTCCATTGAGTGGACCAAGAGCCGGCAGCTCCGCAAGGAAGTCTCCCTCTCGCTCGAACAGCGCCGCCAAGAGCGCAGTGACGACCTCGTCTTCCGCGAACAGGTCCGCAAGGAACTCGCCCAACTAGCAACCAAGGCCGTCAAGGCCACGGACGTTAAACTGGACGCAGCCCTCGAGCAGGAAAAGAAAGAAGGAGCCGAGTGGACCAGCAAGTCGAAGCGTATGTCGCGCGTCCGCGACCCGCTTGAAGACGAAGACTGGCCTGACTACGATATCCAACTCCAGGAAGCGGTCCGGATTGCGGCCGACTGGACCAAGGCCCTCGGTGCGAAGCCAGCCGAGGCCACCAAATAAGCCCCCCCCCGCCCCGCCACCGCGGGGCTTTTTCTTGGCTCAGGCCTGCCTGCCCACCAACTTGAGGGCATGGACCTCGCCTTGTTCGCTGTCACCGTTTTTGCCCTGGCTGGATTCGCCGTCGCCTTCGCGCGCACCCGCGTCTCCGGCCACCGCACGCGCCTCCACGGGCAGGCTAACGGCAAGCCGGTCCGCCTCCACCTCTTGAACAACGGCCGCGGCATGACCGTCGCCATCAGCGAATACGGGGCTACCCTGACGTCCGTCCGCGTGCCTGATCGCTTCGGCAAAGTCGACGAAGTCACCCTCGGCCACGACCACGTCGATGGTTACGTCCACCACAACGCCTACCTCGGCAGCACCGTGGGTCGCTACGCCAACCGCCTGCGCGAAGGCCAATTCAGCATCGATGGACAAGCCTTCCAAGTCACCCGCAACAACCACGGCCAACACCTCCATGGCGGGGTCCAAGCGATGCACGCACACGTCTGGTCCGCCGAGGTTCTACCCATCAGCGGGGCCAGCGCCATCCGCTTCACCCACGTCAGCCCAGCGGGCGACGAGGGCTACCCCGGCAACCTCACGGTCACGGTGACCTACACCCTCCCCGATGATGCCAATGAGCTGCGGATCGACTTCACCGGGGCCACGGATGCACCGACGTTGTGCAACCTAACGAACCACGCGTTCTTCAACCTCGCCGGCCACGGCGACATCCTCGAGCACACCTTAACGATTCCCGCAGAACGTTTCATCCCGACCGACGCGTCCTTGATTGCCACCGGCGAACGCGCCGCGGTCGACGGCACGCCTTTCGACTTCCGCCACGCCCGCCGTATCGGCCAAGCCATCAACGCCGAACACCCGCAGTTGCGCTTGGCCGGTGGCTACGACCACTGCTTCGACCTCGGCAGCCCCGCCGGCCTCCGCCTCGCTGCCCGCGTCACGGAAGCTAGTTCTGGACGTTCGCTGGAAGTCCTCACCGACGCCCCGGGGATTCAGTTCTACGCCGGTAATTTTCTCGATGGCTCGATCACTGGCCGAGCAGAACGAAAGTTTAGTTATCGTCATGGCTTCTGCCTCGAGCCTGGGCTCTTCCCGGACTCGCCCAACCAAGCGCCCTTCCATCGCGCAGGCTATCCTTCGGGCGTACTCCGTCCCGGCGAGCGCTACCGCCAACGGATGGTCTACCGCTTCGGCACCTGAAGCCGTCGCCCTAGCCCTGACTCTAGTCGGGCTTCTAGGTAATGGGTATTAGAGTCTAGTTATTGTTTTTAATAATAGTCGGCTATGCTGAAGGGGGTGAAATTCACCTCTTACCTTCTCTGCCTCGCCAGTGCCTGCTGGCTCCACGCTGGCTCCGGGTCTGCCCAGCCACTCGAACCCACCCCGAACAGTTCCGCCCCCTCGACCACCCTATCCGAGGGGCTAGGTCCAACCGACCTAGAGCATCGACTCTCCGATGAAGATGGCGATGGCCTGACCCTCGTTGAGGAATTGCTAGCGGGGACGGACCCGACCAAAGCCGATACCGACGGCGATGGTTATACGGATCGCGATGAGCTCCTGCTGGGAACCGACCCCACCAACCCCAACGACCCGCCGCGCCCGAAACCCACACCTGGCCTGCCACCACGGACCATCCAACTGTCCCGCCAAGCGCTGAACCTGCTCAAGAACGGCGACTTTGCTACCGCGCTTAAACTGAACCGTTCGGCGGCTGCTGGGAGTGGCTACTTCGGCGGGGCGTTCAAGTGGGACTACTTAGCGGCGGGAACAGTGGCCGGCTGGAGCGCTTACCAGGGGACGCAAATCGAGGCTTGGTCAAACAACGGCAACCAGTTCATCGAGCTCGACGCATCCAAGGGGAACTACGGGATCAAGCAGCGGCTCACCACCCTACGCGCCGGCGGCTACCTCTTGCACTGGAACCAGTGTGGTCGCAATTCCTCCCAAGCCGGCAAGAACGCCTATTGGGTTTCAGTCACTGATGCGGCAGGCCAACCCATCGCCCGCACCGATATCCCTACGCAGTCCGCCACCGGCTGGAGTTTAGCGACCCTGGCCTTCAGCCTGACCCCAGAACAAGCCGCCGCGGGCGTGACGGTAAACTTCGTGCCCGTCGCGAACACGACCTACGGCTGCCTCATCGATAACGTTTCGTTAGTCGCGGCCGCGCTCGAGGTTGACGCCAACCGCGACGGCGTCATCTCCGCCGGCGAAGGGCCAGCCGCTGGCAAACCCTGGCGCCTATGGATCAACGACGACCGCGACGCCGGTGACCATCAGTCCAACGATGCCGACGTCCCAGGGCGCCCTCCGGTCGTTATGAATACCTACCCCGTGAGCGAAAACGGGCCGCTGATCACCGATAAGATCTATAACAACTTCACCGAGCCAGGCATCCAAGGCCAGCGGGACTTGACGGACTTCTTCCCCTTGAACCTGGCCATCGCGGAAGTCATTCGGCTACTGCCGACCACGGACGGCTACCGCTATCGACTCCATCAACCGGACTACGCCGTCAACGTTGTGCTGACTTCCTTGACGCCGCTGGAGGCGAGGAAGATTCACATGACGCCCAACCTGAAGGCATTCGGGGCAGACTTAGCCAGCGGCGTAGATAAGGCCACGGTCCTGAATCTAGATGTGGCCGGTGACTTAGAACTACCGGATACATGGGTGGCGCGCATCGAACAGCTAGGGCATGGCGTCATCTTACTGGAAGGCCGCGGAAGCTCCCCGCGTCCGCTGGAATTACAGGTCACCAAAGGGGGCCGAGTCATCGCCGCGATTCCGCTGAAGATCGCCGTGCATAGCGTGACGGACATGTTCCGGCATATCGACCTGACGCGCATCTGCACCGACACTTCGGGGCGTAAGCTCTTAACCCCACCCGGCGACGCTCGAGCGACGAACACGGGCTCGCCCAGCGGATTGCCCGACGACGAAAGCTCGGACAAGTGGATCGTCTTTATCCACGGCTATAACGTCGACTGCGATAAAGCCAAGGGCTGGCAAGCGGAGACCTTCAAGCGCCTCTATGCCATGGGCAGCAAGGCGCGCTTCGTCGGCGTGACGTGGTACGGCGATACCGAATTCGACTACCATAAAGGTGTCTTTAACGCCTTCCAAACCGGCGATGCTTTAATCGGGTCCCTCGGGTTCTTGGATTTCGGGAATACCACCCTCATTGGACATAGCCTCGGCAACATGGTGGCTTCACATGCCCTCCAGGAGTCCAAGCTCACCCCACACCGCTACCTCATGGTCAATGCCGCCGTCGCCGCAGAGGCGTATGGGTATAATAACGAAAAACAAGCCCAGGAAATGACCGAACAAGCCTGGAGGCCGTACGAGCGACGACTCTTTGCTTCGGAATGGTATAGGCTACCATTCCCAGATGGGGATCGACGGAGACTGATAAAATGGCGGGAGCGATTTCTAGCCATCACCCAGGGCAGATACGCCATCAACTGCTACTCTGGCGGAGACGAAGTGGTTAAATGCCCCGACACTATGACGAACGCGGGCCTCTGGGAGGACATCTACCGCTGGGGCGAGGGCGCATGGAAGACCCAAGAGTTGCTCAAGGGTAACTACAGCCTGCCCGCTTTAACAGTATCGGAGCGCCAAGGCGGGTGGGGGTTCAACGGCGACTGGGACACCAATAATATTTGGGCGTGGCCACCCATCCGCCAGACGATGAGCCCGGAAGATACCGTAAAAAATATCACCAATGAGTATTTAATCGCCCGGCCATTCTTCCGCCCCTTTCAAGAAATCTCCCTACACTACGGCGTCGGCATGCTGCACCAGACTGAATGGGCCTTGGATCGAAAAAATACCTGGTACGACGTCTTGGCCCGCGGCATCCCCGCGAGCACGTTTGCCGCAGGTGGGATACCTTTGATGACAAAATCCCCCGTGGGCGAACCCATTACGAACTACGACCTGGAGAAAGATGGGCGTTCGAGAGCATGGCCCGAACAAGGACACGGAAGCAAAGATACTAAAAATCGCTGGCTACATAGCGACTTCAAGAACGTCGCCCTACCCTACGTCCACCCCTTCTTCAGCTACATGATTGAAAAAACCCAATGAAAACTTCTCACTTTTTGTTATTGGCGCTCGCTAGCGTCTGCGCGCACTCCGGGCTGGCAGAAACCTTTGCGGAGAAGCACGAGCGACTGACAGCGTCGCCCAAGGAACTCTCCATCCACGTCGTGGATGAAGACGGAAGGCCCTTAGCCGGCGCCCGCGGTGACAGCATCAGTTTTAATCCCAAAAACGGCCGCCACGGGGGCGATGACTGGGTTGCCGACCAAAGCGGCCTTTTTATATGTAAAGACCCGCCTAACTACTTCACCACGGATATGCGCGTCACCTTAAGCAGTAGCGATGCTGCCGCCGGATGGAAGTCTTACGACGCGACAGTCACCCAACAGGATTACCTGCATTTTGTTGAGCCTAAACTCGCGTTAAAAATCACCCTTCCCTACGTCCGCAAGCCTATCCCCCTGAAGGCGAAGCAAGATGCCTTTCGACACCGCCGCGTCAACGGGCCCAAAGACACGGAACCGGCCGACCCTAGGTTACCTAATTTGGCTATCACCGAAGTGGGCTACGATGCCGAACAGCTTGAACTGATGCCCCCGCACGGACAAGGCAAGCACCTGGACTTCACCATCAAGGTGACCAGCGTGTTCCGTGGCTTTAAAGACGCCTGGACCGAACGTGGCGCCGTAGTGGATGCTGAAATCGGAACCTTCACCTTCGATGAAGGCAAGGTCCGCTACGGCAACTGGACCCACTCCGTGACGTATCATTTTCCGAACAAAGGCGACGGCATTATCCTCAGTCCACAGTTCTGGCCCTACTGTAAGTTAACGGTGCCACATAAGGCACCCGAGGAGGGGTATAGCCCCGAACTCACGCTCACGGAGGAAGAACGCCAAACCGCTTTTCGGCCAGATCTGGCGCATTACCGGGAACTTATGCAGAACAACGGGATGTTCCTGCGTGTCCGCACCCAACTGGATAGGGACGGCAATGTGGTATCCGCCCACTACGCCAAAATTATCTCCCCGCAGGGCGCAGGCAATGGCTTCACCATATTTTACAACCCATCGCCCAACGACCGCAACCTGGAGTACGACCTGCAGACGAACCTCCGCTGGCAAGAACTCAACCCCCACGCGAAGGAGCCTAAGTTGTGGGACCACACCTACCGCCTGCATTCAAACTGAACTTGGCCAAACAAAAGGGGCCGGCAAATGCCGGCCCCTTTTTTGTGACTGTCCTTGGGCTTAGCCCTGCTGGATGCGGGCGTCTTCGCGGGCCTGCGAGGCCGTGCTGTCCGCCCAGAGCTGCTGGGTGACCTTGAGGAGCACGTAGCCGCTGACAACCAAGACGGCCGTGAGAATCCAAGCCATCTTGAGACGGGCTGGATCGCCCGACGAGTAGAGGAAATTACCGATGGCGAAGAGCGAGGACCAGATAACGGTGCAACCGGAAATCCAGCCGAGGAAGGCAGCCCCGATACGGTTCTCCTGGGCGACTTCCGCGTCCGTCACACCCGCTTCGGCACGGATAGCCGTCCAGCCGGGACCGACTGGCTTCACCTTGCGGTAGAAGGAAATCAGCGTCGCCCGATCCGTCTCCGGACCGACATAGGCCGTAACCAACCAAGCGAAGGTCGTGATGGCGACCTGCACGATGGTACGGGTAGCAAAGTCGGCGGTCGGCATCAGCAACGGAACCGCCAAGGAGGTGACAAGCGACATCACCATCGCGACGATTTCGCACCAAGCCGAGACACGCCACCAGAACCAGCGGGCAATGTAGATGAGGCCAGTGCCGGCGCCAATGGAGAGGAGCACCTCAAACGCCTGCTGCGCGGACGTCATGAAGAGGCTAAGCACGGCGGCGAAGACGTAGAGCACGACCGTGGAGAGACGGCCCACGTTGATGTAGTGACCTTCGGAGGCGTCCTTGTTGATGAAGCGTCGGTAGAAGTCGTGCACGAGGTAGGACGAACCCCAGTTGAGGTGCGTCAAAATCGTGGAGGAGTTGGCGGCAATTAGGCCACCGACCATCAGGCCGACGAAGCCGACGGGCAGGAACTTGAGCATGGCCGGGAAGGCTGAGTCATGGCCGATCAGGGATGGGTCGGCGGTCGGGAAGGCCGACTTAATCGAGGCCAAGTCGGGATAAATGATGATCGAACACAGCGCGGTGATGATCCACGGCCACGGACGGAGCACGTAGTGTGCGATATTGAAGAAGAGCGTGCCGCCGAGGGAGTCCTTCTCGGACTTCGAGGCGAGCATGCGCTGAGCGATGTAGGAACCGCCGCCGGGCTCGGCACCCGGATACCAGTTGGCCCACCAGCTGATGGCAATCGGCAGGATGAAGATCATCAGCGCGAGCTCGGACATCGTGAAATTCGGGAGCATGTCGAGGAACGGCTGCCCGGAGCCATTGGCGACCGACATCACGGGCTGCGCACCGTGCGCGGTATTCACCTGCTGGGTCGATAGCTTCTCGACGAGGGCCTTGAGGCCGGCCCAACCGCCAGCGCCCTTGCCGACTAGGCGCTCGCCGACCTCGACGAGCGAGAACCAAGCGGCGGCGAAGACCGCGGTCATCTTGATGAAGAACTGCACCATATCGATGACGAGCACGCCCCAGAGGCCAGAGTGCGCCGCGAAGACGACATTGAGCACACCACAGATCAGGATGGTCCAGATTGGGGCGATGCCGAAGAGGATGTTAGCAATCTTGCAGGCAGCCAGGGTCACCATGCCCATGATGAAACAGTTAAAGAAGAGGCCGAGGTAGACGGCGCGGAAGCCGCGGACCAGCGAGGCCGCCTTGCCCGAATAACGGTGCTCGTAGAACTCGAGGTCGGTCATGACGCCGGAGCGGCGCCAGAGGCGGGCGAAGAAGAAGACCGTGGCCACGCCCGTGAGCACGAAGGCCCACCACTGCCAGTTACCCGCGACGCCATACTTGCGGACCTGCTCGGTCACCCAGTTCGGCGTGTCAGACGAGAAGGTCGTGGCGACCATCGAAAGGCCAGCGAGCCACCAGGGTACCGAACGGCCCGAGGCGAAGAACTCGGAGGTGCTTTCGCTCGAGCGCTTGGCGTAGAAAAGCGCTGGCACGAAGCAGATTAAAATCGAAGCAGCTACAATGGCCCAATCAATCCAGGTGAGTTGCATAAATGGTCAGGGGGTATGTCTCTGATTTCCCAGAAACACACCCCCTTGGCAACAGTCTTCCCCTGAGGGGAAAGACCGATAACGATTATTTAGCAGGGATCTCGTTCAGCGTGTACCAACCTTCGTTGTGCCAGAGCGCATCGCCCGCCTTGTTGCGGACGCCGTCCGCGACGAGGTGATGGATGTGGCCGCGCACGAGGCCGTCAACGACGAGGCGTACCTTGAGGCCATCCGCCGAGACCGTGGCAGACTTCACCGTAGGCTTGGACTGATCGACCTCTGGGCTACCGTAAGCGGACTGGTAGATGTAGGTGAAGGTGTCCAAGGAGTAGTTGGCGACGTCACCGGCGGTGGCGGCATCGACGGGATGCGTGAAGGTCACTTCAAAGCCATCCGCGCGGGCCGAGATATTGTGCATCTCAAACGGCACCGTGCCCTTGTAGCGGACCCGCTCGAAGGTGAACGGCTGCGAACCGCGCGAGCCCCAACCACGGTTAGTGCCACCAATGAAGAGCGTACCGTCTTCCTGGTCCATCCGCACGGGCACGAGGCCAGCTTCGAAGCCTTGAAGGAAGTGGAAGACCGCGCCTTGGTAGAGGCCGTTGACGACTTCGAGGTTGATGCGCTGGACCTGCGAGGCGGTCTGCTCACCCACGAACATCTGGTTCGCCCACGGACCCCACTTGCCCTTGGTCATGTCGCAAGCGATGCCGGACGGCGAATTGCCGACGCGGCCGTGCGGGAGAATGACGGCCGGGGGAACGAATTCCGGGAACTTGAGGCGCTCAGTTAAAATGCGCGAGCCGCTCTGGGGTTCGGGCGGAGCGGGGAAGTTCGAGAGCAACGAGGACTTGTTGCCCGTCGGGTTGCCCTGGAAGGAACCGGGGCGGAGCCACTTCAGTGAAGAAGAGCCGTTCCACACGCCTTGGTTATCGGTGTAGAACATGTCACCCTTCTCGTTGGCGCCGATGCCGCCCGGCGAACGGATGCCCGAAGTCGTCGGAATCATCTTACCTTCGGGGGTGATGCGCACGCACCAGCCACGCCAAGGCGAGTAAGCGTGGAATGAGCCCGTCAGGCAAAGCACGACCCAGACGTTGCCGTCCTTGTCGGGCTCCGAACCGAAGGCATATTCATGGTAGTCGCCGTTGATGCCCCACTTGGCGCAGATCGTGTCGAAGGCGTCGGCCTTGCCGTCGCCATCGGTGTCCGTCAAGCGGGTGTGCTCGGGACGCTGGGTCAGGTAGAGCGAGCCACCCTTGTAGAACATGCCGAGAGGCTCGTGCAGGTTGGAGGCGAACTTGGTCCACTTGACCTTGGAGACGTCGGCCTCATAGGCGCCTTCGCAGACCCACACGTCGCCGCGGCGGGTGGCGATGGCGACCTTCTTGCCAGGCAGCAAAGCAATCGAGGAGACCTCGACGACCTCGCCGGGAGGGGTCGGGATCTGGACGCGTTCGTAATACTTATCCTGAAGGGCCAAGGCTTCCGGACCAGCTGCCGCCTTCTTACTGGCCGGGGCCTTAGCATCGGCTGCTTTTTTCTTCGCCTGCGCTTCCGCCAACGGAGCGAGGGCAAGCAGGGCCAAGAGAGTGAGGGTAAACTTTTTCATATTAAAGATAGGTCTAGGGGATTAGCGGAAGGAGTAACCCAGCACGGCGGATTCGCCGGGCTTGAGCGTAAGCACGAGGTCTGGACCGGCGGCCGCGGGAGCGACGCCCGAAAGCGAGCGAACGACCAAGCGCGGGCCGACTTCGAAAGCGCCAGCGTTAGCCTGCACCGTGAGCCCGCGCGAGAGGACGATAGTGACAGGCTTGTCGCCAGCCGCCACAATCTTACGGGCGAGGCCAGCCGAGCCGCGCGTATCCGCAGGCGTCCACGCATCCGTGAAGCTGAAGCCTTCGCCGGCGACCTTGAAGGTCGGGTTGCCGTTCTTATCGAGTTGGTAGCCCTTGAATTCAGCGGGCTCGTTGACGACCTTGAAGCTCGTGCCCTTACCGCCGTCCTTATTCACCTGGTAGGAAACAATCGCGCCAGTCGGAGCGGAAGGGCCTGCGACAACCATCCCGTCCGAAACCTTCACCACGCCGTCACCGGCCGGCGGCGCATTGCCTTGGCCGCGGTCGACCCAGTGTTGGGCACCGTCCATAAACTTGCCGGTCCACAGCAGTTCGACGGCGCAGTTGTCCGCGCTGTAAGTGAGGTTGGTGGCGTTCGGGAAACCAAAGCCGATTGCGCGCGAGGTCGTGCCCCCGATGAAGTTACGGTAGCTGGCGGTGTAGCCGTCCTTGGCTTCGACGGGGATCGGGGCACGCTTGGCCGCGGCCTTGGCGGCACCCCCGAGCTTGCTGTCGGAGAGCCACTTGTAGTCCTTATCCTTCGGGCCCTTATAACCGAGGATGATGACCTCTTGGCCGGCGAACTCAACGTACTCGAGGCGGAACGGCACGGCACCCTTTTTGAGTAAGACCGGGACTTCCTTGCGGCGATCACCGACTGGGCCAATACCCTTGATCTCAGCGATACGCTCGCCGTTAACATAGAGGGCACCGAAATCATCGCAGTCGAAAAGGAAGGTGTACTTGCCGTCTTCTGGGGCCTGGAACTGCGCAGTCCAGACCATCGCGAAAGCGTCCTTCAAGCCCGACTGTGCGGGACTGATGATGCCGGTGTTTTCGTCTTCAATCTGCGCGGGCTTAAGCTTGGAGAAATCAGGCAGCTCCTTCCACTCTCCCTTGTACATCGTACCGACAAGGTTCAGGAGCGCGGTCTTAGGCGCAGGGAACGGGTGATCCTTCAGGAGCTCGGCCGCGGTCCAAGGCGTGGTGCGGGCGGCGGTGGCGGCGCGGACGGACTTGACGAGCTCGGGCGTGACGGCACCGGCGTTGCCGGCGAAGGTCTTCCGGACGTACGTCAGCGCGGCGGCGATCTTTTCGTCATTCAACACGGCCCCTTGCGGAGGCATGTCGATGTTGTAGGCCTTACCGGCCACTTCGACGGGGCCGGTCAAACCATTGAGAACAATCTTGATGGAGCGCTCGGCCTGGCCCTTGGGCCAATCGCTGCCAACCAGCGGAGGGAGACCGTTGAGGCCTTTGCCGTCGGGGCCGTGGCAGGCGACGCACAGCGTGTTGTAAACCTGGGCACCGTCTTCGGCACCAAAGGATACGGTAGTGGTGGCCACGAGGGCCAAGAGCGCGGGGAATCGCATGGGGATAAGGACAGTCATATTAATTGATAGTTCCGAGCAAATGAAAAAGGGCCACGGAACGAGTCCGTGGCCCTTTTAAACCATTTATGTCGGCCGCTTAGCGGGAGCGGTACTGACCGCGGGGGTCATAAATCCACCAAGCATCGAAGGGATTGGAGAGGGCTGGGAGTTCGAAGTAGGGGTGGCCCTTGTCGTCGGTCTTCGGCACCACGCCCGAGGCGTCGGCTTGAGCGGTCCGGGGTGTCGGCAAGGCCATCACGGTCGGGGCGGGGGGGAGGAGGTCGAGCACGGCGGTCTCTTCGATGCGGTCGACGAGGTTATCGATCCACTTCAGCTCCTTGGCCTTCTCGCCGAAAGCCTGCCAGTCGCCCGACGAGTCATTGGCGTACATCTGCTTCACGAACTCCGGTAAGGTGAGGCCCATCTTCTTCGCGACAGGGGTGCCGAGGCGCTCGAACCAGCGGTTCGTGAATTCGACCTGTTCCTTCAGCACAGTCATGTTACCGCGGGCCGAGTTCGAAACCTGGTGGTGCAAGATGATGGTGTTCGGGTAGCAATAGGAGCGCTCGGCGAGCGTCGCAATCACGGCGGTCAGCGAAGCAGCGAAGCCCTTCACGACGACGTAGACCGG